>DAHVFG010000014.1:0-38962 GCA_027317125.1 Chloroflexota bacterium | reverse complement strand
TGGGAGCTGCTTTCCTAAGGATGTAAAAGCCCTGGCGCATATGGCCGAGCAGAGTAATACCCGCCCCGCGCTTCTCAACGCTGTGATTGACATAAACAAAGACGCGCGTCGTCTATTCGTGGATAAAGTAGTGAGGCTGGTTGGCGGCGATGTCAAAGGCAAGCGCATAGGCGTGCTTGGCCTCTCCTTCAAGCCAGATACTGATGATATGCGCGAAAGCCCTGCTGTAGATATTCTACAGGCGCTGCGCGAGCAGGGCGCGGAGATACATGTCTATGATCCTGTTGCTATGGAGGTGGCCCGCTCGCAGGTGAAAGGTGTACACTTCTGCTCTGACGCATATGAGACCGCAGCCGGAGCCGATGCCCTCTTGCTCATCACGGCGTGGAACGAGTTCAAGCAGCTCGACATGGAGAAGCTGCATAAAGTGATGAGACACCCTATACTGGTGGACGGACGCAACGTCTACGATCCAAAGGAGATGCGAGACCTCGGCTTCACTTACGCCGGTGTAGGCCGCAAATAGCAATGTCACCGGAGGAGTACCGCAGTCCCAGCTCTCTTGTAGGTCTGCCGCCCTGGCCGATGATGCAGGGCTTGGCTGTTTCTGACGCCCTCGACGGCGGCTTGCAATGTGGCGTTGACCTGATCGAAATAGAGCGCATCGAGGCGGCTATCACGCGCTGGGGTGAGCGTTTCCTTCACCGAGTGTGGACTGACCGTGAGCTTGCATTTTGTCGTGGCAGGTACCCGGAGCTTGCGGCACGCTTCGCGGGCAAAGAAGCTGCTTCCAAGGCACTGGGCACAGGCATCGTTGGCCTGATATGGCGCGACATCGAAATCCTCCCGGATAGGCGCGGCAAGCCTCTTATCTTCCTGCACGGGGGAGCCAAAGAGCGCGCGGCGGAGATAGGGCTGACCACATGGGCTATAAGCCTCACGCACAGCCGTATGCTGGCCTGCGCGATGGTTGTAGCATCGGTGGCCGCAGCTTGAGCCTGGAATGCCGGCTTTATGCAGGTACCACGAAATACCGTATCGCGACAGCCGGGGAGATGCGAGCAATTGAGGCGCAGGCGGTGGCGCAAGGCGCAACGTATGAAGGGTTGATGGAGCGTGCAGGCCAGGAAATTGCCCGCCTTGCAATAAATCGGCTCGGCGCGGAAACAAACGAACGAGTGCTGGTTTTGTCCGGCCCCGGTAATAACGGCGGGGATGCTCTTGTGGCGGCCCGTTATTTGCGCCAACATGGGTGGGAGGTGCGCTGTTATACATGGTCGCGAGCCTCCGCAAAGGACGCAAGGCTGCGCGATCCACTCAAGTTACTGCGGGTCGAGATAACGGCTCTTGAAGCTGGCAATTACAGACAGACGCTTGAAGATGCGCTTCACTGGTCCACCGTTGGATTGGATGGTTTACTTGGTACGGGCCTGGTGCGCGACGTTGAAGGAGAGCTGGCGGGCATCATAGAGGCAGCAGCGCGCTCGGGCAAACGTATAATCGCGGTTGATATACCAAGTGGCATTGACAGCGATAGGGGGCGCGTGAGGGGTGTGGCGCTGCCCGCCGATTTCACCGTCGCCCTGGGATACCTCAAATATGGACACGTATTAGAGCCTGGCAAAAGATTGTCGGGCGAGATAGCAATAGGAGATATTGGATTGAGCACCACCAGCAACAAAACGGCATCAGGGGAGCTGCTTACAGATGAGAGCGTGCGCGAGATGCTGCCGGAGCGGCCCGACGACGCCAACAAGGGCACCTTCGGCAAGGCGATGATTGTCGCAGGCTCGGTAAACTATATAGGCGCGGCTGCCCTCGCCACAGAGGGGGCCATGCGCTCAGGCGCGGGGTTAGTCACTCTCGCCTGCGCGGGTGACTTGCTCCCGATCCTCGCCTCCCGGTTGACCGAAAGCACCTTTGTGCTTCTTCCCTCGGACATGGGGGTGATCGCGAGCCATGCTGCCGAGAAAGTACATAGCGCCGTTGAGGGCTACTCGGCGCTCCTTGTAGGCTGCGGTATCAGCAAGGAGCGGGAAACAGCAAGCTTCCTTCGTGCTCTACTTGGGACTGCCGAAGCCGCTGTGCGCCCGGTTGCCGAGCCTATCGGCTTCGCGTCGCGAGTACATGAGAGCGCCACTAAGGAAGCAGAGAAGGCGCAGGTCGGCTTGCCGCCGCTGGTGCTCGATGGGGATGCGCTCAACATTCTTGCGGAAAATGAAGAGTGGTTTAGCATCGTGCCGCAAGGGAGTATCCTTACTCCCCACCCCGGCGAAATGGCGCGCCTCCTCGGTAGCACAGTAGAAGATGTGCAAAGCGACCGGGTGAGAGTAGCCGCCGACGCCGCCGCCAAATGGAAGCAGATAGTGGCGCTTAAAGGCGCTGCCACTGTCATTGCAGACCCGGCTGGGGAGATTTATATCAGCCCATTTTCTAATCCCGCTCTCGCCACCGCAGGCACGGGCGACGTGCTGGCAGGTGTGATCGCCGGGCTGCTCGCACAAGGGCTTGCGCCAGTGAAGGCAGCATGCGCCGGAGTTTACTTGCATGGCATGGCGGGCGACTTGCTCAGGGATGAGTATGGCCCGTCAGGTGGGCTGGCGGGTGACTTGCCCGTGCTGATCGCTCGCGCCCAGCACAAGCTGCGTGACAGCAGCGGCAAGGGCGCGTAAGGCTGAGAGAATCGAGATGGCGGAGCTAGAGATTGCTGCCGGTGCGATACGTGGCCACGACTCGGCAAGCTGGGGCAGGCCAGTGCGGGCCGAGATAGACCTCTCGGCTATCGCGCAGAACGTGCGGGCGCTCAGAAGAGTGATTGGCCCTCGCTGCCGTGTGATGGCTGTGGTCAAGGCGGATGGCTACGGCCTCGGTGCGCCCTGGGTCGCGGCGGCGGCCCTCGAAGGCGGCGCGTCAATGCTCGCTGTGGCTTGTGTTGACGAAGGCATACAGCTGCGCCGCGCAGGTTACAGCGTGCCCATTCTTGTGATGAGCTATGTGCCCCCCGACGAAGCCCTGCTCGCTGTACGCAACAACCTGACCATCACACTGCATCGCACGCGCACAGCAATAGCCCTTGAGGAAGCCGCCCACCAGTGTGACTTACCATTAGGCCAACTACCTGTTCATATCAAAGTTGACACCGGCCTTGGGCGCTATGGCTGCCTGCCCAACGAGTTCTTGCCGCTGGCTCGCGCCATTCTCCAACTGCCTCATCTCCGACTTGAGGGTTTGATGACCCACTTCGCTGATGCAGACGCGCCCGACCTGGGCTTCGCCCGCCAGCAGCTTGAGCGCTTCAACCGAATACGCCGGCAAGCAGCCGAGAATGGTATCAGCTTTGAGATTGTACACGCCGCCAACTCCGCCGCCGCACTCGCGATGCCGGAGGCGCGCTTTGACATGGTGCGCGTCGGCATCATCCTGAGTGGGCACTTGCCTTCTCCCTTGCTGAGAGATACTATTAGCCTCCAGCCCGTCCTTACCTTACGCACTCGCCTTGCTCGCGTCTTCCGCGCGGAGCCTGGCGACACAGTGGGCTACGGGCGTACCTGGACAGCAGAGCGCCCATCTAAGATTGGCCTGGTCACGGTGGGTTACGCCGACGGCTATAATAGAGCGCTCTCCAACAAAGGCGAAGTGCTGGTGCGCGGAGTTCGCTGTCCCGTGGTGGGGCGTGTCAGCATGGACCAGATGAGCGTTGACCTGACCGAATTGCCCCAGGTGGTCGAGGGTGATGAAGTGGTGCTTATCGGACGCCAGGGTGACGAGGTAGTCACCGCCGACGATCTGGGCCGTTGGGCAGGCACTATCTCCTACGAGATACTTTGCGGCTTAACTCCGCGCGTCCCGCGGCGCTATATGCATAATGGAGAGCCGGTAGAGCTTTGCAATCTCCTGGGGTGCACTCCAACGGGCGAGCCGGACGCGCCCGACAAGGAGATGAGCAGGTGAGAGCGGTTGACCTGATTGCCGCCAAGCGTAATGGTCGCGAACTACAGGCTGACGAGATATCATGGCTGGTTTCCGGCTTCACGAGTGGCGAGATCCCCGACTACCAGGCGAGCGCCTGGCTCATGTCAGTCTTCTTCCAGGGGATGACCCCCAGCGAAACCGCGAACCTCACTCGCGCTATCGTAGCCTCGGGTAAGCGCCTTGACCTGTCGAGCATAGGCCCCTTTGTGGCCGATAAGCATTCGACAGGCGGTGTCGGAGATAAGACCACCCTTGTGGTTGCGCCTCTGGTGGCGGCGGCGGGCCTGCCGGTGGCAAAGATGTCGGGGCGCGGCCTCGGCTTCTCAGGCGGCACGATTGACAAGCTCGAGTCTATATCAGGCTTCCGCACACAGCTTTCTCCCGAAGAGTTTGTTGATGGTGTGAAGCGTGTTGGCCTCGTGGTGGCGGCACAGAGCGCTGATCTCGCGCCCGCCGATGGCAAGCTCTACGCCTTGCGCGATGTGACGGCCACCATCGAGAGCATCCCGTTGATCGCCAGCAGCATCATGTCCAAGAAAATTGCGGCGGGAGCCAACGCCGTGGTGCTGGATGTGAAGGTGGGCCGAGGCGCCTTCATGAAGACCCTGGAGGAGGCGCAGGCCCTCGCTGTGGCTATGCGCGATATTGGTCGCGACGTTGGCTTGCAGGTGCGCGCGGTGCTCTCGGGCATGGATCAGCCCCTCGGTTGGGCTGTAGGCAACGCCCTTGAGGTCGCTGAGGCTGTGCAAACACTCAAAGGTGAAGGCCCAGCCGACCTGGTTGAGGTGGCGTTCACCCTGGGCGCTCACCTTCTACATATGGCGCGCAAAGTCTCGACTGTGGGCGAAGGCATTGCTCTGATGCGCAAGACACTGGAGGCGGGCAAAGGCCTCGAAAAGTTCCGCCAATTCGTACAGAACCAGGGTGGTGACCCGGCCTTTATCGACGATCCCGGCCTCTTGCCCCAGGCAGCCGTGCAGCAGGTACTACCCGCCCGCAAGGCCGGTTACATCGCCGCGATAGACGCCGAGGCGATAGGCCGCGCCTCAGTCGCGATAGGCGCGGGCCGGGCGGTGAAAGGCGCGCAGGTAGACCACGCGGTAGGCTTTGTGGTGCACAAGAAGATAGGCGAGGCGGTAGGAGCAGGCGAGAATCTTGCGAGCATATACGCTCAGACAGAGGAGATTGCCGGCAGTATCAGGCCTACCCTGGAAACCGCCTTCGTTATCTCCGATGTACCCGTTGACCCGCCGCCTTCTGTGCTTGAAGTTGTCGCGTGAAACGCATGATAGCCAATTGCCAAGTGTCAGCCCATATAGACCTCAGCAGCAAACGAAAGCAGGAGCTATAGTGTTACAAGACCCACGAATCGAGAAGATGGCACAGGTGCTGGTCGGTTATTCACTGGGTGTGCAGCCCGGTTGGATGGTGACGATCAACGCTACCACAGCAGCAATACCACTTGTGCAGGCGGTTTATGCCGAGGTGCTGCGGCGCGGCGCGCACCCTTACGTGCTACTCGACACTCCCGGCGTGAAGGAGATTTTGTTGCGCACGGGCAGCAATGACCAACTTACCCACCTTGACCCATATCGCCTGATGATGGTGCAGAAATCAGACGCGATCTTGCGAATTTTGAGCGAAGAAAACACCAGAGAGGCCAACAACATTGACCCAGATCGCCAGGCGTTGCTCGCCCAGGGGCAGTCGCCTATCTCGGCCACATATATGCAGCGAATAATGGAGAACCGTCCCCACAGCCTCACCCTCTTCCCAACCCAGGCGTATGCTCAGGACGCTGAGATGAGCCTGTCAGAGTTCGAGGATTTCGTCTTCCACGCTTGCTTGCTCGACGGCGATGAAGACCCTGTGGAGCGATGGCAGCAGGTCTCTCGCGAGCAGCAGAAGATAATAGACTGGCTGGCGGGCAAGCGCAATGTGCATGTGGAAGCGCCCGACACCGATTTACGATTGTCCATCCAGGGCCGTAATTTCGTCAACTCCGACGGCAAGCGCAACTTCCCCAGCGGCGAGGTCTTTACCTCGCCCGTCGAGGATAGCGTTGAAGGGCAGATCAGCTTTTCTTATCCTGCTTCCCACAACGGGCGCACGGTACAAGGCGTGAAGCTCACCTTCGAGGGAGGCAAAGTGACCCGCTTCAGCGCGGAAGCAGGGGAGGACTACCTGGCCGCGATGCTATCGCTTGATGCAGGCTCCAACAAGCTGGGGGAGTTCGCAATAGGCACCAACCCAGGCGTGACGCGCATCACCCGCAACGTTCTCTTTGACGAGAAGATCGCGGGCACCATACACTGCGCCCTCGGCAACGCCTACCCGAACGCCGGAGGCACCAACAAATCTGCGCTACACTGGGACATAGTTACTGACATGCACCATGGCCGCATCACAGTAGACGATGAGACGCTATATGAGAACGGCAAGTTTGTGATCTAGAGCCTGTTATGAACTGCGGCATCGCAAGGCTGGTGCTCACAAAGGAGTGTGCTTTTCGCCACCAGCTCTAACCAAGCGGTGGCAGAGGATTTCGAAAGCCGAGCACCCTGATAAATCGCCCATCATCACCTACTTCACCCACGTCTTCGCCCTCACCAAGTACAGACCCATCCGCACCAAGCATGCGCCACCCAAACCGCATCCAGCCGTGATGCTCCTCGACATTGCTCGTCAATTCAATGCTCACACCTGGTGACTGGTGTTTATATGTAGCTATCAACTCCGAAATAGCTTCCCAACCACGGGCTTCAAATCTTGGATAAGCCATTAGCGCGTCTTCTGTCATGGCTTGCTCAACCAGGCGGCCACCCGTCTCTGGGTCGCTACTGTTCCAGGCATCTACATATGCATCAATTGCTTCTTTGGCCGTCGGCACTCTATCACCCTCCTTTTCAAGAATCAAAAGTTCATAACACGCTCTAAGCTGCGTCTCTTTAGCTCGGATCAGCTTCAACTGTCAAACAGCCTTGAGCCAAGATCGCGCGGTTTATCTGTGCCGGAGGCGGGATTCGAACCCGCACGGGTTTCCCCACTCGATTTTAAGTCGAGCGCGGCTGCCATTACGCCACTCCGGCCCATGCAGAGGCTACACACCCGTGCCTGCACCCTTGCACGCGAATTATAAATCGGAAATCGCTCTTTCGCCAGCCACTAGGCCAGAAGGCGCGGCAGGGTAACAAAAAGGGAAGCGCCTACGGCTTCCCTCTAGAGCGGGCGACGGGATTCGAACCCGTGACCTCGTCCTTGGCAAGGACGCGCTATACCACTAAGCCACGCCCGCATCTATCAACCAGTGCTCAGTATATCAGAAAGCCTGTGGAGTGTCAAGTTTCGCTCACGCGTCAGTTTGACCCCTTCACGCACGATTCTGCCCACAATTCACTCGCTATCGCTGCCGGGGCTTGCGCGCAACAACCGCTACTGATGAGCCGATAGGAAGATCAATATAGCGGAGCATATGGTGCTCTATCCACTCAAACCCAGACAGAATGTTGTTGACTAAGGGCGGGGGCAGGACGATGTCAGAGCGAGCCGGGTTATGCAGGTCTTCGGGCTTCTCCCTGCTGAGAAGGCGCACCGACACCACTATCGGAAAGAGGAGCATATTCCAGTAAGTAACACGCTTGACAATAAAACCAGCCGCTCTCAGCTTGCGGCTGATCTCTCCCTTTGTATAGCGGTGAGCTACGGATGTGGCGCGGTCGTGCTCGCTCCTCAGAAAGCTGAAGGCAGGCAAGTTCAGGAAGAGCTTACCGCCCGGCTTCAGCACGCGGTATAGCTCACGCAACGCCACCGACTCATCCTCGTTTCCTGCGTCGTTGAGCACGTCGCACGAGATTGCTATATCAAAGCTATCCTCAGAGAAGGGCACATCGGTGATAGAGCCGTGCCGCACGTTATCCAGGCCGCGCTGCTTGCAAAAACCCAACGCCACATTGCTCAGGTCGAAGCCCACCGCGTTGGTTTGGCCTGCCAGACGTAGCGCGTTGAGGTTGCCGCCGGTGCCGCAGCCCGCGTCGAGAATCTTTAGAGCGCGCCCTTTCGCTCTATCGAGTTGCAGGAGGTTGAACATTACACCGCGCAGGCCTCGATACCACCAATGGGTATCTTCCGCCTCGTACATGATTTTATACTCTTCAAACTCCACTGGGCGGCTGGCCCTCGCTTTTCTCCATGATCGAAGAGATGGTGCGGGTAAGACCTTCACGCAGGCCGATACTCGGTGTGAAGCCCAGCTTCTTCCTCGCCTCGCTAATGTCGGCGAGCGAGTGCTTCACATCCCCTTTGCGCTCCTCTTCGAACCGAGGCTCTAAATTCGCCCCTATGATAGCGTTTATTTCGGAGACCAAATCCAGAAGTGAAATCCGCTCTCCGCACGCTATGTTTAGCGCACACCCTACGGCAGCCTCAGCCTGGCACGCGAGGAGATTTGCATTCACCACATTGCTGACATAGGTAAAATCGCGCGTCTGTAGCCCATCACCGTAGATCGTCGGCTCCTCTCCGTTGAGCATCACCCTTGCGAAGGCCGGTATCACGGCGGCGTACTGCGATTTGGGGTCTTGCCTGGGGCCGAAAACATTGAAATAGCGCAACGCCACGGTCGGCAGCCCGTAGACGCGTGCAAAAACCTTGCAATATTCCTCCCCCGCAAGTTTGTTGACAGCGTAGGGAGACAACGGCTGAGTGGGCATATCCTCGCGCTTGGGAAGGGTAGGGCTGTCACCATATACTGAAGATGAAGAGGCGAAGACAACGCGCTTCACCCCCGCGTCGCGAGCGGCGACCAACAACTTCAGGGTGCCTGTGGCGTTCGCCTCGTGTGAAGCCAGCGGGTCCTCAACAGAGCGCGGCACCGATGGCAGGGCGGCCTGGTGTATAACGTAGTCAACACCTCTCATCGCCTCAGCCAGCGCCGGCTGATCAGCCAGATCAGCGCGCATAAAGCTAATCTTCTGTAAAAAAGGGTTGATGTTTTCTGCTCGCCCAGTCGATAAGTTGTCGAGAGCACGTACACTCTCCCCCCGTTTGACGAGCTCCTCCACTATGTTGGAGCCGATAAAGCCCGCCGCCCCGGTCACCAGGTAAGTTGCCACCTTTTCTCCCTTCATTCGTTGTAAGTATAGTAAGCGTCTTGCGCCGTTGCGCCTCTTGTGCTCACTGTTCGCCAATATACGGCATTGCGCCCTCCTCTGCAACATGAGTACTTTGTCGGAATCTGTAGATGCAATCGCCCTGCATACTGATGGCCCTACGTCACTCGTACACATGCTATAATAACAAGGTGATTGGCTATGAAAGGCCACGCAGGGATCCTCAGGAGGTAAAAAGAATGAAGGAACGGCTGATGTCACGCGGAACCAGGTTGGCGTCCGTTATTTTGCTGGCGGTGCCCGCGCTGCTAACTTTTGGAAGCGCACAGGCAGACACTTACTTTCCACAAACGCAGACAAACACCTGGGGGCCGTTTGAAGCTTACTGGAAGGCTCATGGGGGCCTCGCCCAGTTTGGGCTTCCCAGAACTAGTGTTTTTCCTACAGGAAAGGGTTATGATGCACAGTGGTTCGAGCGTGCTCTTTTCACCTTCAATCCGAAGAACCCTGAAGCCTATCAGGTCGAGCTACAGCTACTCGGTTCTCTTGATACGGCCAAACGCCAGGGCGAGCCTCCCTTCCAGCCTGCTAAAGATGCAGGTAGCGGCCAGTTCTTTCAGGCCACCTCCCACAACCTGTCGGGTAAGTTCCTCGACTACTGGAGCCGGACAGGAGGAGTGACGATATATGGCTATCCGATATCCGAACCTTTCACCGAGAAGAGCCTGGCAGACGGCAAGTCATACCAGGTGCAGTACTTCGAGCGCAATCGCCTTGAACTTCACCCGGAGCTTGCGGGCACCCCATTTGAGGTGCAACTTGGCCTGCTCGGCTCCGAGATGCTTGATGCGCAGGGCGGGCCAGGGGCTTTTGCCAATCTGGGAAGGCCAACCTTCTATCCCCCTCCCACCAGCGGGGTCGTTGTCCCTCCAGGCGGGATCGTAACGTCTCCTGGTGCGGGGACCCCGACGGGTTCGCCCAGCGTCGTGCCTGACGCGCCGCCTCTCGCGCCTACATCGAGCCCGGTTCTTTTCAGCAGTGATTTCTCGTCTCCCGACCTCAGCGCCTGGCGGCCCTCCTCTGCTCTCAACCCGAAGGCAAGCAGCCCAGCCACGTGGCAAGTGCAGAACAATATGCTGCAACAGTCAAGCGTGGCTTCAGAAGGAAGCGGCGCAGATGAGGCCCTCCTTGTTACCACAGCCCAGTTCAGCGATGCTGTTATTGATGCCGACTTCTATGCCACCGGCAGCGAGTCCGTAGGCGCGGTGGTTCGCTATACTGATAATGGTTTTTACCTCGTGAAGTTATATCCTGCCGCTCCCAACAACAGCGCCAAAGCCGAGCTGCTACTTATCACCAACGGCGCGTCGCGAACATTGGCAACAGCCGCCGCTACCTCCTGGCCCGGTTTCACTCAGGGAAGCTGGCACCTGCTCAGCGTAAAAGCAGCCGCCTCCAACCTGAGCGTGCAAGTGGACGGGCTGCAACTGTTGCAAGCGCAGGATGCGCAATACGCAAAAGGCGGCGTAGGTTTGTATACATATGCCGACGGCACCACCCGATTCGACAACGTGCGGGTTACAGCGCCGTGAGATGAGTTAGAGGTGTCAGGGCTACGCTGTGCGCATAATACTCCCCAGCAATAAAGCCCCCTCTCCCTTCATGGGAGAGGGGGTTTGGGGTGAGGGTGCGTTGGGGGAGAGGGGCATGGGGAGAGGGTAGGTGAGGGTAGGTGAGGGTAGGTGAGGGTAGGTGAGGGTAGGTGAGGGTAGGTGAGCGCTACTCCTTGCAGATTGGCTACACCCCAACTCTGAACTCTTACCTCCTCAGCCCTCGTTGACGGTTCTACAACCATTCTGATATATTATTGGGGCCAACACCCAAAACTTTGGCAAGGGGCCGAATGACAATTGCCGCGTATTATCAAGATTAGCCACATAGGGTTGGCCACTGAGAGCATGGAGGAGGCGCTGAAGGTATTCTCCGGCGCGATGGGCCTTGAAGTGACTGGCAAAGAGCGAGTGGTGGGCGATGCTGTAGACGTGGCGTTTCTCTCAGTTGGCGAGAGCCGTCTGGAGCTTCTTGAACCATTCGGCAACGAAGGTCCTGTACAGAAGTTCCTGGCGAATCGAGGCCCCGGTATACATCATATTTGCTTTGAAGTCGAGGATTTGCCTGGCTTACTCGCCTGCCTTGAAGCCTCCGGCGCGGAATTAATAGACCGGGAGCCGCGCACCGGGGCAAATGGCAGCCAGGTCGCTTTTGTCCATCCCAGGTCGGCAAATGGGGTACTTATCGAGCTGGTCGAGGCAGCTTCCATTACAGGCCGTCCTTACTGAGCAACTCATACAACCCCGGTTTCACAGGAGCACCGATGCTCAAAGATGAGCAAGGCACAGCGCACCACCCAACGCTGCCTCTTACATATGGCTCTTATCTGCGTGTGCCTGAACTGGTAGGGCTACAATCTCCCCTCAGCATTCCCGTTGAGCACGATGAGATGCTCTTCATCATCGTGCAGCAGGCGCAAGAGCTATGGTTCAAGCAGTTATTGCACGAGCTGCACGCGATTATTCACTTCCTGGAAAACCACGAGCTTCTGCAAGCCGTACGTCTTCTGGGCAGGGCTAACGCCATACTGCGTGTGCTAGGTGATGAGGTTACCATCCTGGAGACAATGCCGGCGCAGGAGTTTCAGCGTTTCCGGCATGTCCTCTCTTCCTCCAGTGGCTTCGAGTCTGAGCAATTTCGAGAGTTAGAGCTTGCATCCGGGCTTGGCGATGCAACCTTCCTCAAGCTTGTAGGCAAGCATATGAATATGCATAGGCTGCGCTCGGCGTGGCCGCAGAGCCTGGCTGACGCCTTCCGTAAGCTACTACATGATCTCGCCTCCAATTCAGTGGATGCTTTGGTCTCCATTTACACAACACCCCAGCGTCATATGGAGATGTATATGCTCGCGGAGAGCCTTGCAGACTACGAGGCCCTTTTTGGCGAGTGGCGCTTTCACCACATCAAGCTGGTTGAGCGCACAATAGGCGACCACGCTGTAGGCACGGCAGGCTCAACCGGGGCTGGGTACCTTACGAAAACCCTCGGCTACCGCTTCTTCCCCGAGCTTTTGGAGGCGCGTAATAAGCTCAGCGCCCTCGCAGCAGACCCGCCTGGGTAGGACATTTAGGGCGTTTGCGCTTCTTTGCGCTTCTTCGCAGGCTAAGCTTTGCACAGCTACTGGTAAGAGTTCAGAGTTAGGGTGGAGGGGCTAGCCCCCTCTCCCTTCATGGGAGAGGGGGTTGGGGGTGAGGGTGCGTAAGGGTGCGTAAGGGTACGCCTCCACAGCGACTCCTTCAAGATTGCTATACCCCAACTCTGAACAGTTACAGCTACTGCGCCCGCTGCGGCGTAGCATCGGCTGTGTTATAATTAGTTGACCGCTGCAAAAAGAACAGGCCCCCTTGGAACATTATGCGTATTCTAATTGTGGATGACGATGCACGAATCCGCGACATATTGAAGCGACAGTTGAGCTATGAAGGCTATCAGGTGGCTCTGGCAGGTGACTCTCATGAGGCTTTTGCCGAGGTTTCAGCCGACCCACCTGACCTCGTACTGCTGGACTTGATGCTGCCTGGGATGGATGGGCTTGAGATTTGCCGTAGGCTCAGGCAAGTAGATGACATACCAATCCTGATGCTCACCGCAAGGGGAGCCCTTGAGGACAAAGTAGGTGGGCTGGACAGCGGCGCTGACGACTACCTTGTAAAGCCTTTCCAGCCTGAGGAGTTGCTTGCCAGGGTGCGCGCGCTCCTGCGCCGCAGGCAGCCCCAGAGCGGCGCACTGAAGTTCGGTGTGCTAACAGTGGATCCATCTGCCAGACAAGTGTGGGTAGAAGAGAGGGCGGTCGAGCTATCAAGCAAGGAGTTCGATCTGCTGGAGTTATTGGCCCGCCACCCTCGACAGGTGCTTACCCGAGAGACTTTCTATGACCGCGTCTGGGGCTACGACTTCAGCGGCGAAAGCAATATACTCGAAGTGTACATACGGTATCTGCGCTCAAAGCTCGAAGCGGCAGGGTGCCCGCACTACATACAGACGGTGCGCGGCGTCGGCTACGTCTTGCGCGAAGAGAACTCCTGAAGCGCCAACCTCATTCCTGGGCTGCACGCCCAAAGCATTGATATGTCACTACGCTGGCGTTTAACATACTGGTCAACCCTCACCCTGGCTGTGGTCTTCGCCGTCTTCAGCACTGTGGCGTTTCTCACAGTGCGCTATTTCGTCTACCAGTCGGTAGACGACAACTTGAGGCGGCAATCCACCATCTTGCAGGTCTATCTACTCTCCTACGGCATCAACAATGTTTCCAACCTGAGCAACCAATCGCAGCCGGGAGCGGTCTTCTTCACCTTGATTGACCCGGCGAGTGGTCGCGTTGTTTCTGAAGACCGGCAAGTGCCTATCAGACCGGAGCTAATCTCAGACACGCTGGACCACGGCACCACCCTGACTACCATACAGGGGCAGAACAACACGCCTATTCGTGTTCTGCTACAGCAAGTTGTGAACAAAGTAACCGGGCAGGTATATGTGCTGCAAGCCGCTACACCTCTCGATGTCAGCAATCAGTTCCTCAGTGAGGCTGCGCTATCGCTGGCGGCTATATCGGTGGTGCTCATCATCGCGGCGGTAATCGGTTCGCGTGTGCTCACGGGCCGGACGCTACAGGCAGTTGAGCAAATAACGCGAAAGGCGCGCCAGATAGAGGTTTCGCAGGACCTGTCACAGCGCATCCCCGAAGGGGGAATAAACGACGAGGTCGGCCACCTGGCATCTACATTCAACCAGATGCTGGCACGGCTCGAAGCGGCATTCGAGGCGCAGAGACGCTTTGTGGCCGACTCATCGCACGAGCTACGCACACCCCTAACTGTAATCAAGAGCAACCTGCATTTGCTGCGGCGCACCACCGATCCCGGGGAGCAGTCAGAATTGATAACTTCAGCAGAGGCCGAAGCGTCCAGACTCAACCGGATGGTGAACGACCTGCTTTACATGGCGCAAATGCAGGCCGGGCATGACCTCAAGCCGGTTCTGCGGCCCGTAGAGTTGGATAGCCTGCTTCTTGACATTTTTGCACGCGCCCGCGCTATGGCTGCGATTAAGAACCAGAAGGTAATTCTCGCGCATGAAGATATAGCTGCCACAATGGGCGACCGCGACCAGATTCAACATCTCCTTCTCAATCTGGTGGATAACGCCACCAAGTACACACCGGAAGGCGGTACGATTACTCTCGGCTTGTGGATCGATGGGCGGCGAGTGCGGATAGAAGTCTCCGACACCGGGCCCGGCATAACCCCAGAAGGGCTTCCTTTTGTATTCGACCGATTCTATCGTACACAGGAAGCTCGACAAGTCGAGCGAAATGGGTCGGGCCTCGGCCTCGCAATCGTAAAATCCATTGCGGAAAGTCACAACGGGGACGTAGAGGTAAGTAGCGCGCCAGGGCAAGGCTCGGTTTTCAGGGTCTTCTTGCCTTTGATCGCATCCACGCTACAGCCAACACCCTACGATACTGGTGGCTCCGGGAACGGGAAGAATATACCTGAGACGCTCTCCGGCGTGAGGCGCGAAACGTGAATCGGGTTTCGACCTGTGATGGCGTTTGGGGGGAGAGATTGGCTGAGTACGAGAATTTGCTGATTGATTTGGATGTGGAAAAGCACATCGCTGTGGTCACCGTCAATCGGGCCGACAAGTTGAACGCACTGAACCGGGCGCTGTTGGCCGAGTTGGACCATGCACTTGACGAAATTGCTCAGCAGAGCGATATTCACGTGCTGGTGCTAACCGGTGCGGGAGCGCGGGCCTTTGTCGCAGGCGCTGACATAGCTGAAATTGGAGGGCTAAAGGGGCAGCAGGATGGGGCGGAGTTTGCCCGCTTCGGCCAGCAGGTCTTTTCAAAGATCGAGCGGCTAACGATACCAGTGATCATGGCAATCAATGGGTATGCACTTGGGGCCGGTTGCGAATTAGCCTTGTGCGGAGATATTCGCCTGGCCGCAGATACGGCGCAACTCGGCCAGCCGGAAGTGAACCTGGGGGTGATTCCCGGCTACGGCGGCACGCAGAGGTTAGCGCGTATCGTTGGGCGCGACAGAGCCAAGGGGATAATATTCACAGGCGAGAGATTGGGCGCGGAAGATGCGTACCGCCTCGGCATCGTAGACAGGGTGGTGCCAGCCGCAGACCTGCTTGACGAAGCGCTCAGTTTGGCTGAAAGCCTTGCTGCCAAAGCGCCCCGCGCCCTCGCGTTAGCCAAAATCGCCGTAAACGAAGGAGTATTGCTCTCTCTTGACGATGGTCTCGATCTGGAAGCCGAACTATTCGGGCAGGCTGTCGAGACGCAAGACCGCAAGGAGGGTACCGACGCCTTTCTTGAGAAGCGCCAGCCCCACTGGCTGGGCAGATAGACGTTGTCATCTCAAGCCGAGACCACTGGTGGTTTCATCATCAGAGACGCTCGCAGCGAGGACAAAGAGCAGGTGCTGGCTTTTACAGCGCATACCTGGGACTTCGGCGATTACATCCACCACGTCTATGATGAATGGTTGGACGACAAGAGCGGGCTTTTCCTCGTAGCTGAGGAGAAGAAGTCGGGCAGGCTCGCTGCTATTGATAAACTCACTATCCTCTCTCCTACAGAGGCCTGGTTTGAGGGGTTACGTGTCAGTCCTGACTTTCGCGGGCGCGGGTTGGCCGGCGAGCTTCAACGGTATATGATCGGCGAAGCTCGGCGTTTGGGCGCGCAGACAGCTCGCCTGTTGACACTCCTCAGCAATTCGGTGGTCCACCGCAACGCTTACCGCGACGGCTTCTCCCGGTTATTTATTGTGCGCTTCTGGAAGTGGCGGGAGCCGGACATCGAGAGCGCACAGGCAAGCGATCCCAAGATGGCGATGGAGTTGAGGCGAGCCACACCTGAAGAAGCGCCATTACTCTTTGAGTGGTGGCAAAAATCATCGTCTTTCGCCACCGCAGGGCTGCTTCACCGTAGTTGGGCATTCAGCAAAACCTCGGCTGATGAATGGACCGGCAGGGCCGCTGCTGGGGAGCTATACGTACCGCAAGGGCTTGATACGGCCCTGCCGGTCCTCCCTCCCCCGACAGCCATGATTTGGCCGGAGCATGAGGATGGCAGCCTGTTGTGGAAGATAAACCTTCTGTCAGCGGCGAGCGAAGAATGGGATGGCCTGGCAAGGGGACTGATAAAAGTTGCGCAACAAGCTCGCGTTGCCCAGATCGAAGGGCTCCTTCCCGACTCCATTGACACTCTCATGGGCCTGCGAAGCGCGGGCTTTACCCCGGACGATGACAATGAGAGATTATGCCTCTTTGAGCTACGCCTCGCTCCTCATCGCTCGTCTGCCGAAGGCATTATGAAGAGACCCCTGTAGATGCGGCGCACGTAGGGCGGAAGCAAGCTCATATCGCCCATCGTGCCGCTGGCAAGGCCAGCGAACATCTCCCAGTCGTTACGGTCAACGAGCATACCGGGCCAGTTTTGGGCCGGTATGCCATGCGCGTAGCCAAAGGCAAGTTTGGCCGCGACTGCGTATGTTGGTTTTGTTTCCACACTCAGCCGGACAACAGCCTCTATCATCTCCTCTTTGAGAGGCTCCCTGCGGCTGTGCCACCAGGCGTGTGCCAGCTCATGTACAGCCGCTTCATGCTGGGCGCTGTAGAGCCGCACCTCCCCTGTAGACGGCTGCCAGTAGCCTCCACCACCTATGCTGCTCAAGTCGTCTATGCAGAGATTCACGTTGGCGTGGAGCCACCTCTGGGCTTCCTGTGTGAAGTGATATTTACTCATCGCAGTATCAACAAAATACCAGCACTGCTTTTGGTCCGGGTGGGGCGCGGTAGCTGGCCGGACCACACCAGCCGAACCACGTAGAGAATACAAGGCGCGAACGAGTTTTTTCAGCGTGGCAGCGATCATTTTCCGGTTCCTTATCTATGTGCCAACTAACTATATCATATGCAACCGCTTGCAACCCAAATGTGACTTGTTCGTTGTATATTATGAGGGTGCTGAAGTGCTTCCTGGCACGGAAACTGCTTGAAAGTGAACGCGGGCTGTTCTAAGCAAGGCAAAGGGGCCAAAGCGGACGCAAGGTACCAAAGTGGGCGCCCTATTAAACAGGCAAAAGTGAGAATCAGAAGCAATAGGCAATAACTAGGAGGAAGAAACATTATGGAGAAGAAATGGATTACAGCTGCAAGCACACTGGGTGCTGCAAGCTTAGTTTTTAGCGCCGCGGCGCTGGCGCAGACACCACCGCCCAGCCCCTCGGTTACGGCGGAAACAACGTCTACCGCCAGTACAACAGGCACAGTGACTGCCGGCACCTCGGCTACTGCGATGGCTTCAGGCACAGCCGAAACGACGGTTACAGCCGTCTCCACAGTTACATCAGTTCCCGTAACCGGTACCGCGCAGCCAATACCGACCACCGTTATCTCATCTAATATTTACGTGGCGGGCGGCACAGGCGGTTTCCCCTTCGCAAACTCGGCTTTCCAGAACCTTTGGAACCGCACCGATAGCCTGGTTGCGGCAGGCACCGTGAAGCGCACATGGTTCTGGGGGCCCGGCCCGAACACCCCAGGCCTCATCGAGCAGTACAACGAAGACCCATCGGGCAAGAAGCAGCGTGTTGTCCAGTACTTTGATAAGAGCCGCATGGAGTTGAACAACCCCCTGGCTAATCCTTCACAGCCCTTCTTCGTCACCAACGGCTTGCTCACCGTCGAGCTAATATCAGGTTACATTCAACTTGGTGATAAGGACTTTGTGAAGTATCGCCCGGCCTGTATCCCGATGTCGGGTGACTTTGGCACTACGCTCGCACCTACATACGCCTCTTTCCAGAAGGTGTCCAACACCCAGGCAGGTGATCACAATGCTCCTAACCGCACAGGCCAGAACGCAACCGACACGATAGACAACGCAGGTAATGTAGGCAACGACCCGTCAAAGGCGAATGTGCCCAACGTGAAGTATGTCTACTTTGAGCCTACAACCAAGCACAACATACCGGCGGCCTTCTGGGACTTCCTGAACTCCTCCGGCCCCGTTAAGAACGGTAACGGCCAGACAGTAAACGAGCAGTTGAGCACGCCCTGGTTCTACGCCACAGGTCTGCCTATAAGCGAGGCATACTGGGCAACCGCCAAGATCAACGGCCAGGTTAGGGACGTACTTATCCAGGCTTACGAGCGCCGCGTACTTACTTATGTGCCGACCAATCCGGTGGGCTTCCAGGTAGAAGACAGCAATATCGGCCAGCACTACTTTGACTGGAGATATCGTAACTTCGGTTATTGCGCAGGCCAGCCCGTCACTACACCTACAGCACCTGTTCCCGCGCCGTCGGGCACAGTGCGGCCAACAGGCACGTCGGTGACAACACCGGAAGCGAGCATGACGGTTCAGCCGAGCGGTACAGCAGGCACACAGACTCCGCTAGCATCCCCTTCGGTTCAGGGCACGCAGAGCCCTATGGCCAGCCCTTCCGCTAGCGCTACAGTTACAGTTGGAACGACTGTTACAGTGGGGACTACTGTTACAGTAACACCATAACGTAGCCGTTCAGCTACAGCAAATGCAAAGAGGCCGCTCCACTTCGAGCGGCCTCTTTGTTATCTGTGCCGGGGCAAAGATATAACTGCCCGCAAAGGTTACGTGGGGCACAAGGAGGAGAATTAAACAAAAATCCGAACGAACTTTGCAGTTCCTTCGGATTTTTGTTGCTGCAAGTGCTCAACACACCTGCATTGGCCTTAGTATATCTACAAACAGAGCAGCAGTCAATAGGCAAGTTGAGCAGTTATCCACAATGACGGTGGACAAGGAAGGGCCAACGATTAGCCCGATGCTAATGCCATTAGCTATCATGCGCCCCTGATTTGCTTTTGAAAGCAGATGTGGTTGGGCTACCCGACGCAGCTTCGGCAACTATCTCATCAAAGAGAGCTTCCCAGCGCCTGGCAACCACTGCGGCGCTATATTCTCGCTCAACCTTCAGGCGCAGCTTCGCGCCTAGCTTGTGGCGCAGGCCAGGCTCGTCAATCAGGCGGTTGATCGCGGACGCCACCGCCTCAGGGCTTTCGTGTGGCACAAACAGGCCGCTCACTTCATCCTCTATCTGCTCTTCAGTGCCGTTGTAACGCGTCGCGATCACAGGGAGGTGTGCCGCGCCCGCCTCAGCGATCACATGAGGCATGCCTTCGCCCTGGGCTAACCAGACGAAGATATCGAGGCCCGAAAGTAATCTTGGCACGTCAGGACGGTCTCCCAGAAAGAGGAGCCTTCCTTCGAGGCCGAGGTTGGCCCCTAACCGCGCCAGTTCACCGGCATACTCCGGCATGAAGGCGTCTGGCCCACCGACAATGACAAAGCGTGCTTCAGGGTGCGTCTTGCAGACGGCTGCTGCTGCTCGCACAAAGTCTTCCACCCTCTTCTTGCGGTCGAGCCTGCCTACCCAGCCAACTAAGGGCATACTATCCTCTACTCCAAGCTCTCGTCTGGCTGGCTCCCGGTGAAGCTGATCAAACTCTGCGAGATCCACCATAGAGGGGATTTCCAGCGCATGTTGTGGGCGATCCGGCATCGCAGAGGCTGCCGCCCGCCGGATTGTATCGCACACGCCCACGTAGCGGCTCGTGAAATGTTTTGGCCCCGCAAGCGCCTCTCCCACAAGGCCGCCGTGCTCTATCAGTGGAGGGCGTCTACCATGCGCCAGCCGCGCCAGCGCAGGGTAGACGTCCGGCACGGCCTGGCACGCAACGATGACATCGTAAGCAGGCAGCTTGCGGGATAGATATTCTACGGTGTCTTCAAATGAAAGATCATATGGCGTGCGGTCTACGGGCACACCCAGCGACTCAAGCTGTATATGGGTTTGGTCGGGCATGTTGGGCTTGCGGAAACATGCCACGACCTCTATCTTATATCGCGCTGAGTCCAGATTTTGCGCCAGGAGCCGCACTTCTGTCTCCTCGCCGCCTACCACCAGCCATGAGAAGACAAAGAGCACCCGCTTCGGCCTGCTCAGCCCCGTGACGCCGGTAATATCACTCATGACCCCCCATTTGCACGCCTAAGCGCGAACTCCGATCATACTTCGCAATTCCACGACTTGTCCCTGGCTCACGGATTGGTTGGCGGCTGTTGTAAGCCGGTGGGTTTGAATTGCCTCTGCGTAGGGCGAGCGTACCTTGTTCGTCTTTCCCTGTACAGCATCTATGAAGTCTCTGTCCTCTCGGAGGAAGGGGTCGCCCTCGGCCCGACGCACAGGCCTGCCTTTTCCTATGTCCGTCATTATCTCGAACTCCGACAGCTCAATTGACAGCCCTTCACAGAATAGGTGCAATCCTATACGGTGCGGCCAGTTGAGCAGACAAGTAGAAGAGATCGTGCCCAGAGCGCCCGACTGGAAGTGGAGGGTGGCAGTTGTCACATCACAGACATCGGAGTCGGGAAAGCCCACGCGGCTCATGCGCGAGCCTGCGGCGTAGACCTCCGTCACGTTGCCGACGAGCAAGCGAGCAAGGTCGAATATGTGCGTAGTCTGCTCGACCATTTGCCCACCCGACTCTGCTTCCTTGCGCCACCAGGGAGGTGGCGGGGTGCTGTCCAGCCAGTAGCCGAGCGCCAGGCGCGCCGGGTTCTTGCTCAGTAGCTCTTTCGCCTCCTCGGTGGTATCCAGATAGCGCCAGTGATAGCCGACTGCTGTAATGAGGCCATTGCTTTCTACAGCTTCGGCAATCTTCTCGGCGGTTTTCGCGTCCGCGGCCAGTGGCTTTTCGACAAAGAAAGGGAGGTTGCGCTCTATAGCCGCCAGTTCAGGCGCACCATGCGCGAAAGGCGGCGTACATATATAGAGCGCGTCAAGCTCTTCGCTTTCCAGCATTTGTGCAAAGTCCGAGTAAGCTTTGCCGCCGCAGCGCGCCGCCTGTTCTTGTGCGCGCTCCATTACCGGATCAGCAAGGGCCACGACTTTCACGTCGCTGAACGATAAAAGATCGCCCACATGCCTGCTTGCAATTCCGCCCGCTCCTATAAAGCCGATACGAATTGTGCTCATTTATTCCTCTCTTTGTTGTAATTCTACCCGCTATGACACAAAGCTCATGTCTGTGAAATCGAATTTGCCGGGCAGCGCATCTCTCAGGAGCATATCATATAGCTCCGCAGTTTCCCTCGCCATACGGACTGCGCTAAAGTCGCGCCTTGCAACAACTCGCCCATTCGCGCCCCACTGCGCCGCCAGTTCCGGCTGCCTCAGAAGCTCAATAATGGCGGAAGCTAAAGCGGCGCTCTCTTTGGACTTCACCAAACGCCCCGTGACCCCGTCCCTCACCACCTCGCTTGTGCCGCAAACGTGGGTTCCAACGACGGGAAGCCCGGCGTACATCGCCTCCAGCGCGGCCAGTGGCAACCCCTCAAACAAAGAGGGCAGCACGAAAATGTCTGATGATGCAAGAATCTCCGCGACATCAAAGCGGCGCCCCAGGAAAGAAATGCGGCTGGATAGCCCCAGCCGTTGCGCCTTCTGCCTCAGTTCTACTTCGAGGTCTCCTTCTCCTATCCAGACAAAGTGCGCCAGTGATTGAGGCTCAATGATAGAAGGTATAGCCTCAAGCAAGTAGCTGTGCCCCTTTTGCTCAGTCAGCCTGCCGACAGTCACAACCAGCTTAGTATCAGGCCCCACGCCCAGGCTGCCGCGCACCTGGCTGCGGTTGCTGTGAGCCTCAAGAGGTTGGATGCCATTGCGAACTACAGTTATTTTATGTCCCGGCACGCCTGCGTCAATATAACTTCTCCTTGCCCATTCAGAAACAGCTATCAACAGGTCGCAGGCTGCTACTATACGCACATGATTTTCGCGCTGATCCCGATCAGTAAGCAGATAAGGAAGGTGTTCCGTCCTGATGACAATGGGCACTCCTGCGTCTCTGGCCGCAAAGACGCCCTTTGTTCCTTCCCAGCCGATGCCTGCATGACAATGCATAATATCCACCTGATGCATTTGTAAGGCACGGCAAAGAGCAGTGTAGTTATTCACTTCGATAGCCGGTGTTTTTACCCCGATTGCGCGGGCGCGTTCAATAAAGTTTGTGCCCGATCTGGAAGGTGGGCAAACAAAAAGAATTTCGTATGCATCTCGCAACTGCAAGGCGAGGGCAAGCATATGCTCGCCCATGCCGGAAGGCTCAACGCTATCTGTAAAGAGACATAACACAGGCTTCAGATGCCGAGCCTTCGGCGTGATACTCTTACTTGAAACCCTGTGGCCTGTTGAGGAAGGGTTCGTAGCGTTCAATCCATTCTCCTGTCGGGGTAGCTGCCGGCGTTACACCGTGTTGTATCTGGCATAAGCTGAAGAACGTTCGCGCCAATGTGACCTCAGCGTGATCTAGCAAGCGTCCGTAGTTATCATGCAAGACGTGTGCCGCGTCGGAGTTCCCTCACCACATCTGCTTCTTCCAGATAGCGCCGCAGCGCATCTTCCAACGTTGGAAGGGGTGTGCCACGTTCGCTGCCAAGCACGCTATATGCTGGCCGCTTGGCGACCCAGCCCATCTCTGATACCGGGCGAGCTACAACGAGGCCTGGGTCCAGCCCGGCCATCTCAGCTATGCGCCGCCCTAGATCCACCCATGTAGTCGCGCCATTATTCGCCAGGTGCCATATCCCCTCTTCGCCGTCCACCAGCAGGTCCAGCGATGCACTCACCAGGTCGGGCACGTAAGTAGGCGATACCATGCAGCCATTTGTAGTGTGAACCGCATTGCCCTGCGCCAGCGCACGAAGTGTGTTGGTGACGAAATTATAGTCATCCCAGGGGCCAAAGAAGGCGCTCGTACGCACCACCAGGGCAGCGGACAATGCGGCAAGCGTCTGCTCCTCGGCCTCGGCCTTGCTTTGTCCATATACGCCGAGCGGCGCGACTCCGTCGCTCTCCACGTAGGCTCTATCCAGTGCGCCATCAAAAACCAGGTCACTGGAAAAAGTGACGAGCCTCACGCCCTTTTCAGCGCAAGCCACAGCGAGCACGGCTGGGCCTGTCGTATTCTCTCGAAAGCACGCCTCTTGCTCGCGCTCGGCATCGTCAACTCGCACATACCCTGCTGTGTTTACAACCGCCCAGGGCTTGTAGCGTGCTAAGAGGGCGCGAACCTCGCCCACGTTTGCGATGTCCATCTCGGCGCGCGTCACGAGCCTGTGAGCAAGCCCCCGCTGCTCGCAAATCAGGGCAAATGCCCGGCCCAGAGTGCCCCTTGCGCCTGTGATCAACAACGGCTGCGCGCTCGTTCTCCATTGCTCAGACTTCATACGCCACGGATTCCTGATGGAAGCTCCATTCGCTGAGACAGAGAAGCCGTAACAGAGGCGCACAGGGCGGCGCCACCAACCGGGCGCTTCTAGTGTGGGGTGGCTCGGCTCCCTGCCCGACGCAAGCTCGCGCATGAGGCCCGCCAGGGCAGTAGCTCTAGGCTCCGGCGCTCGCAAGTCGAAGACTCCAGGCTCGTAATGGTCTCGCATCTCAGTCACCAGAGAGTCCCAATCGTAAGCACCCAGGAGCGACCATGCGGTGACGGCTCGAACGTCTGCCCCCTCACCGCGTAATCTCTCGGCAGCCGACCAGAGTTCATTGAGCCATCTTAGCTGCTCCTCACGCGTACACCCATTGTGTGCCTCGGTGAAGGCCGTAGGCAGCCCGTAGCGCTCCCATGCCTCCCGCAGCAGGCGATAAGGCCCGTATAGCCCTTCGGCTCGCACCCTTACCGCTTCAACATCAGCATATTTATCCCGTCCATTGCCTCCATGCAGGTGCTGTGGGTATCGCTTCAGGTGTTCATCAAGAAAGCGCTCACCGGTGAGATAATAGTTAAGACCGATGATGTCGGGCGGGCATATGTTGTCGAGGAACCACTTGAGTGCGTCTTCCTCTATACCTGCCCAGCAAAGAAAGCCCCACATGGGGTGCTCTCTATTCACTTTGCCGCAGAGCAAATCGAAAGTGAGCCATCTACGCTCATTTTCCCACTCTGCTTGGTAGGTGAGAGGGGGTGTGCTGAATGTCCTCGCGGCATCCTCTGTCTGCACCAGTTGAGCGTCGGGGCGAACCTTGCGTATAGCTTGCATTGCCAGAACTACCGCGCGGCACTCTGTCAGCAGGGCCGTCGCAAAGGCAAGGTTACTGTGCGCGTGCGGGTACCAATGGCCGTAAAGACCACTGAAGCGGGCGGTAGTTAGCGGCTCGTTTACAGGTGTGTAGCTTTGGACCCAGGGGTATCTCTCGGCCAACGCTTGAGCAAAGCGCGCCAGACCCTCAGGGAAGCCTGGGTCCAGCAGGTTGGTGCTGAACGGTCCACTGCCATGATGTACAAGGCCAACTATGGGACGAACTCCAAGCGAGCGTAGCCGCTCCAACCGCTCGTCGCTCCAGGACCAGTCTGCGCTCTCCAGGCCGTCGGGCGCGGTATCCTCCCACAGGATCGGGTAACGGATAGCCGCTATGCCAAGCCCCGCGAACCTCTCAAGGTCCTCGATGCGACTGTCATGCCCGGTGCGCTTCACCTGATCAAAGACCCGGTTGCCCACACGATTAACGGTACACTCTATCCCTGCCCACAACTCTAGTCCGCGCTTTGCCTCCCTCTCTATAGTGTTGGCAGATGCGCTGCTCGCATAATCTCCGTCGCGTTCCATAGCTCCTCTGGTGGCCGCGCCAGCCAGATTATCGGTCGCCGAGGGGCGAGGCATCAAAGCGCGCAAGCAGGTCGGCGGGCGAATCATAGATGGCAATGGCGCCTTTCAGCTCGGCGTCTCCCCAGCCACCGCATCTGACGCCAATCGTGGGCACTCTCGCCTTCCCTGCGGCCTCTATGTCGTAAGGCGTATCTCCCAACATCACAACTTGCTCTGGAGGATAGCCTATCTTCTTGAGGGCAGCCTGAATAATGTCTGGGTCGGGCTTTGATTTCTTTGCATCGCCCGATGAGGTGGTATCCTCTACAAGGTCTGCTACCTCCGCAATCGTTAGCAGCTCCTTGAGAAGCTGCGGCTCAGACGAGCTCGCAACTACCAGCTTCAGGCCCTTGTCTTTCATGCGCTGGAGCAATTTCCTTGCTTGCGGGAAGGCCACAAGCTGAGGCATGTACTTCTCCTGGAAGATCTGCGCGTACCATTTGCTGAGCTGCTTGCCTTCTTCGCTCTCTTTGTCCACGCCTATGGTGCTCGGAAGGAGATTGTCGCCTCCCATCCCCACTGCCCGCCTGATCTTCTCGAAGGAAAGAGTGTAGCCGCCCTCCGCCATCGCCTCTACCCAGGCCTGCGCATGCTCGTCATTACTGTCCACAAGCGTGCCATCCACATCGAGGATTACTCCGCGAAAGTTGCCCAACTAAAGTGTCTCCTTCTTTACCGGTCGCCAGTCATCCGCTAGCCTTACATAGCTGCGGTGGCGGTCGTGCCATATGCTGGTTGGAAAGCTCCGTCAGCGGCTGTCCGCGTCAACGCTTCGAGCTTCTCCAATTTTTGCACTTCTTCAGCGGCATTCTTGCCCGCGATGAAGGCATGATCAGAGTTGTAATACTCCCACTCGCTGTAGCGGCCTGAAAGTACAATCCCCTTGCTCGCCACCCACTCCCTGATGATTTTGACGTTCTGCGGGCGGGCATGGTCATAAACTACGTAGGCATAAGGCATATCCACCTGGTTGGCTGCCCAGATCGGGTCATCTTCATTGATGATGCCCACCCGCCTGCACTCTTCGATGCAGCGTTGAGTGAGCGCGTCCCCGTCACAAGGCAATGGCTTGTACTCCGAGTAGGTGATCTCGCAGGTGAGGCCGAAGCCACCCGGCGGGTTGCAATAAGGGCTGGCGTTGCCTTGCACAAAGATGCGGTGGAAGACGGTGTCTTCGGGATAGTAAATCCAGTGCTTATCCGTAAGATGCTCGCGCCCCACGCCGAGGTTTACGCAACGCACCGAAACATGCCTTAGCCCTTCGGCGGCAGCTCGTATATCTGCGGGCACTTCCTTGCCCATCAGCTTTACCAGCACGGGCAGCGGCATAGTACTTACCAGACGCTTGTACTGTAGCTCTCTGCCATTGCTCAACGTTACTGTGCGCTTGTCGGGTGACACCGCTTGCACGCGTGTGTTGAGCATCAACCGGTCTTGCACATAAGGAAGGAAGCCATCCATGAGGGCCTGAAAGCCGCCACGAAGAGGGTAGCCGAAACGGGCATTGGGCCCCATCGGCTTTGGCACGGGCTGTAGCGCGCCATCAATAATCTCTTGCAGGTCGGGGAGGGGCACGCGTCCTCCCAGCCATGAAGTTTCCATCTCGGTGAGAGGCACCGCCCACAACTTCTTGTTGTAAGGTAGCGCGAAGTGCTTGCCGATGCCCGCGCCCCAAACCTTATATATAAATTCCTCAAAGTTACGCGGCTCACCATTGGGGATTGTAACTGAGCAGCCGTTATTATAGCCTGGTGCCGGTGCCACGACGCTTTCTACCGTGCCGTCGGCACAGCAGTCCATTAGCTCGTCGGGCTTGCCGTTACCCCCATCCTTAATATACGACAGCTCCACGCTAAGTGGCGCTCTGACTGCCGGTGTGGTAGCGCCCAAGCTTTCTTCAGTCGCTGCGCTTCCGTAGCGGGCTTCTATCGCACCTATAATGCACTCTTTTATTACCTCCGGCGGCAGACCGTAGAGTGCGCCCTGGAAAGGATAACGTGTATAGACATCTTTGCTGTATATCCAAGCTTCGCGGTCTTGCCAGTGCACATTGTCGCCCAGTAATATTTTATAGAGCCTATGAACGTGGTCATCCTTTGAAAACATGATATGTCCGGCATAGTCAAAAGTGAAACCATTATCTATAATCGAGCGGCACCAGCCGCCCACTGTGGAGTTCTGCTCAATGAGCAAAGCGTCGCTGCCCAGATGATATGCCGCGCTCAAACCAGTCGGCCCGGCGCCGATCACAATGTTTACAGGGCCTCTGTTGCTGTTTGTATCGCTCACGATGTTCCTCACTCTCTAGAATCTGTTATATGTTATTCAACTTCCTCAAAGGTAAGCGGGCCAATTGGCCTTATAGAAACTCTCCTTCCAGTTGAGCTATGGGAGCACGATATTTAGGTGCACTCTACGCCTGTTCGAGAGCAGCACTCTTTTGTGCTCTTACAGGTAATGAGTCCCTTTGCTGTTGGATTGCTTCCGCTATGAGCGCTTCCATTTCGCTCACTGTAGAATCCCATGACGTGCGTGCAAGCACCGAGCGCATCTTTTCTGCTCGTGCGGCCCTTTCTTCATCGGAAGAAGATAACGCCTCCTCGCAAGCCGCGATAAACTCTTTGGGTGTTGCTCCCAGATAAACAATATCGCCGTAGGGGACGGCCACATCGGTAATGGGGGTGCTTACTATCGGCTTCTCGGCCACCATGTACTCCAGCGTCTTAGTGGGGCTGATGAAGCGTGTAGACTCGTTGCGTGCGAAAGGCAACAGGCACACGTCCCAGCCTGCGAGGTAAGATGGGAGGTTCTCGTAGCTTCGCAGCCCTATGTAGTGAATATTGGGCTGCTCAGGCAGGTCGTTGACGTCAATCTTGACAACAGGACCAACCATAACGATCTGCCACTCAGGGTGCGCCTCCGCTAGCGCGTCGAGCAACGCCAGGTCCATTCGCTCATCAATAACGCCGTAGAAGCCGAGGCGTGGGTGCGGCAGGTGCGCCTGGTCGGTAGCCTCCGCAAAGCTGGCAGCCTGCCTAAAGTGAGCAGCATCAATGCTGCTGGGGAAGCAGTAGAGATTGTCGTGTCGGCCCTTCTTCGCCTTATAGAGGCTTGGCCCGCCGGTGAAAACTATGTCTGCCCAGCGCAATAGAGCAGCCTCACGCTCAAGCAGTTGTGGTGGCGCGAAGCGAAAGGCCGATAGCTCGTCCATGCAATCGTAGACCACCGCCTCCGGCTCAAGTTCCTGCGCTAGAGGCAGGGCCATAGGGGTGTAAAGCCATGCGACGTAATTCTCCAGCTTTTGCTCATCGACTAACTGCTTGAGAAGAACTTTGAGCACAGGCAATTGCTCATCACTGAAGCCTGGTGATGCCAGGTTAGTGCACGGCTTACAGACAAGCACATCAGGAGCCGGCGTATCGAACTCCCAGTGTGGATCTTCCCCAGCTAAGTACGCTTGTTCCTGGATGAAGAATACCCTGTGGTCGGCGGCAAGCCGTGAGAGCAGGTGTTGCGGACGCTGGTAAACAAAATCCCAGTTGAGATGTGAGAAGACAACCAGATCGTAATTCCTGTACATTTATTCTCCATTCCGCATGCAAAGTCAGCCACATATACGCTACTAAGCACAGCCATAAGGCACTAAAGCAAGTAATGTGCCAGGCGAGTGAAGGAGCAGGGCTCGGGGCTCGGCCGCTGATCCCCGATCGTAACTGTTCAGAGTAAGCCATGACCCTATGGGTCACCACTACCGATGAAAATACGAGTGATTCAGCACCCCTCTATACTACTACCCTTCTCATTTCTAGAGGAGTAGGGGTGAGGGTGCGTGAAGGTACGCTTCCACAGCTACTCTAAGAAGGTTGCTCCACCTCAACTCTGAACATTTACAATGGGATGTAACTGTTCAGAGTATGGGCTTGGGGGGCCGGCCAGGCCCCTGACGAGGTTACAGGGGTGATTAAAGCCCCCTCTCCCTTCATGGGAGAGGGGCATGGGGTGAGGGCGGGTGAGGGCAGATGGTTCAACACCCGCACGGATACCCCAAGGAGATTGCTCCACCCTATGTCTGAACATTTACCAGAAAATTGCCTGGTGATTACCCACATCTCGGGGACGGCTGTTTTCGCGCGTAGGAGTATGCCGATAGATGGCTCTGTAAGCCGTGCGTCGCCTCCTTGCCAGTCACGAAGAGATGTGAGATGTCACGTTTAATTTCGAGTGGCACTGATTTGCGATTTCGCTTGTCACTGGTTCATATATGAACCAATCCGCCCGCCTGTCTTCTGCTCACACAGTAGATTGTACCGTAGCAAGCTTACCGCTTGTTTGAGCGGAGGATAGATTGGAGAGGATAGGTTAAGGTAACCACTCTCGCTGTTTGTCGCCCCTATGAAATCGGACGCCTGGTTAGCACTACAGATCGTCCGACTCGGCGGCGGATTCCGTGGCACTTCTCTGCCAGTTGCTCAGTTGTTGATTGATTTCATCGCGGTCAAAGGCGGTTGGATCGAAGCTGGCGTTGCGCGCTGTATTGGGTGCCGTTCGTCGAGATGTTCCGGTTGTCGAGGATTTCCCTGACTGCCCAGTTTGCCCAGCTAGCCTGGTTTGTCTGATCTGCCGAGATAACCGGGATTGTCGGCGTCGCAGCATTGCCATGTAATTCTCCGGCCCGCCACAGTCCTCCGGTGGTACAGCTCGGGCACCGGCCAGACAGCGCGGATAGTTAGTGTTTGGCTTGGGCGCAAGCCTGCCGATCCGCTCAACAAAGATTGTGTGCTCCCAGTAGTCTCCCAGGTCATACACATACCGCAGCCGAGCACCCTCCCAGCCGGCAATCTCCTGCAGGGTGGCCCTTTCAGCCGCCTGACCCTGCACCAGGTTACCCATACCGAAGCGAGCATCAAACAAAACGTGGAACTCGTGCAGGTGATAGCCTTCCCAGCCCAGGGCGATCTGCAGGATCATGTGAAGATCAGCCAGCGTTGTCGTGCTTGGCACCGCTAGACGTCGCCAGATAGTTGGATAGATGCCATCCAGGCTCACTTTCAGGTGATGGACGGTAGTCCTCTCAGGCATTGTCTCGGGCATTGTTCCTCTTGCCTTTTGGATTTCAGCGTTCGCTCTCGTCCTCTGCGGGTGTCTCTGATCCTTCTGCCTCTCCCCCGCCAAGCTCAGACTCCAACTCCTCCAATTCCTCCACTGTGGGGAGGCTACCGCTCAGTGGGGCGGGTAGCTCGGGCAGGAGATTGAGCAGGTACTCGGAAACACTGATGGGTTTGCTCATGTCCCTCAGCGCGTATTCTACGATCAGACGGTTGCGGCTTCTGCACAGAATGATGCCGATGCTGGGTCCATCCGTCGGGTTGCGAAGCTGGTCGTCTACCGCCGATAGGTAGAAGTTCATCTTGCCCGCGTACTCAGGCTCGAACTCTCCCGGCTTCAGTTCTATGATGACGAAGCAGCGCAGATGTAGGTGATAGAAAAGGATGTCCAAACGATATTCACGGCCCTCAACTTCCAACGGATACTCGCTGCCTACATATGCGAACCCCTTGCCTAGTTCCAGCAGGAATTCGCGGATATGAGCGATGAGACCGTGGTGCAATTCGCGCTCCTGCGCCTGCTGGCTCAACGTCAGAAAGTCGAAGTTGTACGGGTCCTTAAGGAGTTGGCGGGTGAGATCAGAGTCGGGGGGTGGCAACACAGAGGCGAAGTTGTCGAGGGCTTTGCCCTGGCGATGGTAGAGTCCGCTCACTATTTGATGCACCAGGATATTGCGGCTCCAACCATTCTCGATAGTCTTGTGGATATACCAGGCTCGCTCGGCTGGGTCTTTTACAGCATCGAGTAAGGTGGTATTGTGACCCCAGGGTATTTGTGCAACGGCTTGTTGCACAAATGCTTCTTCAGGGTAGGCGCCGGCGAAAGCGCGCATATATTGGAGGTTGCGTTTTGAAAAGCCGCTTACCTCAGGGAAGGCCCGCCGCAGATCGGCAGCCAGTCGGTCGATCACCTTGCCACCCCAGCCCTGTTCTCCCTGCCTGCGCAGAATGTCCCGCCCGATCTGCCAGTAGAGGAGCACCAGCTCGCGGTTGACGGCGAGCGCCGCCCGAACCTGCGCCTCTTGAATCCGTTGCTTGATCTCGACCAGGAACTCCTGATAGCCGCTGGCCGCCAACTCTTTCTCTAGCTTTCTCTCCATCTCAGGCTCTCTCGCCGCCAGGGACAGGTCGTTTTCTCTGTCTTCTCTGTGCTTGCTCTTTGCCTTAGGCTTGGGATTGGGCTTGGGATTGGGCTTGGGATTGGGCTTGGTGTCAGGCACTATCATCTTCCCTTACTAGCTCTCTATCTCGGCAGGATTATAGCACATAGCATAACGTACATTGCCCAAGGCACAGGACCCAAGGCACAGGACCCACCCAAGGCACACGGGTGGAACTGCGGGCGAAGAGAAACCACCTCATGTGGCTCAGGGGGCGTGCTTCAGGGAAGCTTTGCCTTTTTAGGCCAAGAATCTCACCGGAGACTTCATGGGCCACTTCGGGATCCTGGTATCCCGGGATATCGGTGCCGCAGGCAAATGAACGTGACTGTGCAAGAATGGGAAATATCACGTTCATTTGCCTTATTCCGCTATTTCACCAGCCGCTCTCCTGACAGCACGCTCAAGGTCTCGGCGGCTTGGCCTTGTGTACACTTTGGTGGTATCCAGGCTCTCGTGTCCAAGCAGTATAGCCACCTGGTCGAGAGGCGTGCCTGCATCAACCAGGTTCTTGGCGAATGTATGGCGGAGGGTATGCGCGGTGCAATTCTCAAGACGAGCCTGATATGCGTACTTTCTCACCAGGTAATCTATGCCTCTCTCATTGAGAGGCCCCCTCTGTCCTATGAAGAGCGGACCTTCGGGCTGGCGGTTACCAACGTCGCCGAGCTTGCTTAATCGTCCCTTACGCCGGGGGGACTGCTTCTCTGGCGACTGCTCAGGCGGTTGCTCTGACCCTTGGAGATGTTCCCTACGTTTCTCGACGTAGCGAAGGAGTGCCGAACGCGTCCGGTTATCAAGTGGTACAATCCTGCTCTTGCCGCCTTTCCCTTCCCTGACCCGCACCAATCCCTTACGCTCGGACACCTCGACATCCTCCAACCTGAGATTGGCAAGTTCGGAGATGCGGAGGCCCGTGCCAAGCAGGGTTTGGATCACGGCAATATCTCTAATGGCGCCATTGATACCACCACTACCACCACTACCACGATTACCACCATCGTCCCAGTCGCTGTCAGCGTCGCTCCGGCTATCATCGCCCTCCCTGCCCTCCCTGCTTGCTCGGCTCCCCTTGCGCGCGGCCCGTAGCAAAGCAAGTTGTTCGGTGCCGTCCAGCCATCTTGGGGCGATCTCTTGCTGGCTTTGCTCTCTGACGTAAACTCGCTCCAGCATATCGAACGGGCTCTCTTCGACCAGCCTCCGGCGGTGTGCCCACTTGAAGAAGAGGCGTAGTGAGATCAGCTTGCGATTTACTGTCGCTGAGCTGACACCTGTCCGTAATAGGTACCCTCGATACTCGGTGATGTCTCTGGGATCTACTGATCGAGGAGAGAAGTCCTCGCCATTCGACGCGCTGAACCAGGCAGCAAAGGCCTGGAGGTCTTGAAGATATGCCCTCGTAGTGTGGTGGCTCTTGCCTGCGGTCTGCATATACTCACTGTATTTGTCGTACCCTTCGAACAAGTGCTTCACGTGCTCCATGCTCATATTCGTTCGATCCTTAACAGGTTAACTCTGGTCGAAGTAACATCGGAGAATATTATCCACACAGTTTTTCGGGGTATAACCACTCCATGAGACGGCGACCCACGCAGGGGATTCTACCACACCGGAGAGCAACTGAGTAGATAAGCCCACTTATCTACTGTCATTATCTCCATTGGATCGCGTTGGCAATCAGCCACATGGAAATATCTACTTGGGCGAGTACAACATAAATCGCGAACAACCCCGGTTACATCGTAGTAGGCGTCGGGAGGAGTCTGATCGCGCAGACCCGAGAAATTCGACACGTGATGGTCGAAGACCGTCCGCTTGGGGCTTTGTTCCATTTCAAGGATTTCAAAGCAGGACGTTGGCGTCCAAAGCTTAAATCTTAACAGTATCTTTATGTCTGCGGCCTTATATTAGCATGTTAGGACGAGCTTGGACATGTCAGCTCCTTCACGGTGACCACGCGCGTCCTGCTATACTTTAGTCAATGCTGGTCATTGCTCCATCATTGCCCACTTGGTCCCGCTCGCTCTTCCCTGCAGCATAACGGCGGACGAGGTGACGAGTTGACAAAACGAAGGTCAATGTGAGGAGGTCGAATGAGAATTCTGGTTGTCGAAGACGAGGAAGATCTCGCCAACGCCATAGCCAAGGGCCTGCGTAAGCATGGGTATGCTGTGGATACAGCTCTTGAGGGTGAAGCGGGTTGGGAGGCTGCTGCAATCAACGATTACGATCTCCTTATACTCGACCTTAACCTGCCCGGGCTCGATGGTCTTGAGATCTGCCGACGGTTGCGCCATACCCGCACAGGGCTGCTCATTTTGATGCTCACGGCCCGAATCCACCCCAGCCAGCGCATCGAAGGCCTCGATCTGGGTGCGGACGACTATCTGATCAAACCCTTCCACTGGGGAGAATTGATGGCCCGAGTACGGGCCCTACTACGCCGAAAGACTCAGGAGCCTAGGCTCCTGCTGCGGTGCGGTGATCTGACCCTTGATCTGGCAGCGCAAATTGCTGTGCTGGGTAACCGCCAGCTACAATTGACCGGCAAGGAGTTCAGCATCCTCGAATACCTTATGCGCCATCAGGGGAAAGTGATCGGCCAGCAGGAGTTACTGGACCACATCTGGGACAACTCGGCTAACGCATTTACCAACGCAGTTCGGGTTCACATTAACTCATTACGACGCAAACTGCAGGAAGATGCCAAGAGCCCGCGATATATCGAGACGGTAATCGGCAGAGGCTACCGGATGCAACCTGATGCCATCGCATCGGCGGAATCGTAACATGGGCAGCGACAGTAGCAACGGCAGCGACAGTAGCAACGGCAGCGATAGACCTCACCTGCCCTCACTACGAATGCCAAAGGGTAAGGAGGGGCTAAGAAAGAGGCGGCTTACATTGCAGGTCCGTTTGGCCCTGCTTACTGGCTTGCTACTCGGAGTTCTTAGCCTGGCGCTTGTACTTTTTATCAATGTGACCACGAACGTGACGGCACCTACTACAGAAGATGTTGGGCTACCCTGGGACAGTGGGCACGGCGGAAGCGGTGGGGATGGTACGAGCGACGGGAGCGGTGGGCAGCCCTTGCAGACACCCACTGTGGCGAATGGGAGCGGCGGGGGAGACGGAGCAGCACAGCCTGGACGGCGTGAGACTACTCCGACGCCGATGCTGTTGCCTAGCGAATCTGCCGAGGTGGTGAGCGCCTCAGACACAGTTCGCATTCGTCAGGAGGTACTCGGGCGGCTGCAAGTTATCTCCTTTGTTGGTCTCGGCCTCGTGGTCCTTGTAGGGAGCCTTGGAGCTTACTGGGTAGCGCGGCAGGGGTTACGGCCCTTGCGTGAGATGAGTTCGGCGGCCAGCTACATAAGTACCAAGACGCTGGATACACGTCTCGCCGTGCAGGCTCCAGAAGACGAGATCAAAGACTTGGCCGACGCCATTGATACAATGCTGGATCGTTTGGAGCGGGCTTTCGACCAGCAAAGCCACTTCGTCGCCGACGCAGCTCATGAGTTGCGTACACCCCTCGCCACGCTGCGCACTAACTTGGAAGTTGTCCACCAGGATCCGGATTCGAGCCTGGACGACTACCGCGAGATGGCGACGGTGCTCGAGCGTGCGCTAACACGCCTTGAGCGTCTCGTGTCTGATCTGTTGGTCATCGCAATGGGTGTGGAGTCTCCCACCCGTGAAGAAGTGAGGTTGGAGACTCTTGTGCAAGGCGTCATTCGTGATCTAAATGGCATGGCGGACCAACAACAGGTGCGGCTACATCTGCTGTGTGATGGCGATGTGGTGGTACGTGGAGATGGAGCGCTTCTGGCTCGCGCCTTGAGTAACCTGATCGAAAACGGCATTCAGTATAACCGTGAGGGCGGAGAAGTCACCGTCACCATTACTGAGGACCAATACGAGCGAGAAGCCAGCATCGCTGTGGTCGATAACGGTGTAGGCATCCCCGCTAAGAGCCAGGAGCGCATCTTCGACCGATTTTATCGAGTAGATGGATCAAGATCTCGACACAAAGGTGGCGCCGGGTTGGGGTTGTATATTGCCAACCATATCGTGCACATGCATGGCGGCAGCATTCACGTCGAGAGCACCCCTGATATGGGTAGCAGGTTCACCGTGCATCTACCCTTATATCGGGTTAGCGGGGTATCGCCAGTCTAGCTAACGTAGAGCGTCTGCCAAGTCGCCAATATGCCGGTATGGTACTTTGGTACTACCTGCATCGCGCGAGGCTTAACGGAATCTTTATACGCCCATTGCTATGCTAAGGTTAATTGCGTGACCATAAGTGACCGTTGATCTGCCAAGCGGGAAAGATCACGTCGGGCCCGTCGTGGTCTCGCATCTCATTTACTAAAGTGGGGTAGACCTCAGGGAGTCATATAGCATCGAGCACGCGTCGGTTGAGCAATCGATTCTCGCACTCGGTAAAGTTTTCGTTCTTAGTTTCGGGCGGTTCACCTTTCTGCCCCACTATGGCCCAAAGCCAAAACGAGTGCTGCGTCCATGGCGTTTCTGAATTGCTTGTGGTCAGTGACAGAACCCTGTTCGTTGCGCGGACTAACCACGTAAGGTTGTGATCAACCAGGCGTACAGGGCATTAGGAGTGCGGTCCGTTACCATCGCTAGGCAACCAAGCGCACCAGTAGAGATGTCTGAGGCCCGCGATGCGTCCTATCAGCGTTCTAGTCATCTCAGCACATTCCTTGTGGTTACAAGCTCTTAGTCAGACGCTGGAAAGCTATCAGGGTGCGCAGGAAGTCAAGGTGACTTCTGTTGTTGTCGATGCGGAACAACATAGTCGACTTACACGAGCTCTATCAGGCTGCCACCCTGATGTGGCTGTGGTCTCGCTAGACCTTCCTGTTAACAGCTTCGATTCAGTACGCAAGCTCCGCAGTAGCGGCTTTCTTGGGGAGATTCTGCTGATTTGTTCACGATACAGCGTGCCTGAATTTGACGAGTTAGTAGAATGCAACGTCCAAAGTATCATCTCATCGGCACTCAGCCTGGAGGAACTGGTCTATGCAATCCACACTCAAATAGACGAGCACCTGGAAGCGCTGCTACACCAATGGCTATGGATACGTCAAACACGGCACCTTCAGCCTCAGCACAGGCTACTTAATGATCGAGAGAAAGAAATACTTCAATTAGCAGCTGATGATTTGACGGATCAAGCGATTGCGGACAGGCTAGGGATCAGTGTGAGAACCGTCAACAACCATTTGCGTTATATCTACAGTAAGTTGGGCGTTAGAGGAAGGGCAGGTGCTGTTGCTGCAGCCATTGCCAGGCGTATTATCGTTGCACCTCTCGTCATAATCCAAGGCGGTGGATACTTAGGCGATCTTGACACCCGGTGACTCAAAGGTAAACAGAGTGATCTCGGATCTGCAGTTGAAGCGCACGTGAGGGCGGATCATTCCAAAGCTGCGATTCGTATGCTGCAGGATATCACCCACTTGGTAAAGGCCAGCGCGTCGATTCCTGGCAGACTATCGAACCCCTCCTCACACTTGAGCATATTAACAGTAGCAAAGGCTCAACAGAGGTGCAGACATTAGGAGCTTCAGTTTGGAAGAAAGCGAAGCGATCACTCGATTACAAGCAGGCGATATCGGTGGCTTGGAAGAGTTAGTCCGAAGACATTACATACACGCTCTACGGACTGCCTACCTTATTGTACGCGATCATTCCATAGCAGAGGATATTGTGCAGGCCGCGTTCTTGCGAATTTTCGAACGTATAGAGCAATTTCAAACCGGGCGTTCCTTCGAGCCCTGGTTCATAAGAAGCATAGTCAATGATGCTCTCATGCTTGAGCGGAGAAAGCGTCGATCTCCCGACAGCGTTTCAGAGAGCGAGGCAAGGCTATTACCCAGTTACGCCCCAGCTATGGATGAGAGGCTCATGAGATCAGAGACGAGCGAGGCCATCTGGGCTACTCTTGGAAAGCTTTCGCTTAGCCAGCGTGCGGTTATTGTGATGCGTTATTACTTAGATATGAGCGAAGACGAAATGGCTTCAAAACTGAATTGTCCTCCGGGGACGGTCAAATCACGATTGCATGCAGCTCGGCAAAGGCTGCGGCAACTTCTCCCCAAGTGGGTTGGGGGCTAGCAGGAAAAGGAAGAAAGCGGCATTGCTAGAATGCCAGACGCATGTCATCTTGTCTGAACAAATCATCTCATCTAGAAAGGAAGGCACATCATGAGTGAAAGAAGTGGAAAGCAACTTCTTGCTCGTACCCTGAAGGAGTATGCTATGCGAGAGGTACCAGATAACCCGAATCCATGGCCCGAACTTCGTAGCAAGGCGATAGCCCCTGTTTCGCATCGAGCACAAAAGAAATCCTTATTCAAACCCGCTTCGGGATCAACTGGAGTCGCAATGAACACACCTGGGCGCTTAAGTACGAGAAGTCGCCGAATGAACTTCTCTGCCGTTATGGTAGTTCTGGTGATGGCCGCCGTGGCAGTATTCGCGTCACTCTACAACGGTGCAAGCCAATCTGCGAACCCACAGAATAATCCTGCAACCATCATGCAAGTTCCACCGTCATCAGGAGGTGGCACAAACACAGGATCAGCAGGTGACGAGCGTCCGGTGCCTACGGCACCTGCTGAATTGAGGCATGCACAGCAGCTGGTTGGGTCGGCTGCCCCCGATGTTTCATTTACCAATATTCAGACTGGTGAAGTGACCAGATTGCTGGCTTCGCCTGGAACGCCAATGTTGCTAACTATATGGGACACGAAGTGTTCCCCGTGTCATAGTCTTGCAGCTAGCATGCAGCAGGCCTATAGTAAGTACAAGGGCAATGTAGAGTTTGTTAGTGTTTCATTCGGTCCCCGCGACGATTCCGCAGGCGTCAAGGCTTTCGTAGATCAGAACGGCTACGGTTGGACCTTCCTGCACGCCGCAAATGCGGCAAGCATACCTTACTCGGTCGAGGCGGTTCCTGTAGCATACTTCATAGGCGGCGATGGCATTATTCATGCCGCGCAAGTGGGCGGGATGGATGCCCAAATGCTAGTAGGCAACCTGGATTCGCTCCTAAAAGCTCCTAAATAACGGATCGAAACCGGTCGCTATGCCATAACTAAGTGAGCCGACCTTAAGGAATACCAGTTGCTCGCGTAGTCTTTAAGGTCGGTGAAAGCCATACCACCACCGCTCATCCTGGTCGTGCCATACAGTACTTTGGTACTATCCTCTCCACGCGAAACTTAACAGAATCTTTATCCCCTCTTTGATATACTGTGGACAAGCACACCTTCGCCGGACTGCACCAGGTGTCCGTGTTCATACTGATGAGTGTAGATGCAGGAATTTGCATAGTGTCTGAGCACGATTGGTTGTGAGGAAAAGGAAAGGAGACCCAACATGGGTGTAAACCCTCGCTTTGCAAAGTTGGTAGGCGGTTTGATGCTCGCTGTGTGCGCTGTGCTGGTGGTGCTAGGTGTTTGGGCACAAGCTGGAAACGCACAAGGACAGCCTGCGAGTGACCGTGTCAGCACACTAGAGCAGCACCTCGGCCAGGCGTCCCAGCAAGAGATGACAACTGGTCAACTCCAGGATACTCCGAAGGGGCGCTACTTCACAGGTGACTCTGCCAAGAAGATGGAGGAACTGCACCGGCAGACGCAGCAACAGATCGACTCTATCATTGCCCGCCCGGAGAGCGAGCGTCAAGCAGCAGTCGAGGCTATTCGTGCCTTCACTAAGAATCCTGCTGCCGAAGTTGTATACCAACAGACCTCAAAGATG
>DAHVFG010000149.1:0-5898 GCA_027317125.1 Chloroflexota bacterium | reverse complement strand
GCCTTAAGACATCTCTTGGAGAGCGTGCAGCCCTTAGAACCTGACTGCTCGGCCCAAAACCAATTTAGATGCAATCGCCCTGTACAAGGTTACTGTCCCACAGACGGTTGGCGAGTTTTAATTCCCACCAGAGATGCAAAATCGGGTGTAAGATCGGGTATCTCGCCCCACCAGAGGGTCAATTTCGCCCCAAAATCGGAGCAGTTCCCCCACTATTATGTCAACCCACCTCCTGTGGGACAGTTACTGTACAAGTAAGTGTTCAGAGTTGGGGTAGAGGAATCTTCAAGAGGTATCCTGCGTGGGTGCGGTGTGCCGGTGCGCCCTCACTCCCAACCCCCTCTCCCTTCATGGGGGGATGGGGCTTGCTTCCTGGTGAGTATCAGGAGATACCCCTGCACCCCAACTCTGAACGTTTACTTGTACAAGGCCGCAGAGTAACTGCTCAGGGTAGGCTTGTTGAAAGCGTCTTTCCATTCGGGCTTGGCGGCCCGAAGGGTAAGTTATGAATTACCCTGAACGCTTACCAAGCGTCCCGTGCTCCTCTCATGGTATAATCTACATGTATAATAGCTAATCACCAATCGTCGGTAACAACAACGGAGGAACGGATGGGCGTAACGCGACGCAGAGTCGTAATTACAGGCATGGGCGCTGTGTCGCCGTTGGGCAACGATGTGGAAAGCTCATGGCGCTCGGCTATCGAAGGACGTTCAGGCGCGGGGCCTATCACGCGCTTCGATCCATCCCAGTATGAGACGAAAATCGCCGCCGAAGTGAAAGACTTCAACCCTGAGCTATATGTCCCTGCCAAGGAGCTGCGGCGCATGGACCGCTTTATCCATTACGCCATAGCCGTCTGCAAGCAGGCTGCTGAACAAGCACATCTCGAGGTTACAGAGGAAAATGCTGAGGACATAGGCGTATTGGTAGGTTCGGGAATCGGAGGTATCGAAACCCTTACCGAGGCTGTGCTCACTATCCGCGACAAAGGCCCCAGCAAAGTAAGCCCTTTCACCATCCCAATGCTACTTACAGACCTGGCAGCCGGTCAGGTCTCCATCCAGATGGGGTTGAAGGGGCCTAACTACGCAGTGGTCTCTGCCTGCTCCTCATCGGCGCACGCCATCGGCGAGGCTGCTGAGATAATCAGGCGCGGGCAGGCCAAAGCTATGTTTGCCGGGGGATCGGAAGCGACCGTTTGCTCAGTGGGCCTTGCCACCTTTGGAGCTATGCGCGCTCTTTCTACCCGTAATGACGAGCCACAGAAGGCTTCGCGCCCTTTCGATAAGCTGCGCGATGGCTTCGTACTCGGCGAAGGCGCGGCTGCGGTGCTCCTGGAGGACCTTGACTTCGCCCAGGCACGAGGAGCGACTATACTGGCTGAAGTGGTAGGTTATGCCGCGACTGCCGATGCTAACCATGTTACCGCGCCAGCCGAAGGTGGGGCAGGGGCGGCGCGGGCAATGACGCTGGCTATGAAAGATGCAGGCGTGGGACCGCAGGATATAGATTACATAAACGCCCATGGTACAGGCACGCCTCTCAACGAGAAGTACGAAACTATGGCTATAAAGAAGGCCTTCGGCGATCAGGCGTACAGGGTCCCTCTGTCGTCTACCAAGAGCATGACGGGGCATATGCTCGGCGCGGCGGGGGCAATAGAGGCGATCTTCTGCATCAAGGCTATACAAGACAGCGTAGTTCCACCCACCATCAACCAGGAAGTGCCCGACCCCGACTGCGACCTCGATAATGTCCCAAACGAAGCGCGCAAGGTCAACGTTCGCCGCGCTATGTCGAATAGCATGGGCTTTGGGGGGCACAATGCGGTGTTAATTGTAGAGCGTTTCGAGGGGTAAAGAGCGCCCCTCGTGCGCGCTCCTGGTTGCAAATCATCTCAAAGCTGGGATTCGCCACCGCGCTAAGCTACCGCGCTAAGCTACCGCCGCACTATGTAAAACGTAATTGAGTTTTCCGCAGGAAGCAGTCTTACGAGATAATTCACGTCACTCTGCTAGCCTTCAGCTATGGCGCGCACGTCTTCAACAGTGTTGGCATCTTCTGGCCGCTTATCGGGCCGCAGGCGCACTATGCGTGGGAAGCGCAAGGCGTAGCCGCTCCTGTGTCGGGCGCTGGGCTGAACCTTGTCGAAGGCCACCTCGATCACCAGCTCAGGCTCCACCAACCTCACCCTGCCAAAGTCACGCAGCGTATGCTCCTTGAACCACTCGGTCATCTCAGTAATCTCTGCGTCGGTCAGCCCGGAATAGGCCTTGCCTACATTGAGCAGGTGGCCGTCCGGTCCAAGCACCGCGAAAGTGTAATCCGAGAGCATATTATGCCTCTTGCCATTGCCCCACTCCACCGCTGTTACGACTACATCAAGAGTAGCAAGCGCCTTTTTTACCTTCAGCCACGACTTACCTCTCTTCCCCGGTGAATATACAGAGCCGGGCATCTTCACCATCAGCCCCTCGTTGCCCCGCTCCCGTGCTGCATCAAAGATCGAATCCAGCAGGTGGCTCTCATCCCCAGCCGGCTCGACTAGCCCGCTGAGGGGTACAAGCTCCCCTGGCGCTTTTACCAGCGGAGGCACAAGCTCAAGCCCTCTTAGCAGCTCCTTGCGATGCGCCAGCGCCTCGTCCATCTGCACCACGCCGTCAAGGTAAAGCAGGTCGAAGACCATACAGGCAACCGGCACTTCTGTGAGAAGCTCTTCCGACACTGTTTTACGCCCAAGCCGCTTCTGCAACACGCTGAAGGAGAGACACCGCCCCTCCGATTCCGAATAAGCCACTATCTCGCCGTCCACTATAAAATCGTGTGGTATAGATAGCGCAGCCTGCGCCACTTCTGGGAAACGATGCGTAACGGGGTCAAGGGAGCGAGAATAGATTTCGACACGCTCGCCTCCTTTGTGTAACTGAGCGCGCACACCGTCGTACTTATCCTCTATATATACATAGCTCTCGCCTCGATTGCTCCCCTCAACCAGTATGTCGACGGGCTTCTCGGCTGGGGTGGCAAGCATAAACTTGAGGGGGTGAAAGAGGCGCATGCGGGCATCTTCTGTGCATCCATGGCGCACCGCGAGTGCAGTCTCGCCTATGTCGCCGGTGAGCATATTCACCCTCTGCACTTCTTCTACCTTGAGGCCGTACATCCGGGCCAGAGCTTCCTCCACGAGCGACTCTTTCAAGCCCATACGCATGTCGCCCGTGACTAGCTTTGTAATGTAACGCCCTTCCTCCGGCGTAGCAAGCGCCAGCAAATCACGCAACAGCCCAGCTTTATGACCTGCGCCCCTGGTACTCGCTATCTTGTCGAAGGCGGCGATAGCCGAACCAAGAGTAAGAGGCTTACTTGATGCATCGGGCCGGGGCAAAATCTGCCCTGCCACGTCTCCTATGTCGCCCAGGCGCACTGCCAGCGCGCCATATTCCTCAGGGCTGACGCCGGAAAGGGCAATCAACACGCTCGAGGCCGCGCTAAAGCCTATATTTAGTGTGCGCTCATCAGAAGACGGGAAGGGGTGGCCGGAGAGGAAGCGGCAAGCTATCGCCAGGTCCTCATCGCTTAGAGAGGCAAAATATCGGGCGAGTATCGCCAGCTTCTCTAACCGCTTGCTTGTCCCACTGAGCGCGCCGGCGACGGAAGCAAAGTGGGCAAAAGGCGTTGACTGCAATGCATCGTGCGTGCCGGGCGCAACAGGTTCACTATTCATCAAGTTAGAGCTGCTTCCTAGCGAATCTTCTGCCCGCCATTTGCCGTCAGCACACGCTCAACGGCGTCGTGAGTCAGTTCGTCTGTACGCACGCTTACCAGAGTTTGGCCTTGCTGGATCTGGGCAGCGTAGTCGCGGGCGTATTCCTCCGGCACCCCTATCGCGGAGAGCGCGCCAACTACGCCGCCCGTCGCACCACCTGCGATAATGCCACCAAGAGCAACCGCAAGAGGCCCCGCGGCAATAAAAGGCCCAACCCCGGGTATAGCCAACGCCGCAAGCCCCGCCAGCAAGCCCGCCACGCTACCTAGCTCCACACCGGCGAGTGCGTTTCCGGGCGTACCTGTGCTTGTCTTCATCGCCTCCTGTACATCGCTTCCCGCCCTGCCTGCCTCCGGTGAGTCCGGGTTAATGCCGCCTGGGGAGTCTGGAAAGTCGGTATATATATCTTCGCTGGCGTTGGTTTCGGCCTCGTTGCGGCGTACCTCATCGCTATCGCGCGACAGCCCCAGGCGGTCCGAGCCGCCAAGTGGCTCATCAGGGGGCACTTCGACATCCGTGACAACAGGCATTGGCGAGCCTGTCATAGCAGCATCAGTGGTAGGCAAATCTTCATCATTAGGAAGCTCTTCGGAGGCGCGGTAGGCCAGCCCCTCGTCCTCTATCTGCTCACGTGCGACGCCTGCCTCACTCACTCCTGCCCCCTGCTGGCGGTCTTCGTCGCGTGAAATGACCGAGATGCTCTCTGCTCTTATCCCAATGTCATGCAGCTCGCGGATAGCGCCTTGCGCCGACCCCACGTCTGGAAAGAGGGCACTGATTACAGGCTCTGTTGCTTTTGAGGTCCCTTCTATCTTCCCCGAATAGTTGCCCTTATCCATTATCTATCGTCCTCCGGCGGAAGGTTGAGCATACCGGGCGCGAGCCGGTCCATCTCAGACTCCTCTACGGGCCTGTGCATCTCCTGCCGCTCGTATATGTCTTCCTCTATATCATGCCCAACCGATGACAAGCCTGAGCGCGACTCGCCTGCGGATGCTTGATCCGCGGCACTATCTTCCGCACGGTCAGCGCGCCCTGCCAGTGACAAGGACCCACCTTGTGTCATGCCTATAAAATCTTCCTCGACTCCCGTAATCTCCTTGCTCTCAACAGCTTCGTTAAGACGATCATTCGGCCAATTAGGGCGGCCCGAATCCTTCTCTTCCCATTCCTGCGGCCTGCCGCCGTCAGGGGGCTGGTCGGCGTACACCTGCGCGTCTGCTCGGCGCAGATATTCCTCCTCGGCGGCCTCACGAGCTCGCAGCATGTCGGCGGTAGACGTCTGCCCCTTCTCCTCGCTGATGGTTTCGCTGAGTGCAGGGTTAGCATCGCCCGGGGTCTCATTAATTGATTGTATCGATGGTTTGGGAGTTGTCAACCGCTGCTCGCTTGTCTCAGTTGGCGATGGCACCGCATCGGAGCTACTTTGTACTATCGTATCCTTGCCCGGCGCGTCGTACCCCTGGTAGCTGTCGCCGCCCTTCTTGCCCTGGCCTTCTTGCTGGTTATCCATTATGGTCCTCCTGACAAAGGCAGCATGTGAAAGGCTGCCGGTAACGCACAAAAGAGAGCCGTGCGACCCCCGGCGAAAGCCGGTAAAGGCCTCTTTAATGTTGCAAGATATGTGCCTTGCGCGGGGACAAGCGATGCCCGTCGTTATGATGGCGAGCGCTATTACCCCTCCCCTGACGACTGCCCACCTGATAGACTATAATAGGCGAGACGCATCCTGCGCGGGTGCGACACTGTACTCGTAACTCACAAAGACAACAAGAGGAGAAAATGAAAGTAATCATACCCGCCGCCGGCTATGGCACCCGTATGCGCCCGCACACTCACACACGTCCCAAGCCCCTTGTGCCCGTCGCGGGGCGGCCATCGCTCGCCTTCGTCCTCGATGCGCTGGAGCCGCTTCCCATCGAGGAGATAATATTCATCGTCGGCAAAATGGGCGAGCAGATGGAAGAGTACGTCAACAAGCACTACAAATATAAGACCCGCTTCATAGAGCAAAGGGTAATGCGTGGGCAGGCCGACGCTATCGCCCTCGCCAGAGATTACGTGCAGGGCGACTTGCTTACCCTCTTTGTAGATACTCTTTTCGAGGCAAACCTCGACCCACTTAAGAA
>DAHVFG010000148.1:0-5980 GCA_027317125.1 Chloroflexota bacterium | reverse complement strand
CGCGGTAGCCGCCGCTGTCACCCAACGGGTACGGCTGGCAACTACCATTGTCGTTAGCCTGATGCACAACACAGCGGTGCTTGCTAAGATGGCCTCCTCTATTGATGCTGTCTCAGGTGGGCGGCTCGTGCTCGGCGTGGCGGTGGGCGCACGCCAGGAAGATTACGCACGTGCCGGCATAGACTACAGTGCGAGAGGCAAGAGGCTGGCGGAGCAGCTTGCTGCCTTACGCACCCTATGGGAAGAAAGCCCAGGCCCCGAAGCTCCACGTGCAGGAGGTCCGCCGCTTCTCGTGGGCGGATTGTCTGACAGTGGTTTCGCACGCATGGCCCGCTATGCGGATGGCTATGTGCATGGCGGCGGCCCACCCAAAGCTTTTGCGAAGGCCGCCGACAAAGCTCGCGCCGCCTGGACAGACGCCGGGCGGCCAGGCAATCCGCAATTGTGGGCGCAAGGATATTTTGCCCTGGGAGGCAGCTCCGAGGCGGGCACGGCATACCTCAAAGAATACTACGCCTTTACAGGTCCATTCGCCGACAAGATAGCCGCGGGGCTTCTCACAACTCCGCAGGCTGTAGCACAGTTCATCCGAGGCTATCAAGAAGCAGGCTGTGACGAGCTAATCCTATTCCCCACAGTTCCCGATATAGCCCAGTTGCAAATGCTCTCGGAAAGCCTGGGGATCACGGATTATGAATTATGAATTAACAGTTACGAGTTACGAATTAATGGTAATCACCAGCGCCGCCATTAACTCATAATTCATAATTCATAGCTGCTAATTCCGCCACAGGCGGGGGTTGAAGACGATGAGGGTGGTTATAGTTGGGGCAGGCCCGGCTGGGCTTTACGCAGGCTTGCTCATCAAGAAGGCGAACCCTGCGTGCGATGTCACCATCATCGAGCGCAACCCTGCTGATGTGACCTATGGCTGGGGCGTGGTCTTTTCCGACCGTACCCTCTCCTCCTTCCAGCGCGCGGATTACAAAACCTACACGCAAATCACCGACAATTTCGTTATCTGGGATGCAATTGACGTGCGCTACCGGGGCGAGACGATACGCTGCGGTGGGCATGTCATCGCAAGTATCGCACGCAAGCAGCTGCTGAATATCCTGCAAAGGCGCTGCGCCGAGCTGGGCGTGGCCCTTCGCTTCAATAGTGAGGTGCAACACCTCTCACAACTGCCTGAACATGACCTTCTCATCGCAGCCGACGGCATAAACAGCCTTGTTCGTAAAGAATACGAATCTGTCTTCAAGCCGACAATAGAGCTAGGTAAAGCAAGATACATCTGGCTTGGCGCGAACAAAGTGCTCGACGCCTTCAACTTCATCTTTCATGAGAACGAAGATGGCCTCTTCAATGTACACGCCTACCCATTCAGCGGCGACACCAGCACGTTCATCGTGGAGTGTGACGAGACGACATGGCTCAATGCAGGCCTCGATAGGGCAACCGAAGATGAAAGCCTGGTCTATTGCCGCCAACTCCTCGCCGGCGACCTGGGCGGAGAAACCCTCCTGAGCAACAACTCGAAGTGGATCAACTTCCCCACTCTCAAGACCCGTAGCTGGCACCACACGGTCAAAACTGCGTCTGGGGAGGAAAGCAAAGTGGCGCTGGTGGGAGACGCCGCCCACACAGCCCATTTCTCAATAGGCTCAGGCACCAAGCTGGCGATGGAAGATGCTATCACCCTTGCTACCGCCCTGGAGAGCTATCCAAACATGGACGCAGCCCTCAATGAGTACGAGCTGGAGAGAAAGCCTGTCGTTGAGGTCTTCCAACGCGCCGCGCAAGAGAGCATGACCTATTTTGAGACAATCAAACGCTATCTCGGCCTCACACCTATGCAGTTCGCCTTCCAACTGCTTACCCGCAGTGGCCGCATCACCTACGACGATCTCCATTTTCGGGATGTGCGCTTCGGGGATGCTCTAGACAGGTGGTATACGTCAAACGCCGAGCTACCTCAAGTCGAGCATGCTGCTCACGCTGCCCATGCTGCCTGCCTCGTAGCGCCGCCACCCATCTTCGCGCCGCTGATATTGCGTGGACTGAGGCTTTCCAATCGCGTGGTCGCGTTGCCCGCGCCGGAGAGCGTCGGGCAGCAACCAATCTCAGATATAGCCACCCACAGCGGCGCTGGGCTGATAATGATAAACATCGTCGCTCTTTCGGCTGAAGGGCGAATAACCCCCTGCGACAGTGGACTGTATGAAGATGGGCATCTCGCGGAGTGGGCGCAAATTGTCGGTAATATACATGAGGGTTCACGCCCGAAGGTAGGCGTGGAATTGAACCATGCGGGGCGGCGAGGTTCGACACGGCCCCCCTCTGAGGGGCTGGACAGACCGCTACGTGAAGGCAACTGGCCTCTCCTGTCAGCGTCGCCTATTCCTTATACACAGTTGAGCCAGGTCCCCAGGGAGATGGATAGAACCGATATGGACCGGGTGCACGATGACTTTGTACGAGGTGCGAGGATGGCGGACGAAGCAGGCTTCGACTTGCTGCAACTCAATTTCGCGCAGGGCTATCTGCTCGCCAGCTTCCTCTCACCCCTCACCAATTTGCGCAGAGATCAATATGGCGGGAGCCTGGAAAAGCGCATGCGCTACCCACTTGAGGTATTCAGCGCCGTGCGGGAGCGATGGCCGCAGAGCAAACCAATCTCCGTGTCTATATCCGCCGCCGATTGCGCTAGAGGCGGTGCCGGCATCGAGGACGCAGTTGTCTTCGCCGCTGCACTCAAAGAGCAAGGGTGCGACCTGGTAACTGTGCAGGCAGGGCAGACGACAATTAGCGGCGTGCCTGCATATGGTCGCGGCTTTCTCACCTCCTATTCGGACCGTATACGCAATGAAGCTCACATACCAACTATGGTCGGAGGCTACCTGACCAACAGCAATGACATAAACACTATCCTTGCGGCAGGCCGTGCTGACCTCTGTGTGCTGGCGACTGGTTAAGACTGGTACGTGTTGCGTACTTCGTATTGCGTAAGTTCAAGATGGAGGTACACCATCCCTAACCCCTCACGCAATACGAATCCTCTATTGACGTGCCATGCCCAAGAGTTGTATATCAATAGACAGAATAGGCGCTCATCCCTTTCCTTTGTAGAGGGAGTAGAAGCTTTGTAGTTGGGCAAGGAGAGTAGCCTTTGATGGCAAGCCCGGATAACTCTCTGCTCGCGGGGCGGCGGGCGGTTGTGACAGGCGCTGGCCGGGGCATAGGCCGCTCTATAGCCCTGGCCCTGGCCCATGCGGGCGCTGATGTGGCTGTCACCGCACGCACCACCAGAGAGATCGAGATGCTCGCTGGTGAAATTGCCAGAACGGGCCGCCTGGGTGTCGCTGTTTCATGCGATGTGACCGATCCTCAGCAAGTGAGCGCGATGGCACAGCAAGCGCAAGACAAGCTCGGCGGTGTAGACATACTGGTAAACAACGCGGGCAACGCCGCCAGCCATAAGTTTATTGAGCACCCCGATGAGTTGTGGCACCGGATGCTCGACACAAACCTGACAAGCGTCTACTACGTAAGCAAAGCCTTTGTGCCGCTGTTTGTCGAGCAACGTTATGGGCGCATTATCAACATCGCATCTACCGCAGCCCGGATAGGTGAGCGCTATGTAGCGGCTTATACTGCGGCTAAACATGGAGTTCTGGGCCTTACCCGCGCTCTGGCTGCCGAGCTTGTCCCCTATAACATCACCGTAAACGCCATCTGCCCTGGTTATGTAGACACCCCGATGACGTCAGCGAGCATAGACAATATAATAGAGCGCACAGGCATGTCGCGAGAGGCAGCGCGAGAAGCCCTGGAAAAAGTAAGCCCGCAGCACCGGCTTATAGAGCCGCAAGAGATAGCTGCAATGGTCGTATACCTCGCACAGGACGCGAGCAAGGGTATCACAGGCCAGGCTATCAATATAGATGGCGGCGGAGTGATGTCGTGACGTGCTATCAGTCAATGGGCTACTTCCCTGACCACCGAAAAGAGAGTTACAATGGCGTATGATTTTCTCTACGATGTGAACGACGGCGTTAGCACTATAACTCTCAATCGCCCAGAGGTGCTGAATGCACTCACATTCGAGGTATATGCACAGCTTCGGGATCTGCTGGAGAAAGTGCGCTACGACGATTCAGTGCGGGTGCTCATAATCACAGGCACAGGCGACAGCTTCTGCTCAGGGGGCGATGTGCATGAGATCATCGGCCAACTGCTGGACCGCAACGTGAAGGACCACCTCGCCTTCACACGTATGACAGGAGCGGTGGTACAGAACATGCGGCTCCTTGACAAGCCGATCATAGCCGCCCTCAACGGCATGGCGGCAGGCGCGGGCGCGGTGCTCGCATTGGCTTCTGATTTGCGTATCGCCTCAGAGAAGGCGCGCTTCGCCTTTCTCTTCACCAGGGTGGGACTGGCCGGAGTAGATATGGGTTCGGGCTACTTGCTGCCCAGGATCGTCGGCACTGGACGTGCAGCCGAATTGCTCTTATTTGGGGAGACAATTGACGCCGCTACCGCCGACCGTTACGGCCTGGTAAACCGTGTTGTGCCGCACGACGATCTGATGTCCACTGCGCAGGAGTGGGCAAGGCGGCTGGCGCAAGGTCCCAGCCTTGCGATCTCGATGACCAAGCGTATGATACATAATGAGCTAAACATGGACCTTGCATCAGCCCTGGAAGCCGAAGCTCAGGCTCAGGCGCTAATGCTCATGGGAGAAGATCACCGCATCTTCTACGAGGCGTTCAAGAAGAAAGAAAAGCCGAAGTTTACAGGGAGATAAGCAGCGTAAGCTCAGAACTATGAAGCTCATCAATCCACCATCTTTAGCCCACCCCAGCGGCTTCAATCATGGCGTGCTGGCGTCGGGCGGTTCGCTCTTATTTCTGGCCGGGCAAACGGCGGGCGACGCAGCAGGCAAGATAGTTGCCCCAGGCGATATCATCGCGCAATACAGGCAAGTGTTGAGCAATTTGCAAGCAGTGGTGAGCGAGGCGGGCGGCAAGATGCAAGATATAGTCAAAATGACCATCTTCGTCAAAGACCGAGATGGCTACAGGGCGCACCTCAAGGCCCTCGGCGAGGTGCATCGCTCTTTCTTTGGCCCTTACTACCCCGCGACGGCTCTACTCGAAATCTCGCGCTTCTTCGAGGACGAGGTGCTGGTCGAAATAGAAGCAATAGCGGTTGTAGGGTTGGACAGTACCAGACCCACCACGAGCGGCGCTGGAGAAGATACACCTACTATATGAACTTCGAGCTAACGCCGGAACAACAGCGCATACAGGCTCTTGCACGCCACTTCGCGCAGAACGAAGTGGCTCCTCTCGCTCGTGAGGCCGACGAGCGGGGTGTATTCCCCGCGCACCTGATAGAGCGCATGGCCGAGCTGGGCTTTCTGGCGGCTACGGTCAGCCGGGAGTATGGCGGCGCGGGCATGGATTACGTGAGCTATGCCTTGCTGCTGGAAGAGTTGGGGTGGGCCGACTCCGCGGTGCGCGGCTTCCTGACGGTGCATGCCGGCCTGGTAGCAGGGTGCGTCAACGACTGGGGCACCGAAGAGCAGAAGCGACGCTACCTGCCCAGGCTGGCGACAGGCGAGTGGATTGGCTGTTATGCCCTCACCGAGCCGAACGCAGGCTCAGATGTAGCCGGGATAGAGGCTACCGGCCGCGAAGACGGCGACGGCTATCTGCTCAACGGCGAAAAGATATGGATCACTAATGGCACTAGCGCGCACCTTGCCATAGTCTTCGCCAGCAGGGACCGCGAAGCCAGACATCGGGGTATCTGCGCCTTCCTGGTAGATACAGATACGCCAGGCTTCCACAGGGAGCCGATGCCCGGCAAAGAGTTAGGGCACAGAGCCTCCGAACATGTGCATATTACCCTCAGAGAGTGCCGAGTGCCGAAGAGCGCGCTGCTGGGCGCACCGGGCGGAGGCTTCAAGATA
>DAHVFG010000147.1:0-5958 GCA_027317125.1 Chloroflexota bacterium | reverse complement strand
CTGCGATGGAGGTCTATAATGAACAGTAATTCGACGATGATTGGTAGTTTAGCACGTGCTGGCGCAGCAATAGCAGCACTGGGTCTTATCACTTTGCTGCTCATAAACGTGCTGCCGCAATTAATTCGCCAGTGCTCAGAATGCCCCCAGCGCACAAGATTCCTCAGCACAGACACAAGCGGTAGAAATTAAGCGCGCTGACTTCGGCTCCTGGAGCTATCAGGCAATACGAGATGCGTCAGGGGCACACGCAGGCGTTTATGTTCCAATTCATTACAACTACGACTCTATTCAGGCACTTCGCACATATGCGGCTAACAACCAATTGCTCGCCTCGAAAATAGCGGCAGCGAACAAGGGTGAGAAGACACAGGTCTATATAACATTCCGCAATTACATCGCGCCAGACCAGTTCCGCACCTGGGCGAAAATAATGGGCTTACATGTTGAGCAAAGCGAGCTGCGCATCACGCAAACAGACGGCACAGCGGGTACCTTCATTCTCGATAAACAGGCCACAGACGCGGATCCCCTGCTACAGGCATCTATAGACCAGGAGCTTGCAGTGTTACAGAAAGGTCCAGGGGTCCAGACCTTACAAGGCGTCTTCTTTACGCGTGCGACTGTTGATGCTGCTCGACTGCCTAACATAGCCGCAGATCCTTCTGTATTCCTGGCTGACGTTACTCCTAATGTTGTTCGGAACGAACTGACTTATGCCGGATTAGCAAAAGATGGAGAGCTAAACATTGAGGTAATCCCGCCCACTCCTTTCTTTATGTTAGAGCAGTTTGGGCTTGGTAACTTTCAGAAGTAAAACCATCATGGGCCATTTTTACGGCTGTGCTACTTCTCGTAAGGCTTGCCAACGGCTGCGGGGGGACGGGCGCGGCCAATTATGCCTGCGAGCACCACAATGGTGATTACGTAGGGGAGCATCTGCAGGAATTGCGGGGGAAGGTCGAAGCTAAGACCCTGGATTTTGATCTGAAGCGCATCGGCTGAGCTGAAAGTCAGCGCGCCTCCAAGAGCGCCGAAGGGCGTCCATTTGCCGAATATCATAGCCGCAAGCGCGATAAAACCTTTGCCGTTGGTCATCAGGTCATCGAAGCTGAAAGTTGCCTCAAGTGAGAACCAGGCTCCTGCCAGCCCTGCCACCAACCCAGAAAAGAAGACATTTATATAGCGCAGGCGGTTGACATTGATGCCCATTGTATCGGCGGCGCGAGGGTGTTCGCCAATAGCGCGGGTGCGCAGTCCCCAGGGTGTGCGGAATAGCAGCAGGCTCAGCACGGGCACCAGGATCAGCATGAGGTATGCTACAGGCTGATTGTTGAAAAGAATCGGCCCCAACACAGGGATCTCTGATAGCAGAGGGATGGGCAGCACAGGAAGCTCCTTGCCGACGTGGCCGCTCTGTTGCAGACCCAGGATGAAGTTAGTACGCAGGAAGCCCGTCACGCCCACCGCCAGTATATTGATCACTGTGCCGGCGATAATCTGGTCGGTCTTGAAGTGGATGGCGAGTACCGCCAGGAGCATCGCCGTCACGCCGCCTGAGATGATGGCTACTGTGAGGCCAAGCCAGGAGTTACCAGAGATGAGCGCCGCGATAAAGCCAACGCACGCGCTCATCAGCATCAACCCCTCAATGGCGATATTGATTACACCTGACCGCTCACACAAAATCCCCGCCAGAGCGCCCAGCGCGATTGGGGTCGCCAGACGCACCATGCGCGCAAGCATATCCACGATGTCAACCCTGCTCCCCACTCCCGCCCAGATAAGGACGGTAAAGATGGTTGAGAAAATTAGCGCGGCCATATAGAGGGAAACCAGGCGCGGTTGATTGCGAACAAGCAAGTAGAGTGCGCCCGCCACCAGCAGCGCGGCCACCACGCCCACTGTCGCCACAGTGGGCAGCGGGATGTCTAGCAGGGGCGGAGCCGTTGGCTTGGAGTTCGGCCAGGTGATACGCAGAGTGGAGACCTTGTTCGCCGCGATCTTACTGCTGACGAGCCAGAAGAGTATCACCGCCACCAGAATGCCGATTATCCCGATGATGCGCTGGCGGTCCAGGCGTAATGGCCTCGTCATCGTGCCTCCCCTGATGCCAACTCAGCCTCCCCAGCCACGCGTAAAGACCACCTGCCCCATCCCGCTTCGACGGATCCGGTAGAGCCAGCGCACTATCTGGTCGGCAGCCACGAAGATAATTACCAACGCCTGGATGATGTTGATAAGGTTAATTGAGATGCCGCTTTGCAACTGCATAAGGCCCGCGCCATTACGCAGTGCGCCCCAGAAGATGGCGGCCGGGATAATAGCAATAGGGTTGCTCCGCGCTAACAGGGCTATGGCGATACTATCGAAGCCATAGCCGGCTGAGAACGACGCTTTAAGGTTGTGCTCCAACCCCAGCACCTGCCCCACGCCTGCCAGCCCTGCGAGCCCGCCGCTGATTGCCATCGCCAGCACAAAGCTGCGGGTGATGCTCATCCCCGCATACTGCGCCGCGTCGGGGTTGGAGCCGACGGTGCGTATCTCGAAACCGATCGTGGTCTTGTTGAGCAGCCACCATATCACCCCTACCATGACAAGCGCCAGGAGGAACGCCGCGTTCAATCGGTAGTCGGGGCCAAAGAGGTAGGGCAGTTCGGCTGACGGGGCGATAAAAGGGGTGCGCGGCGCGCTTGAGCTTCGGTCCAGGAACGGCCCTTTTATCAGGTAGTCGGTGAGGCGAAGGGCGATATAGTTGAGCATGATAGTGGTGATAACCTCGTGCGCGCCTGTTTTTGCTCTCAAGAAGCCTGGTATCGCGCCCCAGATCGCCCCGCCAAGCACCCCCGCGAGGATCGCCAGGGGCAAATGGATAATCAGAGGAAGGCCGGTGATTGCGTAGCCCGCAACCGCCGCGCTCATTGCGCCCATCGCAAGCTGGCCTTCGACGCCTATGTTAAAGAGGCCGCACTTGAAACCGAGCGCCACGGCAAGGCCCGCGAAGATATACGGCGTGGCCTCAACGAGGGTGTTGGCTATCGCCAGAGGGGTACCGAAGGCCCCTACAAAGAGGCCGCTATAAGCTGAAGTAACGCTCGCGCCTGTAGCCAAGATGATGAGCGCGCCGATTACGAGCGCGGTGAAGATAGCGAGCAAAGGCACCAGCAGCTCGATGAGCCGCCGCCGCCAGCGTGCGCCCCGACCCGGCGGCTCGGCCCGCGAGCGTCCCTCGTCGCTCATCGGCGCGGGGGGGTAGTCGGCAAAACCCGTGCCTACGGACGGCCCGCTTGTACCATCCTCAGCCGGTATCGTTTTCCTCGGAGCGCCATCAGGCACTGTTGACATATGTTTCGTCCGATGGGGGCCTGGCGGGTTGAGTACGTTGCGGATTTTGCTCGCTCGTTATTCCCGCCATTAGCAGGCCGAGCTTCTCAAGGCTCGCGCCGGCGGTGGGCATGGTGGTGATAATCTTGCCCTCAAAAATCACAGCGATACGGTCAGAGAGGGCCAGAATCTCCTCCAATTCGGCTGAGATGAGCAGCACCGCGACGCCTTCATCTCGCTTACGAATTATACTCTTATGAATAAACTCAATTGAGCCAACGTCCAGGCCCCGCGTCGGTTGCGCCGCTATGAGGAGCTTGATCGGGCGGGAGAACTCACGGGCGATTACCACCTTTTGCTGGTTGCCGCCTGAGAGGTTGGCAGCAATCGTCATTATGCTGGGCGTGCGAACATCAAACTCCTTGACCAACCTCTGAGCGTTCATGCTGATGCTCGACTCATCTGTGACCACCCCATGCGCGAAAGGTTCGCGGTAGTAAGTGGAGAGCACCAGGTTGTCGGCGATTGGGTAGCTCAGCACCAGCCCGTAGCGGTGCCTGTCCTCCGGGATATGGGCAACCCCCTCCTCAATGATGGTGCGTGGGAGAGCGTGCGTCGTGTCATGCCCTAGCAACTCGACATGACCGGACTGCACGGAACGCAACCCCGTTAGCGCCTCGACAAGCTCGGTCTGGCCGTTGCCCTGCACCCCCGCGATGCCGAGCACCTCGCCCGCGCGCACCTGAAGCGACATATTGTTAACAGCAGTAGTCGCGCGGTCGTCCAGCACAACCAGGCCGCGCACATCCAGCACGACGGAGCCGGGTTGCGCCACCCCTTTATCCACCGTCAAATTGACCTCGCGCCCGACCATCATGTTGGCAAGCTGTTCCTCACTGGTGCGGGCTGGAACGGTGGTGCCAACCACCCGCCCACGCCGCAGCACAGTGATGCGATCAGCGATCTCAAGCACTTCCCCGAGCTTGTGGCTGATAAAGATGATCGACTTGCCCTGCGCCTGAAGCGCGTGTATCGTCTTGAAGAGGTCGCTGGCTTCCTGCGGGGTGAGCACAGAGGTCGGCTCGTCCAGGATGAGGGTAGCTGCGCCTCGGTAGAGCGTTTTGATGATCTCAACGCGCTGCTGCACACCTACCGACAGGTCCTGCACACGAGCGGCAGAGGGCACAGCAAGCCCGTACTTGACCGAAAGCTCTCTTATGCGGGCGTTGGCCTGCGCTTCGTCTAGCAGTATGCCTTTAGTGATCTCCGTACCAAGCATCACATTTTCAGCTACTGTGAGGGTCGGCACGAGCATAAAGTGCTGGTGTACCATCCCCAGGCCCTGGCGGATCGCGTCGCTCGGTCCCCGAATGGTCACCTTTTTGCCGTTGATGAGTATTTCTCCCTCGTCGGGCGAGTATAGCCCGTAGAGGATATTCATCAAGGTAGATTTGCCTGCGCCGTTTTCACCGAGGAAGGCGTGTATTTCGCCAGGCTCAAGGGTAAAACTGATATTGTCGTTTGCCAGCACGCCTGGGAAACGCTTGGTGATGTTGCGTACTTCGAGGACTGGTGTCATGGCGCTCCCAGCAGGACTGAGCAACGAGTGCTGAGGAGTGAGTAGATCCACTTCCTTCACTCACTCCTCAGCGCCCGTAACTTGTTGCTGGTTACTTGTTGAGGTTCACCTTTGTCTGAATCGTGCCGTCGGCCAGGCCCTTGAGGGTTTGATCGAGCCTGGTTTTGACATCAGCGGGGATGTCGTTGTCAGCATCGTGGAAGGGGGCGAGGCCAACGCCCTGGCTCTTGGCATCGTTGAGCTGGGTTCCACCCTGGAAGGTGCCCGCCTGAGCATCCTTGATGGCGTTAAAGACAGCGTTATCTACCCGCTTCATGGCGCTGGAGAGTATCTTGTTCGCCCCTGGAGCTTTGCCGCTCTGGAAGGTGGTGACATACTCGTCCTGGTCCACGCCGATAACCCAGACGCCCTGCTGGGCCGCAGCCTGGATGCCACCGGAGCCTGTCTGCCCGCCCGCACCGAAGATTACATCTGCACCCTGAGAGATAAAGTCCTTGGCTGCTTCGGCCCCGCGTGCTCGGTCGGTGAACGAATCTATGTAGATTTGCTTGACACTGATGTCGGGCTTGACCGATTTAGCGCCGTTCTGGTAGCCCATGACGTATTTTTGCACGGGCGGGATTTCCTGCCCACCCACAACAGCTATCGTGTTGCTCTTGCTCATTAGCGCAGCGAGTACACCTGCCAGGTAGCCCGCCTGGTCCTCGGAGAAGACTAATCCACGCACATTGGAGATCGCAGGGTCGTAGGAGAAGTCTACTATGGCGTACTTGATGTTGGTGTGCTTGGCGGCGTTTGACTTGATCGCATCGCCCATCAGGAAGCCCACGCCAATTATCATGTCGTAGCCCTGTGAGGCGAACTGCTCCATGTTCTTCTCATAGTCGGTTTGCGCCTGGGTCTCGATAAAAGCTGTCTGAACGCCCAATTCCGACGCGGCCCGTTTGAGACCCTCGTATGCAAACTGATTGAATGTGCCGTCGTTGACCTTGCCAACGTCGGTCACCAGCCCCACCTTGAGCTTTTTGCCCGTTAAGCTTGCAGTGGTTGGCGAT
>DAHVFG010000146.1:0-6035 GCA_027317125.1 Chloroflexota bacterium | reverse complement strand
GAGGGGAGGGGAGGGACGCCCCCTCACCCCAACTCTGAACAGTTACCTCTATACTGTCCAATTGGCACCCGGCTGTAGAGGCAGCTAACGGCTCTGCGCCGAGTTAGGGTCTATCATCAGGCCGGACTCATCTACAGCTTCAAAGTCAGAGCCGCGCAGGCGGTTTATCTCGCGTAGAATATCGTTGTCCCAACGCTCATCTGTCGCGCCGGAGATAGACCACGAGCTGCCGTTGTCGGCGAGAATCATGCCATAATCCTTGAGAGCCTGAAGAATAACGCGTAATTGCGTTGGGTAGCCGGTTATATCTACGCTAGCCTTCAGGCGCACGCGTAAACCCATCGGCGGCAGGGCGCTGTTGTTGCTGCTCCCTGCGTCGTGACGGGCGGGCCAGATATGAGCCTGCTGCGTGGTGTCCGCAGTAAAACGCAACGCGTGTCGGATCACACCGGAAGCAACCTCATCGTAGCGCACCAAGGCTGGGAATATAGGCAGGCCGGCAGCGTCGGCAGAGGTCCAGCCGTCAGGTCGCAGGGCGTTAGAGCCAAGCTGCCAGAGCGCACCTGACCCTGCATTCCAGCTTCCGTCAGCGTTAGGAAAGGCACGGTACATCTCGTAAAGCGTGCAGCTGCTCTGGTCAACCACGATAGCATGGCGGTCGCCTGTGCTTGCAGGGCCACCTTCGATGGGTGCGTTGGTAGGCACAGGGTAGGGGCCGGGGTCGCTTTGGCTGCCGTAATCAGTGAAGTAAATAGGCACGGGTGGCTGCCCTGTAACGTTGATGAAGGGGATGCCTATAGGCTCGTTGTTCCACAAGCCGGAGCCAAAGTCCGGGTGCAGGGTCGCGCTCAGGCCGATACTCTCTATGTAACTGTCTGATAGCGTAGCGGTGGGTAGAGCGGCGATATCGCGGTTCCAGATATTATCAGCAGGGAAGATAGCGCATGAACGGGTGGGTGTAGCCGTTACCTCCGGCTGGTGAGTAGGCGTGGCGATGGGTGTAAAGGTGGGCGGACCGGGGGTGTAGGTAGGAACGGGGCCACTCCCACGCGAATTGTCAATAATTTTGCAAGCCTGGGCGCGAGTAGAACTATTCTGAGGCCGGAAATAAGAGCCGGGGCAAGGCTCGCCGGGACCGCCGCAAGGATAGCCACTGATTACATTGTGCGCCGCTACACTCTCGATATAGCCGTAGAAGGGGTTGTCAACCGGTACATCGTTGAAGGTAGGCACAGCCGGCGTAGCAGGTGACCACCCGCGAGCATTGACAATCATCTTGGCAAGCTGGCCCCGCGTCACGATGGAGTTGGGGCGGAAGTAAGGGCGGCGCTGACCATCGCAAGGCTCGCCGGGACCGCCGCAAGGATAGCCATTGGCTACACCCTGTGTTACCCCAATCTCGATCCAGGGGAAAAGCGTGTAGGTGGTGAGTACATCGCTGAAGGTGGGTGTGGCGGGAGGCGTGCCGGTGAGGCCAATGCCGAGGATGACCATCTTCATTATCTGGCCGCGAGTAACGCTATTGTTAGGGCGAAAGGTGCCGTCATCATAGCCCGAAACCACACCCAGATTCGAGAGGTCGGTCACATACTGGTAAGACCAGTCGCCGGGGCAAACATCGGAGTAACGCTGTCCTGCGCATCTGCCGTCAGGTTGGCCCACTTGCGCCTCCTGCGCTGTGGCCTTGCTCACGTATAGGGCAGCTATGAGCAACACCGCAATAAGCCATAGACTCCGTTTGCGCGCCCCAGCCGTAAGTGAGGTTATTCTTTGCATTATTATCCATCCATGTAGAAATCTTGCTATTTTTGCGGTCAGCAAATCCAGCTTTATTCTATTGCCAATCGTCCATGAAGACAATGGCTACATGGTCCTGCTATGTGCCGGGTAATGGTCACAAGAGGTGGCTACACTGCCCTCAATCACACATCACGAGCAGCCTGCCGGGCGCGCTCTTCTTTGGCTCGCTCATAGAGACGTTTGCCTTCCTCCATGCGAGATGCCTCCTCTGCGGTTTCGGGCACGAGAGGAGGAACGGGCACCGGGTTGCCGTTATCATCGAGAGCCACGAAGGTGAGGACACACGAGCTGGTTTGCACCTTCCTGCCTGTGGCGGGGTTCTCCGCCTCTACCAGGGCGCGCACCAACATCGAAGAGCGGCCTACGTACTCTACCTGTGAGGTAATCGTGACGAGGTCGCCTATGTAGACAGGCTGGTCAAAGCTCATGTGATCTAACGCCACAGTTACTACCTGGCAGCGACAATGGCGCATAGCGGCCACCGCAGCCCCTATGTCTACCATCTTCATGATCGAGCCGCCATGTACGTTGCCCATGGGGTTAGCGTCGTTGGGGAGCATCACCTGGCTCAGATAGCTCTTCGAGTCGGAGATGGTGCGTGGCTCAAGAGACGCAGACTTATCAAAGCTGCGCTTGCGGAAGGTATGAGTGGTCATCTGGTTTCTTTACATCCTCCAACAAAGAAGACCGGTAATCTGTCGTTCACTCTCAACTTATTTTCATCTATCTCACTTTGCCTACTCGCAATTGGCGAAACGCCTTTGTCCTCAACTCACGATGCAATACGCACCACACGCACGTTTGATCCCTCTACAGGCGGACGATGGTCACGCCCTCTCCGCCTTCTTCCGGCCTGGGGGTTTCGATCCCCTTTACGAGAGGGTGGCTGTTCAGGTATTCACGTAATGCCTTGCGGAGCGCGCCTGTGCCTTTGCCGTGAATAATGCGTATGAAGGGCATATTAACCAGGGCAGCGTCGTTGAGGATGCCATCTAACTCCTCGATGGTCTCTTCAGCGCGGCGGCCTCGAAAGTCGTATTCCAGGCGCGGGGCAACGGCGGGCATGGCTACAGCGTAGCGCCCATAATCTGTGGACGGAGCCGCAGCCATTGAGCTTGCAGGGCGGCGCAGTGTCACACTCGATACGGGTAGGCGCATCTTAAAGGAACCCATTTGCACTTCTATCTGGCCGCTGCTGTCGGGCTGACCGGTCACATTACCTTCGGCCCCCATGCTCTGGATGAAGACACTATCGCCCGGCCTGAGTATATGCGGCATCACATATTCTTCGGGTGCGCCACGCGGCTGTTGAGGCTCTGGTTGGCGGCGGGGGTGGCCGCGCTTCTGCTGGGTAGCCTTTGCTTTGAGCTGGCGATCAAGCTCCTCGGCCCTGCTCTGAGATTCCTGCATCCACTGGCGTGTCAACGCCTCATCTGAGGTGGCTGCCAGGCCCGCCTCAACCCGACCGCGCAAGCGGCGCATCTCATCACGCAATGTTTCAAGCTCGCGCTGCGTTTCAGCGCGAGCTTCATCGGCGGCTCGCCCTTTGATCTCCTCTACTTCCGCGAGACGTCGTTCGAGTTCTGCGCGCTGGCGCTCAAGCTCGCGGCGCACCTCTTCAGCGGTGCCACGCTCATGCCGGGTAGCTTCTCGCTCATTTCTAATCGTCTCCAAAAGGTCTTCGACGTGCTGAGTCTCAGGGTCTATGAAGCTCCTGGCGCGGCTAATAATCGTGTGTCGCAGACCGAGGCGGCTTGCTATAGCGAAGGCGTTGCTGCGCCCCGGCACACCTATCATAAGGCGATAAGTGGGGCTGAGTGTGTTTACATCAAACTCCACAGAGGCATTCTCCACGCCTGGCGTATTGAAGGCGAAGGCCTTTAGCTCCGAGTAGTGGGTTGTGCAGACGGCGAAGGTGCCCATCTCCAGTATGTGGGTGATAATAGAACGGGCAAGGGCCGAGCCTTCCTCGGGGTCTGTGCCTGCTCCTAGCTCATCGAGCAGCACCAGGCTCTCGCGGTCGGCCTGCTTGAGGATGTTGACTATGTTCGACATATGCGAGGAGAAGGTGCTGAGGCTCTGCTCAATGCTCTGCTCATCGCCTATGTCAGCAAAAACCTCTCTGAAGATCACGGCACGTGAGCCTCTGTCGGCGGGGATGTGCAGGCCCGCTTGCGCCATCAGCGTGAGCAAACCTACCGTTTTGAGGGCCACAGTCTTGCCGCCGGTGTTGGGGCCTGTGATCACCAGGATGCGGAACTTATCGCCAAGCTCTACGGTGATAGGCACAACGTTGCCCGAAAGTAGCGGGTGACGGGCATTGCGGAAAAGTAAACCTCGCGGGGCGTGGGGAGCGGACTGCTGCGCGTCACCAGGCCCTACTGCGGCATCTCTTTGTCGCTCGCGATTGTCGGGAGGTCTATTGCTATTGCCTTTCCCCGCCCCCTGACCGCGAGCCTCTACAAGCTCAGGCTCCATGCCATTGATCGCCAGGCTATAGTGCCCCCTGGCGAGGGCAAAGTCAAGGTCGGCAAGGATTCCAATGTTGGTATTGATGGCTGTAGCATTCGAGCCGATTAGAGCGCCAAGCTCCCGCAGAATACGCTCTACCTCGTGGCTTTCTTCAAGCTGTAGCTGCCGCCATTCGTTGCCGAGGTCTACAGTGGCTAATGGCTCTACAAATAGAGTAGAGCCTGTATTCGATTGGTCGTGCACGATGCCTCGTAGCGCACCCTGAAAATCACGCTTGACAGGCACCACGTAGCGCCCGCCACGCAGGGTGATTATTGGCTCCTGAAGTGCGCGTGAGTAAGCCTCCGACGATATGATCTGTTGCAGACGCGACATGAGGCGGCTGTGAGCAACGCGCACATTCACCCTGATCTTGCCGAGGGCGGGCGACGCCGAGTCGAGCACCATGCCGTCATCGTTGATCGAACGCTCGATCTCGGCCTCTACTTTGGGCAGCGGCGTAATGCCGTCGGCTATAAAGGCAAGCGTTTTGAGATCACCCTTCTGCTCGTCAGTGCGGATGATGAGGCTTCGTAGGTTGCGCCCGGCCCGCAGGGTATCTAGCACTGATAGTATATCTGAAGGGTCGAGCACCGAGCCAAGCTCGGCCCGGCGAACAAGCTCGCGCACATCATGTGCGCCCCCGATGGTCACGTCAGGGCGCAGCGATAGGAGGCGTACTGCCTCTGTAGTGACGCGCTGGCCGCGGCGCGCCTGGGCTATGTCGCTCGATGGCTCTAAACCCAGCGCCAAAGTGCGCCCCGCGCTAAAGGAAGTATACTGGGCGAGGCGCTCGCGCACCTTTGGGAACTCAAGAGTATTGAGGGTTTTTTCGTTCAAGCTGCTTTTATATGACCTTTCAGTGGTGGACGACGGACATTACCAACCTGTGGCTGGCTCCGAGCCCTTTAATTATACTGATATGCATCTCAAAGTTATTGACATGTCATGCGTCGTCGTGCGTCGTCGCTCGTCTCTACGCCGTCGCCAGCCCACCTAAGCCACATGAGGAGTATTGGCATCACCAGGAGCCGGGGTCTCGACGGCAGCCTGCTCAACTGCGGCTTGTTCTGTTTCGGAGGCCTCAAACTTAGCTATCAGACCCGCCTGATCGTGGGCTATGGTCGCGAGGCGCTCATTGGGCACCTGCTCTGCGGGCGCAGCCGAAGGTGTTACTGTACTCGCAGCCGGAACAACCTGCACCAGCTTTGCGCCTCGACTCCCTAAGACACGCCTCAGCGAGGTGTAAGCGGTTGTGCGTGGCCGGGGCATCAGCAAATCGGTTTGACTCCTGGCATCTGTGTACAACGCAAGCACAAAAACATAAAGCACACCCGCTATTGGCACCGCCAGCAACGCCCCACCCAGGCCGCCTAGCTCAACACCTGCAAGCAGAGCCAACAACACCGCGAGAGGGTGCAGACCCACAGCATGGCCGCTCACTCGGGGTACGATTACGTTGGCTTCCACCTGTTGCAGCACAATGAAGTAAATTAGCACCCAAACGACGAGCGGCATCGGCTGGAATAAGGAGATCACCACCGCCACAACCATCCCCAGCACAGGCCCAACCAGAGGTATAAACTCGAACAAGAACGCAAGCAGCCCGATCACAAGAGGATAGTGAACCCCAAGCAGAGCGGAGCCGAGGCCCGCCGCTACGCCCATTGTAAGCGCCACTATGAACTGCCCACGAACGTAGCCGCCCAACACCTGATTGAGGG
>DAHVFG010000145.1:0-6289 GCA_027317125.1 Chloroflexota bacterium | reverse complement strand
AGTGTGGGCTGTGTTGCTGATGGGCGCATTAGTCGCTCTTGCGCTCTTTGTAAATGCAAGCAAGGTGAGCATAGGGCAGGCAAGTAGCTATAATTATGGCGCTCGTAACCTGATTGGTGCTACACCGCAGGAGATAAGCCGCTTTGCGCAGCAGTATGCTGAACACAATCTCAAGCTTCGCGGAGGCACAGCGCAAGTTCTCCTCAATAGATCAGTCAAGCGGCAGGACCTGGCAACTCTGGGTATTGGCTGCCTTCCTTCCTCTTCTACTATCGAGGACCCTCCTCTCGTTCTGGTCATCCTCAAAGGAGAGTTCGATTTCGGCTCAATGCCTGGTTCTCAGGTTGCTGGTGGTGCGCCCTACACTTATATAGCATATGTCTTCGACACCTGGTCTGCTCAACCGACTTTCTTGCTGGGGTCGCGCAACGGAGCGCAGTTCCGTACGGCACTCAATGATCCCACCCTGCCTGAAGGAGGATCGGATGGGCCTCTTGTTTGCCCAACAGAAGCACCTCAGACGCCAATACTGCACTACGGAGATGTACCCCCCACGCCCTCTATGCCTACACTGCCACAAACTCCTTACTCAGGAGCGACCGCAGTAGGTCTTCCCACAGTTCCGCAACCGGTGGCGACTGGCGAGACAAAATGATTCCGTGTGCAGATAGCAAAAGCCCAGGCCACACCGTGCTGGCAGACTACAACCCCGAAGATGGCCTGACCTTCTCCGTCGAGGAGTCCGTGCCTCTATTTGAGTTGAAAGTAGCGCTCGTGGACGAGTTAGAGGTGTGAAGAGCCTCCAGGTGCAGCCTTAAAGTAACGACCAAAGAGGGTGATGCATAGCGGATCACCCTCTTTGGCTGTTCTGGTATGCTTTCGCCTCTACAACGCGCCCTGAATCTGGTCGGCGGCTGCCCTTGCTGCTCTCACATTTTCCTCCGGGCAATCCACAGGAATCGAGCAGGCGGGGCCGAGCATCCAGCGCCGCCCACCTGTTTGCTCGCGGGCCTGACGCGCTTCAAGCGTGATGTGGGCGGGGTCGCCGTCGCGTAGCGTCTCGTTCATGTAGCCGCCCACCACCGTCTTATCGGTGTTGAGCTGTACATCCCGCAAGGTGGGGTTGCCCGGCGAGCCTACCGCCCAGTTGATGGCAGGCACTGGATATTCGGCCAGCGTATACAGGAGGTTATTGTTCTTGCAGACGTGGAGCATATTGAAAGGCGCGTCCTCTACTGCCTTGAGCACTCGCAAGTCATAAGGCGTGCCCCACTCCGCCCACTGCTCCTCATTGAGGCGGTCACGGCTGGCCCACTCGGTTGTGGCGAAGAAGATGCCGCTTGCCCCCGCCTTCACACACGCCGCCGAGAAATTGATGAACGTCTCAGTGATTACCTCCAACGCATCCTTAACCGCCTGTGGCTCATTCTGCATATAGTTGAGCATATCCTGCTCGGTGGGCACCAGGTCGGCAGCTATGGAGAGCGGATTGAAGACCGTCTCGATAAAGTAAGTCTCGCCACCAAGCGCCTCACAGATACGCTCGATCACCTCTAGCTGCTCGTCCAGCACCCCCTCTGATGTAGAAAGAGGCTTGAGCGCACCCCAGTCTGCCGCGCTCTTAATGGGGTACTCAGTCACCTGCGGCTTGTCGAGCGGGCCGCCGTTGCCGTAGTTGGTCTTTACGCCCCAGCCCTCCACGTGGTAAGAGGCGCGTGGGTTGACCTTCATCCAGTCCCAATCGTACTTCTTGTGGAAGGCAAGCATCGCACCCGCCAGGTCTTCAGCCGTGCGCTCGCACTCGTAGAAGTGCCGCCAGAGCGAAACGGGCGGGCGGTCAACGGGCTGGTTGTGTAAGGCAGCTTCGATGCGCTGCAATTTAGTCATTTTATCGAATACTGTGGGGTCTATCTGTGATGCCATAAGAGGCTCCTTTCAAAATCGGTAGCTTATTATAATCTACTCTGGCACGACCCGTACCACCAGGTCGCGGCGCAAGGGCATGTGCGGCTCCTTTATATGAGCTTTCGCGGTTAGGCCCGTAAATGGTGACCCACCCTCACGCCCGGTAGGTGGCGAATCATCCATCCTGAAGATGGTAGTACAGGGTCCCCAGCGCGAGTACGTAATTAGTCCGGGGGACCTACTCCAAACGCGCAGTTAGCAGGCAGCAGTTACGTAAGATACAGTATCGCATGCAGTAAAAAGCCTGAAAAGGGTATCAATTGCGCACATACAGTGGTTATAATCGCTCAGTTGGCCCAAATCCCTATAGCAGGGCCTGTGATTACCTGTGTACTTTGGAGGTAAAAAATCTAATGCGTCTATCTCGTTCCACTATTTCGTTTTTATCTAAAGCACAAGAGAAGCTCTGCTCCTCGATTTCTCCGAGCCACACGTGGCGGCTAACAGTTCCCTCAACTGTAGCAATTGCCATCTCCCTTGTGGCCGCAGTAACCCTACCGGGCCTTAGCCTCACAGCCCAGGCTCACACCTACGATGCACCTGCAGGGCAGGCATTGGCATCTTTCCTGACATTACCCTTCACTCCAACTGCCAGGATGTCTATCCTCTCCGGCTGGTATTACTCGGGCGGCGGCTTTCACGGCGGTATAGACTACGTCAACGGCAGCGTCAATAATAACAGTTCATGGCGCACATTCCCGATCATTGCCGCCGCCGACGGTGAGGCTTGCGGCAACTGCTCGTCTCGTCAAGGTAACGCCGTATGGATCAAGCACAGCGTAAATGGCCGCACCTACTATAGCTATTACGGCCACCTGGCCTCTATCTCGGCAGGTATACCTCTCGGCTCCCAGTCGCGCACAGTGTGGGTAAAGCGCGGCCAGGTGATCGGGATGGCGGGCGACACAGGGGTAGGTGTGGGTATTCTGCATCTTCACTTCGCTCTCTACAACGCCAACAGCACCCCTGTGGACCCATACAGCATCGGCAAGCTGCGCGAATACTACCCCAAGCCATCAGTAGCCCCCAGCATCGGCTGGTTCCTCAACAATTAAGCTTTAGCGAACGGCATACAAAAGCAAACCCCGGCTGCCTTTAGAAGGAGCCGGGGTTTGCTTAGAAGGAGGAAGGAACGGGCACAGAATCTTTCTGCCTTGTTCACGTCCACTATAGCTTACGGACGGCAGCGGCGATTGGATTTAGGACTCGTGAAACGTGTCGCGTATCGCGTATGGCGTATTGCGTGTTACGTACTGCGTAAGTCGAGGCTAAAGAGATAACATCTATAATCCCTCACGTTTCGCGCTGTACGCTTCACGCGTCTGGCCTCACAGATAGCGCCAGCACTTCCCGTGTGCTAGCGGTATCGAGGTCCATTTGCTTGATTAGCGGCCCCATCCCTTCGTAGCGTATTTGAGGGCGGAGGAACTTTACGAAGTGAGCGGTGAGCACTTCGCCATAGAGGTCGGCGTCGTAGTCTAGTATGTAGACCTCTACGAGGCGTGCATCGTCATCGAAGGTGGGGCGCGTGCCGATGCTGGTGACTGAGGGTAACACTTCGCCCGTGGCGTGGCGCACGCACCAGGTGGCATAGATGCCGTCGGCAGGGAGTGCCAGATTAGGCGGCAGCGCCAGGTTAGCGGTGGGATAGCCCATCTCACGGCCCCGCCTGGAGCCGGGCACTACCGTCCCCTGTAAGCCCTGATAGTGTCCGAGCATAGCGGTAGCCGCTTCCATATCGCCCGACATCACGGCCTCCCTGATGCACGTGCTGCTCACACTCTCTCCCTTTGTTTCCACGAGAGGGACCATACGGAATCTGTAACCTAGCTCCTGGCCGAGCAACGCCAGGACCTCGGTATTGCCGGTGCGCCCATGGCCCAGCGCGAAGCCGTCGCCTTCCCACAGCTCTACAAAAGGAAGATACTGCCGCAACCAGGTTATGAAATCGGGCGCTTCTACCTGCGAAAGCTCCTTTGTAAATGGCACCACAACCGTTTCATCGAGACCTGTCTTGCCAAGCAGTTCCAGCTTCTGCGGCAGCCGAGTGAGATAAGCTAGAGGTTGGCCCGGCCTCAACACTTCTCTGGGCGAAGGCTCAAAGGTAAGGGCAACCGCCGCTACGCCGTTCTGCCGAGCGCTCTCCACAACCTCAGCGATGAGCGCCTGATGCCCCAAATGGACACCATCAAACGAGCCTATAGTCAGCACGGCGGGTGTGGGTTGTCTCTGCGTGATGTCAGTTATGGTTTGCATATGTATCTTAGATTCTCTAATTACCGGTACATAATGGGAAACGGCCCCTCTTGCAACTACCGTTTGTTCTCGTAGACGATAATGCCTTGCGTACACACTAACCAGGCCAAGGCACCACCTGTGATAACACTAAAAGCGACTGCTCCTGCTGACCACCCTACGAGGTACAGTCGGAAGGTCTCTGCACGGACCTCAGCATCAGGAGTGAATAGAGCGGGTTCATAAAGCGGAGTGGGCAAGAATATTCGTACGACTAGCTCACCTATAAGCAAGCTGATGGGCAAGGCTACAAGGTTCGCCAGAATCCAACTCCACGCTCGTCTAATATAGCTGCTAAGTACAATTCCTTGGCAAATTCCCGCTATTGCTCCGGCAATAGCCAACCTCAACAAAGCAGGTAGGCCGACACTGCCATCATACAGCCCACCTCGCTGGGACAACAGGAGAACCACAGCAATCAGGATCTCTGCTAAAGCGGTGAATGGCAACCAGCCCCGCCAGTTGCAACCTTTTACATTGCGAAATAACACCAACACTTGCCCAAACCCTACCAATATACCAATCAGTAGGATCCATCCACAACCTGATACGATCAGAGGTCCAATCGCGTTGTCATCAGTGTAATTATAACTCTGAGGAAACAAAAGCAGCATCGAGAGGGTAGGTAATAGCCAGCCTACAACTCCGCATATAGCTGTCGCTAGAATCCAGTGGAGCCATAAAGTCCAGGTTGACCGAGGTGCAACTGCCCTAACCTGATGAGCGGGAGCTAAGTGGCTCAACTCAACCCTCCACGCCGAATACCTTCTTCGGCTGCCAGAAGCCCTTCTCGCCGTCCCAGTACATTATAGCTAACAATTCGCCTGCCTGGGTAGTGGCTTTCAGCATTGGTTTTTCACCCAACTGAGGCGCGGGCAGCCATAAAGGCTTGCCCTGGGTTATATCGCGCTGCTCTTCGGGCGTGGCTTTGTGCGCCTTCCAGCCTGCCAGTATATAGTCGGGCGAGTATATGGCATCCTGCCATGTATCGCTCTTGAAGAGGGCTTCCAGTCTGTCCAGGGTAACTGCGCCTTCGACGGTAAAAGGGCCGTGGCGGGTGCGCTCCAGGGCGCTGAGGTAGGCTCCGGTGCCCAGCATGGTCCCGAGGTCGTGCGCCAGCGAGCGGATATAAGTTCCTTTGCTGCACTCGACAAAGATACAGAGCGTTGGCGGGCTGTATTCCACTACTTCCAGCCGGGTGATAGTCACATGCCTCGGCTGCCGTTCTATCTCTATCCCCACCCGCGCAAGCTCGTAGAGCTTCTTGCCTCCGACTTTTATGGCCGAATGCATCGGCGGTAGCTGGTTGATCTCTCCCCTGAAGCTCGCGGCGGCATTCTCTATTGTCTCTACAGAAAGCATTTCAGCGTTGGGCGTGTGGACTATCGTCCCTTCGGCATCATACGTGTCGCTGGTAGCCCCCAGCGTAAGTACGGCTCGGTACGCCTTATCCGCGTCCGACAGGTATTCTACGAGGCGTGTAGCTTTACCCAGCACCACAGGAAGCACACCCGTAGCCATAGGGTCGAGCGTGCCTGCGTGCCCGGTCTTGCGCTGCCCGCTGATGCGCCGCACCCGCGCCACGACGTCATGTGAGGTCATGCCGCTGGGCTTGTTTATGTTGAAGATGCCGTCTATTTGTGGCATATTGAGAGTAATATGACATTTCTATGGCATAAAATCGCGCACGATGTGCCATCAGAACGCACCAGGGCATCATGAGCAGGGTTTGATAGAAGCCAAAGGGAAAAGTTGATGAGAGTATTACTGAGCACGGAGCTAATAAATCGCGATCCTGAGATCATGGGCGGAACTCCAACCTTTGCAGGTACGCGTGTGCCTGTAAAAACCTTTTTCGACTACCTGGAAGGAGGATATACTCTCGACGAGTTCCTGAGAAACTTCCCAAGCGTCCGGCGCGATCAGAGTACAGATCTGCTTGAGATGTACAAAGAGATGTTGCTGGCTGAGGTTAGATGAAAATCCTCCTCGACGAGTGCCTGCCAGAAGATCTCAAGTACGACATCAC
>DAHVFG010000144.1:0-6313 GCA_027317125.1 Chloroflexota bacterium | reverse complement strand
TCCAGCTCGGCATTTGCAGTCTCTATTTGTTCTTTGACGTCGCGCAGGTCCTTAATCGAGTCGCGCTCAGACTGCCAGCGAGAGCGCAGCTCGCGTCCCGTTTCTTCCAGGTTGGCAAGCTCTTTATTGATACGCTCCAGACGCTCGCGACTGGCGGCGTCTTTCTCCTTGCGTAAGGCCTCTCGCTCGATTTGCAGCTGCATAGAGCGACGCTCCACTTCGTCGAGGGCTACGGGCATGCTCTCGATCTCCATGCGGAGGCGTGCGGCGGCTTCGTCCACGAGGTCAATGGCTTTATCGGGGAGGAAGCGGTCGGTGATGTAGCGATTGGAGAGGACGGCGGCAGCCACCATCGCGCTATCGGTGATGCGCACGCCATGATGGACCTCATAGCGCTCGCGCAGGCCGCGCAAGATCGAGATTGTCTCGTCAACGGTCGGCTCGTCTACGAAGACGGGCTGGAAGCGGCGCTCAAGGGCGGGGTCCTTTTCGATGTGCTTGCGATATTCGTCGAGGGTAGTGGCGCCGATAGCATGGAGCTCACCGCGTGCAAGCATCGGTTTGAGCATGTTGGAGGCGTCCATAGAGCCTTCAGCGGCGCCCGCGCCGATCACGGTGTGTAGCTCATCAATAAAGAGTATGATTTCGCCCTCGGAGTCGGCAATTTCTTTGAGGAGAGCCTTGAGGCGTTCTTCAAACTCGCCACGATACTTGGCGCCGGCCACCATGGCGCCGAGGTCAAGGGCCACCAGCTTGCGGTTGCGTAAGCCTTCGGGGACGTCGCCGCGAACAATGCGCACGGCGAGACCTTCGGCAATGGCCGTCTTGCCAACACCCGGCTCACCGATGAGGACGGGGTTGTTCTTTGTGCGGCGCAGCAGCACCTGTATGACGCGTCGTATCTCTTCATCGCGGCCAATCACGGGGTCGAGCTTGGACTTACGTGCCGCTTCTGTGAGGTCGCGGCCATACTTTTCGAGTGCAGCGTATTTGCCCTCAGGGTTCTGGTCGGTGACGCGCTGGTTACCGCGAATCAGGGCAAGAACGCCGAGGATTTTGTCGCGTGTAATACCAAGCTCGCGCAGCAGCTTACCTGTGGGGCTTTTGTCGGCCTCATCGGAGATAGCGAGGAGGAGGTGCTCGGTGCTGACGTATTCGTCCTTCATGGAGGCGGCGAGGCTCTCGGCACGCCGAGCTACCTCATCGAGCGCACCCGACAGGTAGGCCTGCCCACCGCCGCCGTAGACTTTGGGGAGCTTTTCCAGCTCTTGCTCTACACGGTGGATCAGTGTTGCCCGATCTACGCCGAGGCGGGCGATTATCTGGGGCACAACGCCTCCGGGCTGCTCCACCAGGGCAGCGAGGAGGTGTGCGGGTTCTATCTGGTTGTTATTGGCTTCTTCGGCCATCTGCCGCGCCTGGAGCACGGCTTCCTGTGCTTTTTCTGTATATTTCTTGATGTTCATATGGCATCTAGCCTCCTGGAGGAGTATATTATATTATACCCCATTATACCACACTTGAGTGTATACCTGTCAAGGTTTCTGACAGTATGGCGCCCCTGTTTGGCTGTGAAAATGAGGCAGTAGGTCGAGGTTGAGATGATGTGAGGATTCGCTTCCAGAGGTAAGGGGTGTGGAGGCGTTTGCCGCGCTGCGTAGTATGGCGTGTTGCTTTCTCAGTTGATCGGTGCTAGAATGACCCCAACCCAGCCGGCACAGCTACGAGGGGGCGCTTTACAGACTTCTTTTTGCGGCGGCCCAGCGACAACTCTCCCCGGTCGCGGTACATAGGACAAGACCATGCCACATCTCAAACGCATGCCGGCAGTGACCATCGCGCTCTGCTTGCTTATTGCATTGGCGGTACTTATGATCCACGGGTTTCAGGGCACTCCGCGTTCAGCAAAGCAGGCAGCCAGGCTAACCGCTGCTCAGGTGACCGCCCCGCCTGTGGGAAGCTCAACACCTCGGTTCGGATTGGGCTTGTGTTGCGCGAGCCAGGCTAATTTCGGCACCGACTACGTTGCAAGTGGCATGCCCAGGACGGCTGCGCCCAGGGCAGTCGCGGCGGTGGCTATTTCCATAGCGGCTGCAGGCCCGATGCGTGTGCCTATATTGATGTATCACTACATTCGAGTGAACCCGGTGGCGCGGGACAAGGTGGGAGCCGACCTCTCGGTGTCGCCGCAGCGCTTCTCACAGGAGATGCAGTACTTAGCGGCGAATGGCTACCACACCATCACTTTTGATATGCTCGCGGGCGCTGTCAAAGGCACTGTCAGGCTACCTGCGCGACCTGTATTGCTGACCTTTGATGATGGCTATGAGGACTTTTTCACCTCGGCTTATCCTGTGCTGAAGCAGTTTGGTTTTCATGCGACGAGCTTTGTTATAACGGGGAAAGTCGGCCAGGGTGGTTATCTTACCTGGGACCAGATGCGAGCAATGCAAGCGGGTGGGCTGGCCCAGTTCGAGTCGCACACTGTAAACCACGTTGAGATGGATCGAATATCGCTGAGCAGGGCGCAGAGCGAGCTTGTGAATAGCAAAGCGACCCTGGAAATGCAGTTGGGCACGCAGGTAAAATACTTTTGTTACCCTTCAGGCCACTATGATAGCGGGGTAGAAAAGCTGGTAGCGAAGGACGGCTATGTTGCGGCTGTAAGCACGCATGCAGGCGTAGCCACCGGCGCGAATAACATTGATGCCCTGCCTAGAGTGAGGGTACATGGTGGAGAGAGCCTGGCAACGTTCGCCGGGTCGCTGGGAAGGCCGGCGGCTAGTACCCCGTGATGCGGTCAATCATGCCGCGCTCCTTCGCCTGGCGCTCAACCCAGTGATAAAAGAGGACAGAAGCCACAACGCTGAGAAGCGCACTCAGCGCAAGGATAGCGAGGATCTGCCAGTTGTCGAAGGCGGCAAGGGCAGGGCTAACGGGCGTGGTGATAGTCTTGCCGCCTACATTGGTGGTCATTGTGAGGATGCCGCCGTTTACAGCACGTCTCATCCCTTCCAGCCAGTAGGTTACAGGCACTGCCAGGCTGACATCCTTGAGGAAGGGTGGGAGTATATCCACAGGGTAGACGGCGCCGGTAAAGAGGAGCAGGCTGCCAGCCATTACCTCGCCAATGGAGCCGCCATGCCGGGCGATCACCAGGGCGACGCCGGCGAGGACTATGCCGAGGCCCAGTAGCGTAGCCATGCCGAGGACGAAGTAGACAAAGAGCCAGCCCCACTGCACCTGGCCCAGGTCAAGGTTCAGGCCGAGGGCAGCGATGCCGATTGCGAGCAAGACGAAGATAGTGATCAGGCCGATTACCACTTTGGCGACGGCGCGCCCAACCAGATAGGCGAACTTGCGTGCGGGAGATGTGTAGATGTACTTCAGCATGCGGTAGTTTTCGCGGTCGTCCATTATCGCCCATGCCATCCCAGCCATAGTAGCGATCACCAGTTGAAAGAAAGCGTTGCTCAAATAGATATAGGTGAAAAAGCCATCCTTCTGACCTCCGCGTATGACTTGCACCATGAAGACGAGTATGAGGGCAGTGGCCATAGGGCGGAGGATAGTGAAGATAAAGAAGACGAGGGGATCGGCCCAGTTGCCCTCAACCTGCCAGCCAAGCCAGGAGGCGACGCGGAAGGTGCGCAAGTTCTCTCGCCAGGCGACGGCGCGGCTGCTGAGGGTCTTTACCCTATCGGAGTTTGTGGTTGTCTTTATCACGAGAGACTCCTATTTTGCAGGTGTGCAGAGTGGGGCTATGTAAAGGGCCCACACCCCCGACCCTCTCCCACGAGGGGAGAGGGGGCTTCTAAGGGTATTATGAGAGACACCCTGATGCTGGACGCTTGCTCCGCTATTGCCAGCGGAGGCTGAGACGCGCCTCAACTTTAGCAAGCCACTCCATGCGCCGGAGCATCAAGTATGCGCCCGCCACAAAAACAATGCCCAGGCCGACAAGCACAAGCAATTCAAGCTGCCAGGATAGCACGCCGACGATCTGTCCTGGGAAGAGGAGCTGGCGTATGGCGTCAAGGCCAAAGCTCACCGGTATGATGGCGGAGACAATTGTAAGAGCGGCGATGGGGGTGGTGAGGAGCTTGTTCAAGGGAAAGTTCATCCCTGAAAGGAAGAAAACAGGTTCCTGAAGGCCAAGGGAAACTTGCCAGGCCTCGCGGCCCCACATGAGGAAAACCGAGCTGAGGAGCATACCCATGCCGTAGAGAGCGAACATGGTGATGAGGAAAACGAGGAGCGCCACGGCCCATTGGCTGGCGTCGAAGTGAACGCCGAAGATCACCGTGCCGATGACGGCTATCGAGGCGGCCCGGAGGGTGCTCATGTAAAGCCCACCTACGCCCATACCGAGGAGGATTGCCATCAGCGATACCGGCGACATTATGTAAATCTCTAGCAGCCCTGCCTGTTTATCCCAGTATAACTGCGAAGCCATCATCCAGAGGACATTGAGCCAGTAGGTTGCCATTGCGCCGCCGAGGATGACGAAGCCGACGTATGCCTCCGGCGCACGCAGGGCTTTGTACATGAAGACGAAGGCCGAGGTGTTGATAAGGGGGACAAGGATTTCAAAGAAGAGCCAGCTTAGCTCTCTGTGGGCGCCAAGAACACGGGGGTAGCCGCGCGCTACCGCCGCCCTCAAGAACAACTCGAATCCTCTGCTCTTTTTCACTCTTTACTCTCCTGTTTGGGGGTGAGGGCTAGTGGCTGATGACTACTCACTGGAAGTGAGGCTGCGGCCTACTAATTTGAGGAAGACATCTTCCAGGGTAGGCTCGTTCTTCTGAAGGCTGATGATGCCGGCGTTTTGAGCGGTGAGGGCGGTGACGACGGAACCGATGGCCGACTCCTCCTCCAGTATGAAGTTGAGCTTGTAAGAGGTGCCGCTCTCGTGGGGCTCAGCTGTTACCCGGACGACGCCGGGGGCTTCAGCCAGGAGGGTTATGGCGTGGGGATTCAGGCCGGAGGCTGTGATCTCGAAGATGGGTTGCTTTTGGAGCAGGCGCTTGAGGTTAGAAGGGGTGTCACAAGCCAGCACCTTACCATGGTCGATGATGGCGATGCGGTCGCAAAGCTCATCGGCCTCGGCCATGTAGTGGGTGGTAAGGAGCACTGTGCGGTCGGGGTTTTGCTGGACCCAGGAGCGGGTAAAGTCACGTATAATGCGGGCGGCATTAACGTCGAGGCCGAGGGTCGGCTCGTCAAGAAAGATCACTTTAGGGTCAGTTATGAAGCCACGGCAGAAGTTCATCCTCTGGCGCTGGCCTGTGCTAAGTGAGCTGAGCAGGGCGTTCTTCTTATCGTCCATTTCGACGAGTTTGAGCATCTCATCAATCCGCCGGTTAGCGTCTTTCCAAGTCACGCCGTAGAACTGGCTGAACATCCAGAGGTTTTCGCGCACCTTGAGGATGCCATAGCCGCTCGTTTCGCCGCCGCTTACCATGTTGATCACGCGGCGCACGTCGTCGGCCTCTTTTACGATGTCGTAACCGGCGACGCGGGCTGTACCCGCGCTCGGTGCGAGCAAGGTGGTGAGCATTTTGATGAGGGTGGTTTTACCCGCGCCGTTTGGTCCGAGGAGACCGAACAGCTCGCCCTCGTATACCTCAAGACTGACGTCTTCAAGGGCGACGAGGGTCTTTTGTGGCTCGCCGTTGCCTTTTTTTTCGGCTTTGATCTTGTAAACGCGACGAATGTGCTCGACCTCAATAGAAGGAGGACGGCGGTCCGACTCTACGGTTTGGGCTGAGAGAGGCGGCGCCAATTCGGTCGGGGGCTGTAGGGTCTGGGGTTCTGTGGTTAGCTGCTGATAAACGTCTAAAGTCATGACGACCTTGTTCCTCCTGGTTAGCGAGCGTCCGGTGATTGTGCCAGGCCAGCATAGAGTTGTATAGCTGGAGCTGGGAAAGTAAAACGGGTTTTCTACAGTATAGACCAGAGAGGTCTATCGTAACAGGAGATGTGGATATGAGCATCAGGCTTGGAACGCATCTATGCTAGGTCTATAGGCTGAGGTGGTCAGTGGCGGGTGGTCATGGGCTGACGAGATCTGTTTGGGGTGCTGAGCATAGAGTGGTGATTATCGGCAAGTAAGTGTTCAGAGTAAGCCATGACCCTGCGGGCCACCATTACGAATGAAAATACGAGCGATTCTGCACCGCCCCTACTACTACCGTTCGCATTTTTAGAGGAGTTGAGGTGCAGGGGTGTCCCTCCCCTCACCCCATGCCCCTCTCCCACAAGGGGAGAGGGGGCTTTGTGCATGCTGAGTGCACAGGGGACACCCCTGACG
>DAHVFG010000143.1:0-6386 GCA_027317125.1 Chloroflexota bacterium | reverse complement strand
CAACTCCTTAGGATCGGCCATGCAAGGGATGTCGGACAGCTTCACCTCGATGGTCAACTCAGCATCAAGCATCATGACAAGCGCGCCCTCTAGCAGCAGTGGTGGCGGAGGCTGGGGCGGAGGCGGTGGAAGCTTCGGCGGTGGTGGCGGTGGAGGCGGTGGAGGCGGAGCCGACTGAGACGCAAGTGCCAAAAGCAAAGCTTGCTTTGTACAGCTAGAAGGGCGGCCTCAGGGCCTCTGTGCCAAGGCAGCGAGACGACGCAAGGGTAAGTAACAGCGGCAGTAAAGTAGCGCCAGATGAGAGAACCGAGGATAAAGCAACTCAGTCCTCAGCGCTCATAGCTAACAAGGGAGTTATAAAGATGAACAACCGAGATCAGATAGTGGGGAACCAACCGCAGGATTTTCTGCACAAAATAGCGGGTATTGTGCCCGGCTATGGCGGCTATGTAGACCGCGAGCGAAGGCGTGACGCTGATAGGTTGCTGCGCACCCAGCTTGCCCACCAGTACAGCGCACAACGCGACCGGCTCAACAGGGTGCAGTCGAGCCTCATGCGCTCTCACCATATGGAGAATATCGCTGAGGTTGACAGACTTGTGGGCGCGCTGCAACGCTTCATAGACAGGCTCGCTACCACTACCTATGGTTATACCGGCCTCTTTGACCCTGTGAAGGTTGAGGCGCAAGAGCTGGACCAGCTATACGCTTTCGATATGGCGCTCACTAATGGTGTAGATCAGCTATCATCTGCTATCGGTGCGCTCGAAACAGCAGCATCAGGTGCGGTTGTATCGGGCCAGCTACCTGAGATACCTGCCGCTATTACCCGTCTCTCCACAGTGATTGACGACCTCAACGAGAGGCTCAACCAGCGAGCCGACCTGCTCACATCAGGTCGCACTCTACCGCAGAATGAGTATAATTCACTATTGGACGATCTGAGCCAGCGGCCAACGCCACCAGATTACACAGGCCACAGCACACCGCCCACCGATAGCAACAGCCTGGCAGGAGAGATGCACCAGGACCCCATCCCACCTGCGGGTACAGCTATTGGCAGCGCACAGAGCGAAAGCTTCGGCACAGGCGAGGCAGACGCCAAAGCACGTTATGGAGGCAACATGGATACAGGCTCAAACGCCGATGAATATGGCACACCCACCACCAACCTCAACGTGACATCTAGCACACCCCCAGGTCCGGGGCTATCGAGCCTGAGCGAGGGCGATCAGGGTCTGGCAGGAATGCCTGCCGATGTCACAATGGGTGGCACAGGAACGGACAAGATGCCGGAAGGCGGCACAGCAGGCACAGGAGTGGAAACAGCATCATCTCCCACGGCAGCGCCAGGCGCTCCAGGCCATAATCTTGTGCCTGGACTCGACATAGGCTCGTCATTAGGCATCCCCGACCAGGGCAACGCCGCCGACATACCGGCCAACCCCAGCGCCCCAGGCGCTACCACAAACCCCACCAACCCGGCGAGCAACGAAGGAGTTGGCAACGTATAAGGGTCTATTGCGTAGGGATGAGGGATCGAGTATCCTTGTTCTTCACCTACTACGTAATACGTCTTAATCAACCAATCATCATCTTACCAGGAGGACTACAATGGGAGTAATGGAGAGGTTATCTACACTTCTAAGGGCCAACATCAACGATATGCTTGACCAGGCGGAAGACCCTGAGATTATGCTCAACCAGATCCTGCGCGACATGGAGAGCGAAATAAACAAGGCCAAATCGCAAGTAGCCGACATGATGGCCCAGCAAAAGCTATTCCAGGACGACTTGAAGGACGAGCAAACCAAATCGGCCCACATGGAAGAGAGGGCGGAGTATTATGTCGGTCAGGGCAACGACGCCATGGCGCGGGAGGCGCTCAAGCGCAAGTCAGATGCGGACGCCAACATATCAGTCATTCAGCAGCAGCTGACAGCTCAAACTGATATGGTGACTCGCCTTCGGAGCCAACTGGACCTGTTGCAGCAGAAGTACCAGGACTCGCTCAACAACCGCGACAACTTGCTCGCCCGCTATCGCCGCGCCAAGGCCCAGCAGCAAGTCAGCAACACAATGAGCAACTTGAGCGTCACCGACTATAGCAGCGACCTCTCGCGGATGGAGAACCGCATACGCGGCGCTGAAGCCCGTGCAAGCGCCGAAACAGAGCTGAACAACGACCTCTCCGGGAGCGGGGCTAACAGCTTCGACGAGGGCGACCGCAACTCGGAGGTAGATACGCAGCTAGCCGCCCTAAAAGCGCGCATGGGGGTTGGCTCCTCAACATCGACATCGGCATCTACCTCAAGCAGCAACACAGGCAGCGGCGAAACCCACAACCTGGGTGGCGCCCAGGGCCAGTAGCAGGCGTTGGAAGTAGTTATATAAAGGAGACAAAAACGAATGGCCGTATTAGACGTCATTGAGTTTCTTGACCCGACTGGGCAGCAGATGATACATCGCGTGCCCGAAGGCGGATCGGGCGAGTTCAAGTTGGGTTCGCAGCTTGTGGTGCGCGAGAGCCAGGCGGCCGTCTTCTTCCGCGACGGCAAGGCCCTGGACGTATTTGGCCCTGGCCGCCATACATTGTCTACCGCTAACATACCGCTGTTGACGGGGCTGCTCAGCATACCTTTCGGCGGCAAATCGCCCTTCCGCGCCGAGGTCATATTCGTCAATATGGCCGACTTCATCAACATGAAGTGGGGCACGATGGAGCCTGTGACCTTCCGCGACAGCGAGTTCGGCATGGTGCGGCTGCGAGCATTCGGCACCTACGCCATGAATATCGCCGACCCTCAGCTTTTCGTGAATAAAATCGTGGGCACCCAGGGCATCTACGAAACAGGCCAGATACAAGATTACCTGCGCAGCATCATCGTTTCACGCTTCAACGACATCATGGGCGAAACGATGAAGACGTTGCTCGATCTTGCAGCCCAGTACAACGAAGTGGGCGCGGGGCTGCGCTCCTCGGTGCAGGACGACTTTGGCAACCTCGGCCTCAATCTGAGGGCGCTCTACGTTACCGCGATCACCCCTCCTGATGAGGTGGCGAAGATCATTGATCAGCGCTCAGGCATGGGCGCTGTGGGCGACATGCAGAAGTATATGCAGTTCCAGGCGGCCCAGGCGATGGGTGGGCTTGCCCAGGGCGGTGGCGGGGGCGGCGAAGCCGGCAGCGCGGCAAACACCGGCCTCGGCCTCGGCGCGGGGATGGGTATAGGCGCGGGTATGGCCCAGATAATCTCTCAGGGGATGCAGGGGCAGGGAAATGCGCCCGGCGGCCAGACGACTCAGCCAAGCCCCGCCCAGCCAGGCGCGGCCCCAACGTCCGCGGCTTCCACAGTGACTTGCTGGAACTGCAACGCGCAGATACCTGCGAACACCAAGTTCTGCCCGGAGTGCGGAGCCAATCAGTCGCCCAAAGTCTGCCCCACCTGCGGCACGCAAAACGCGCCCAACGCCAAGTTCTGCACAAACTGCGGCACCAAGCTGGCATGAAACGCTTCTTACAGTTACGATCTAGAGTGCTTTTAGCAAGGACCCCGAGGTAAGGAGGTAAGGCAAGACCCCACCCTGGCCCTTTCCCACTCGTGGGAAAGGGCCTTTGGTTACCATGATGCAAGCGGGGAGGAGTGTTCTCAACCCTTGAAGCGCCGGGTGCGAAGCCTACTAACCAACAGGTAGCCTTACGCGTATGATATAATAACGGACACCCACGAAAGCGCGGATATGACCTCTACTATCGACCGAGAAAGAGAAGAAGCTGCCACTCGGGAGCAACCCGGCATCGTAGCGTACGTAGCTACCGAGGCACATAGAGAGCATTCCGGCGACTCCTGGTTGTCGCTTACGGCCATTGTGCTGCTGGGCGGCATATCGGGTGTCGCCTACTACCTCGGATTCGTCCAGCCCTACCAGCTTGGCGACTACTATAACAAACCGCTCATGGACCTGGCGAAAATCAACGGGCACACGAGCACGGCTGCTAACGCATGGGCATTCACCTGGGTATTGCTATTTACTTGTTACTACTTCGCATTTCGGCTCTGCCCGCGCTCTGACAACGTATCAGCTACATTTAAGCGTGTCGCCCTCTTCCTCATTTGCGGCTATGCGGCTTTCTTCAGCATCACTCTTATATCTATGTACCCGGTGGGCGCTGCCGACATCTTCGACCAGATATTCCGTGCGCGCCTACTCTCACACTACCATCTTAACCCGTTTACTACGTTGCCCAACAATATACAGGGCGACCCTTTTCAGCCATTCGTCGCCTGGAAGGGAGATGCTTCCCCGTACGGCCCTCTATGGGAGTTACTCGCCGGAGGAACAAGCGCGCTGGCGGGGAATAACCTCTTGACCAATTTGATACTCTTCAAGTTGCTTGTTGTGGCAGCCTACGGAGGGTGTGTCGCGCTCACCTACAGCATCCTGCGCGTGAGCAGGCCCGACTGGGCGCTCAGAGGTACTCTCTTCTTCGCCTGGAACCCCCTCGTTCTCTTCGAGATAGCGGGCAACGGCCACAACGACGCAATAGTAGTTTTCTTCCTGCTGCTGGCTGTCTACCTCTTCGTTCTTGCCCGGCGGACAGCCGTCATACCGGCGCTGATGCTAGGCGCACTCACCAAGTTTGTGCCTATAGTGCTCCTGCCTGTAGCCGCCGCCGCCATCTGGCGGGACCGCACCCGACGCATGGCAGCGGGCGACGACGTAGCCACCGAACAACCCCCGATCAAAAAGTTCGATGCTTTCTCCACGCTGGCGGTAGGTAGTGTGATCGCGCTGGGCTTAGGTGTGGTTCTATACGCTCCCTTCTGGCAGGGGCCGTCAACGGTCGGCGCTCTTAGCAGGCAGGCCCTTTTTACCGCATCTATTCCTAAAGTGGCGCTGGATGCTCTGGTAGCTGACGCCGGGATAGGTGAGCTGACGGCGCAAGGGCTGGTGCGTAACAGCGCCCTGGCGCTGGTGGTAGCTGTGGTGGTTGTGATGAGCCTGCGCGTCTTACTGGGCGGCGAAGCCCACACACAGGATGAGCGTCGTCTGCTGGTGGCGAGGACACTCGCGGGCTTTTACGAGGTGATCTTCTTCTATCTTGCATTTGCTACTCTCTGGTTCCAGCCCTGGTACTTGATATGGCTGATCGCCCTCACCGCTCCGCTGGCGCGCTATACCAACGCCAACCGCACTTTACTATTCTGCGTGGGCGGCGTAGCCAACTACTTTATCTGGGATTTCGTATGGCTCTGGAACCGTGCGCCGTCAAGAGAGATACAGATAATGGCCGCGCTCGCGGTGTATACCCTGCCTCTCCTCTACACACTTTACCTTTGGCTCAGGCCGTTGTGGGAGGGCAAAGCAGGCGGGGTTATAAGCGCTCCTGCGCTCAGCGCAGGAGATATGACGTAAGCGCCGGAGGGGTGATAGATAGTAGCACACGACACCCTGTAAGTACATACAACAACTAAAGCCCCAGAGGGGCGATACCAGGAGCAGTGAATTGCCGCTGAAGACGCTGATTATATTACCTACCTATAACGAGATAGAAAATCTTGAGCCTTTAGTAGAGGAGATACTTACCAGGGGGCCATACGACATCCTGGTGGTGGACGATAACTCGCCTGATGGCACGGGTGATCTGGCCGACAAGCTAGCAAAGGAGAACAAAGATCGAGTCCACGTTATGCACCGGCCCGGCAAAGCAGGGCTGGGCAGGGCATATACTGCGGGCTTCAAGTGGGGGCTGCAACAAGGGTACGATGTCCTCTTCGAGATGGACGCCGATTTCTCTCATGACCCATCTCACCTGTCGCAATTTATGCGTGAAATAGAGCAGGGGGCCGACCTCGTCCTCGGCTCGCGCAACATACGAGGTGGTGGCACCCGCAACTGGTCTTTACTGCGCCAGGTGATAAGCAAAGGCGGCTCGCTCTATGCGCAGAGTATTTTGCTGTCGCCCCACCGCGATCTGACGAGCGGCTTCAAGGCTTTTCGCCGTGACGTGCTGGAGAATCTGGACCTGGAGAATATACGCTCCAACGGCTATTCCTTCCAGATAGAGGTGACTCACCGCGCACGCCAGATGGGTTACAAAGTAATGGAAACGCCTATCATCTTTGTAGACCGCAAAGTAGGCACGAGCAAGATGACGGGTAAAATAGTGCTGGAAGCAATGCTGGTAGTCTGGAAGATCCGCTTCAGCAAACCCGTCCGGCGAAGGGGACGCATGAAGCGGACGCGTAGTACGTAATAGATAACATTCACAACAAGGCGAGAATAGGGTAAACTACCCGTATGATACTAAGATATGCCAACCTACAACGCTACCCACGAGTGTTCCTGGCCGTCACTGGTCTGAAACTCCCTGAGTTTGCCTC
>DAHVFG010000142.1:0-6404 GCA_027317125.1 Chloroflexota bacterium | reverse complement strand
GCCTATATGGAGACGGCCGGTATAGAGAAGATAAGGAGCCAGCTTGAGGCGCTCGGTTACAAGCGTATATCGCACCAGTATTATCCTGATCCACTCTACCTTGACCTCTACGCCCAACCTGGAGCAGAAAGAGGCGCTCTGAGATCGAGCAGCATCTTGTTTACGAGCACTCAGCTTTCATTACCTAACGCCAAAGGCAGCGCGGATTCACACGGGGAAACAAGGCGTTGGGCGTAGTACAGCAAGAGGCTGCCGCCGATACGCCCGCAGCCTCTAATCTGGGGCAGCGAGTTGCCGCGGGCGCGGGGTGGGCGCAGATTGCCAGGCTGGCCGAGGTGGGGCTGACATTTGTCCTGACGCTTCTCTTTGTGCGGCTGCTGGGGCCGCAGCGTTACGGCGAGTACGCCTTCATTGTGAACGCTGCTACGCTAGGGGCAGTAATCCTCAGCTTCGGGCAGTCGGAAACGCTGGGGCGGTTCGTCTCCGAGATGGTGACCCGAAATAACATAGCACAGCTGCGATACCTGGTTCGCAGGCTTGTAGCTCTGAGGATGTTGGGCCTGGGTGCGGGCGTGCTGGTCCTCCTTCTGTGGCACGGGCCTATAGCAAGCCTCCTGCAATTACCGTTGGTCGGCGCTTACTGGGCTTCAATATCCCTGTTGCTTGCAGGCCAGGTGGTGATAGAGGTGGCAACCGGCTACGCTTATGCTCGGTTGCGCTCTCGCAATGTGGCGGCTGCTCGCACGGTGGGCCAGTTGGCTGCGGTTATCTGCTTTGTTGCTATCGTCGCCCTCGGCTGGAGCGACCCTGTTACTGCTACTATTACAGTGACCATTTCGTACCTCGTGGCTACAGCTATGTTGTCGGCGCGCGGGCTGGGTGGAATCCTGGTAGGCGGCCCATCCACGCCTTTAGACTTTAAGCCTGTGCTCAACTTCGCTATGGGGGCCTGGGGAACCAACCTCTTTACAATAGGGCTAGCGGGGCAAATAGACGTGCTGCTACTCAGTGGGTACAGCAAAGGGACGGTGCAAATTGCCCTTTACAGCGTGGCAACCCTTGTTTTTGTGAAAGTTGGGCAGCTGTTGAGCGGCTGGTCGAGCACCGCGGTGGCGAGCTTTGCAGAAACGCGAGCTACACACGGCGACGAGGGGACAAAGACCCTTTTCGGCATCTACCTGAGAGTGCATTTGCTACTTGCGCTGCTGATATACCCGCCTATTGTGCTCCTTTCTTATCCGATCACTACGCGTCTCTTTGGGGCGCAGTATGCAAGCGCGGCGGGGTTGATGTCGCTTTACGGGGTTTTCTGGATAGCCATGTCGTTTGTATTCTCCGGCATACCTCTTGCATTCTTGTTGGCGGCAGGCTACCAGCGCCAAACGTTGATGATACGCGGGGTAGCGGGTGCGCTAAATCTTGTGCTGGACTTGCTGCTGATACCCCCCTTCGGCGCGCTGGGCGCTGTTGTCGCCACAGGGATCGCCAATGTCCTCGCATATCTGGGCGATCTGGCTGTGGTAGCACGGCATGCCGGGGTACATTATCCAGGCCCTTATGCGCTGCGAGTTGGGGCAGCTTCCTTCGCAGCCTCTGTCTCGGTCCTGGTAATAAGTTATGGTAGCAGTAACATCATAATGTCAGCTCTGGCTGCTTTATCATACTACCTGGTCTTTCCCTGCATCCTTTTCCTTGTCAGACCGTTTAATGAGAGCGACCAACAACTGGCCGAAAAAGTAAGCCCACGAATAGGGCGGCTGCTGCGGCCTTTGACGGCCCATACGGGGCGTTAGCAGGCGGGAAAGGCTGTGGGTGCAGGAGCGGTCTTTATGATTTCACAAATCTTGGGCACGGCGCTTGCGCTGGTCGTGCTTGCGGTCTACGTGCTCGCCCTCTATGCTATATGGCGTGTGCCCTTCCGTGCGCTCGGTGTGCTCGTGGCGGGGATGGCCTTCCACAACTTTGTGATAATGGCGCTGCTCAATCTCGGCACCCCTTCTATATTTGTGCGTGTTGTACAGTCCTGGAAAGAAGGCATACTTCTACTTTTATTCATCCTCGGCGCATACATGGCATTTGGCGCGTGGCGCAGCGGCGCGTGGCGCAGCAAGCGAATGCCGAGATTGCTCCCACTCGATCTAGTCGCGATAGCTTTTCTCGCCCTCGCTTGTATATACCTGGTACTTCCGCGGAGCATTTTGCCGGGCGAGAGCAACCTGGCTCAACGCCTTGTGAGCTTTCGTGTAACCTTGCTGCTGCCCCTACTGTACGGCTTTGGCCGCATCTTCTGGAGCACAAAGCGCCAGGACATATTATGGGTGGCGCGGGCCATCCTTGGAGCGGCGGGCATCGTTGGCATTTTCGGGCTGTGGGAGCTGTGGTTCGTGCCCACTCCCTTGTGGGTAGATTGGGGCGCGAACCTCTGGTCGGCATGGTTGGGGTTTCATTATCTGGGCCCAGGCGGCCTGCCGGAGAACTTCTTTCACAGCACCGCCGAAGGCTTCGGCCTCAGACGCATGGTCTCTACCTATATCAGCCCGTTGGGCCTCGCATACACAGGTCTGATGGTGCTTCCTGTAGCTATAGCCTTCATCATGGAGCGGAGTAAGGAGAAGCAGGTCCCCGGTTGGTTCCGCTGGGGCGCTTTTGTGCTGCTGGTAATTGGCATTCTATTCAGCGTTACACGCGGCGCGCTGGTGAGCATGCTTGGTGAGTTCGCGCTACTCTGCCTCATTTTTAGAAGGTGGCTCATAGTGGCGTTGAGCGCCGCTGCTGTAGTATGCGTTGGCTTCATTTTGGTAGACTATATAAACTTGGGTCCCCTGGTGACGAGTGATCTGCGCGAGGTGCGGCTGCCCGCGGGTTATGCGCTGGTGCAGAGCGTTGAGCGTTCAGTAGCTATAGCTGTCGGCCAGACGCCGCCATCGGTAACAAAAACCGTCAGCAACACTAACGCCATACGAGCGACGAGCAGCGGAGAGCTTTTGCAGCGCACCCTATCTACAGAGGATCCGTCTGCGGGGGGGCATGTGGCCGCACTGCAGTACGGGCTACAGTATGCGGTTCAGCACCCTATGGGCACAGGTCTTGGCAGCGGCGTCCTGCGCTTCGGCGGCTCTATAGGTGGGCTGAACGAGAGCGCCATTCTGACGGTCTTTGGGGAGATGGGCATAATGGCAGGCGTGCTGTACCTGATCTTATACGGAGCGGGCATCTACTACGGTTTCAGAGCATTCTGGCGGCTGAAAGGTACGTCGGCGGCAGCGGTTTTCCCTCTTGCTTGTTTTGTGGGAGGTCTTGCTCTCCTGCCGATTACCCTCACCAGCGCCGTCTGGGGCGACTTTTCCCTTACCTTCCTTTTCTGGTGGTGCGTGGGGTTGAGCACAACGCTTTTTTATCTTCCTACTGAGGAAGAGATGGAGCACAGAGTAGTTGCGCTGCCAGGCAAGCAAACGCCGACGCCGCCAGGCGCTACACAGGCGCTGTAGTGCATCCGAATAAAGCGCAATCCGCCCCCATAGCGCCTATCACGGTGGCGTTTGATATGACCTTCCCCGACCGCAATGAGGGGGGCACAGGCGTTTATGCTCGCTCGCTGCTGCGTGAGCTGCAGCGCCGTGATGATGTGGCGGTGCGCGAGCTTCACGGCCCTTCCACCAGAGGGCCCGTTCATATGCTCAGGTGGTTGTTGTGGGGTGCGCGGCGCGCAACGCTAGGTAGCAAGGCGCAACTTCTCCACTGCCCGGCCTTTGTCGCCCCCTGGCGATCTCCTGTGCCTTTGGTCATAACAATACATGACGCCTCTACGCTGCGCTTCCCTTCGGATTTTGCCCTGGAATGGCGCTTGTACAGCCGCTACCTCATGCCCGGCCTTGCCCGTCGAGCAAACGCGATTATCACAGGCACGGCTGCATCTCGCGCAGAGATCAGCCGGAACTATGGCGTTGATCAGCGCCGTATAGCTGTGACGCCATACGGCGTAGAAGAGCGTTACCGTGCGGCTGTTGATGTTGAGTTGGTGAAGGATATGCGAAGCAGGTTGTCGCCCGATGCGCCTCTCCTCCTTTTCAGCGGCGCTCCTATCGCCCGCAAGAACCTCGACGTGGTGTTGCACGCAATGGCGCACGCCCACGCGGAAGAGGCGCTCGGCCAGGCGCGGCTTGCAATCTCAGGGGCGCGCGAAGAGTCTTTCCCCGGCTATAAGAGTCTTGTACAAGGGATGGGGCTTACCGGTAGGGTGCTGTGGCTGGGAAGCGTTGCGGCTGAAGAGGTGCCTGCTCTCTATGCAGCGGCGGATTTGCTGGTTTATCCCTCTTTTTATGAGGGTTTCGGCTTGCCGCCACTGGAAGCTATGTCGGTGGGCACACCTGTTATCTCTTCTACCGCTTCGTGCCTGCCGGAGGTGTTGGGGGAAGGGGCTGTCCTGGTTTCGCCCAGCGACGAGGCGGGGTTCGCTCAGGCGGTAGATGAGGCGCTGACCAGACCGGAACTGCGGGCAAAGCTGATCGCGGCAGGTAAAGCCCAGGCAGCGCGCTACACATGGGAGAAATGCGCCGACCTCACATGCGCACTCTACCGAAAAGTGCTGGCGCTGCAAAGCCGCCGTGAGCAAAGGCGATAGGTAGCAAGGAACCTTCGGGGTATAGATGGCGAAGGCCACAAACTTGCACAATTGCTGCGAGTACATCTTCAGAAATATATTTGATGTGGCAGCTCTGCTTAGCCATTGTCCAACTGCCCCACTTCCACCTAACAACGCACAGTAGTGTTAGACCGTAATAGATGCTCATCCTGTCGGTCAACTATGCTACCTGTCGTAGATGCGAGCCATCTGCTTGCCAAAAGCTCCCGCCTCATCCACCTATCATGCCTCGCGTTCACTCGGCTTCGGAGCACTCTTCACCTTTAGCTCCTCGCGGATTTGCAGCCAGCGGAGCAGATGGCTGCGGTTGAGGATGCCGAGCAGCTGGCCTGACGGGTCAACCACGGGTAGCTGGTGAAAATCACCCTCTGTAAGGAGTTGCAGGGCGTGGTCGAGGCTATCCTTCGGGCCGACCACGCGCAGCTTGTCGAGGCCGGTCATCACGTTCCCAACCTGCATCGCGCCCCACTCGTCTTGTGGCACATCTTTGGTATCGCCCAGGGTGACTATGCCCACTACGCGCTTCTCCTGCTGGTCTACAACAGGCACAGCGCGAAGGTTGTATGGCAATATAAACTGGCTCAGGAGGTGAGCGATAGTCATGTAAGGTATAGCAGCCGGTGGAGCAGGCTCCATAACCTGGCCTACAGTGATACCGCGCATGGTGTCACGCACTATGACGCTGGCGACACTCTGTTGGGCCGCGTTCAGCAAGAACCAGCCGATAAATGCCAGCCACAGGCCACTGGGGTCACCGAGGAAGAAGGAAGTGTAGAGGCCGAGGAAGATGAAGATATAAGCCACCAATTGGCCTATTACGCCTGCGATGCGAGTAGCGGACTGGAAGTTGTGGTTAACTGCCCAAATGATAGAGCGAAGCACGCGCCCGCCGTCTAGCGGGAAGCCGGGGATAAGATTGAAGAGGGCAAGCACAAAATTGATGTATGCAAGATAACCCAGCACAGCGGCAGCGCCCGCGCCCACCTTATGTACGGGCGGCGATACTACCTGCTCCAGGCCGAAGAAGATAGCCGCCAGTATCAGACTGGTAAGTGGGCCTACGAAAGCTATTAAGAACTCGTCGCCGGCCTTCTTAGCCTCACCTTCGATGTTGCTCACTCCTCCGAAGATAAAGAGCACAATGTCGCGCACCTTGAGGCCGCGAGCGCGGGCCACAAACGAATGGCTAAGCTCATGAAGAAGGACAGAGATGAAAAAGAGTATGGCGGCGACGAAGCCCAGTATCCAGTAGGTGACGCCGCTTTCGCCCGGCATATCACGTGGAAATTGGCCTACCGCCAGGTAGAAAGTAACTAGCAGGAAGACTAGGAGCCAACTCCAGTGGGCCTTGATGTCTATGCCGCCGACGCGTACTATCCTGAAAACCCCACTTTGCATAGCACTCCTCCCGGCGTATTCTAAACCAGGGCATTGACACCACATAACGAAATCAAAGCACACCTTTCGAGTGAAAATAAGCAAGCAAGTGGCTTATATATGCAGAGGTTTGCAGTTGCTGGTCTGTGGTGAGCGAGAATCGCTCGGCTCTAATGCAAATAAACGCTACCGTCGGAACATTTATCTAGGTGAGAAAGCTACTCACGGCCCTGGTCGGGCAATTCCCCATAGTAGCCTGGGTAGCTAGACCTGTCGGGCAGCGTATAGGCCACGTCACCAAGCAGATATCGCTTGACGCTGGCGTAATCCTCCGGCGGCATCTTACGCTCCATATAAGTTAGCATTGTGTATGCCACCTTCTCAG
>DAHVFG010000141.1:0-6577 GCA_027317125.1 Chloroflexota bacterium | reverse complement strand
GTGTATGAGGGCGAGACAACCTGCTCGTCACGCTCGATTATCTGCTCGCCGATAGGACCGGGCAGCGCGCTATGTATATCCGGGGTATTCTCGCCCTGCTCCAGTAAACCGGAAGTGGGCTTGCCTGCGACATCTGTTTGCATTACCATAGTTTTCCCTCCATCGGACAAAGGCTACAATACCATAGCCCGCGACATTGCGGGCAGACAGTTCCATTGTAGCATAAGAGGCATAGCACCGCCAGCCTGAGTTACCTTGTGCCCGGCATTTGACGCGTGCTTCGGCGGTGCTATAATCGTTCGGATGCAGGCTTGCTTATGATGAGCAGGTGTTGGGGTGATTATTGCACTTGTAGATGTCAGAAAAGCGGTCAAAATGAGGTTCGAGCGTGGCTGAATGGCGCTTCGAGAATAGGGGACAAATAATCCGCCTGTACGCCGATGTTGCTACCGTGCAGATGGGTGACCGTACTGTACAAGCGACAATCCGGGGCAAGCTCTTCACCGAGGATCCGCCCGCGGTGGGTGATTGGGTGAGCATCGAGGAGCGGAGTGGCGGGCAGATAATCAGCGGCGTGCTGCCACGCAAGAGTGTGCTGGCGCGCCGCGCCGCCGGTTCCGCTTCCCGCAGGCAAATCTTGATCGCTAATGTTGATCAGGTGATGGTAGTTTTCGCCGCCGCGAGCCCCGAACCTAATCTGGCGACGCTGGACCGCTTTCTCGTAGTGGTCGAAGCCAACGACCTGCAAGGCCAAATCATCATCAATAAGGTTGACCTTGTGGAGCGCCGTGAGGTCGAGGAGCTATTTGAGCCATATAAAAAGGCAGGCTATGTGGTGCATTACACCAGCGTGCGCACCGGGGAAGGGCTGAGTGAATTGCGCCGCGCTCTGGCGGGCAAGGAGTCTGTCTTTGTGGGACCGTCTGGCGTCGGCAAGTCCAGCCTGCTCAACTCCCTCTATCCAGGCCTCAATCTGAAGGTGGGTCTGGTGAGCGCTGCCTATGGCAAAGGGAGGCACACCACGGTAGGAGGTTTCCTGATCAAGCTCTCTGGTGACGCGTCGGTGGCCGACACTGCCGGCCTGCGAGAAGTGGGGTTGTGGATGGTACCCCCCGATGATCTGCCCCACTGCTTCCCGGAGTTCCGCCCCTACCTGGGCGAATGTCGCTTCTCAGATTGTGCCCACCTTGCGGAGCCGGGCTGCGCTGTGCGTTCTGCCCTGGAGCGTGGCGATATATATCCATCACGGTATGACAGCTATGTGAAGCTAAGGGAAGAGGCCACCGCCACATGGCCCCGATGGTAGCGAGGAGTGAATAGCCTTACCACACGTATCGCTCACTCCTCACTCCTTGTTCCTCACTGCTTGCCGCAGTAGGGGCAAGCGGCCCAGCGCACGCTTACCGGGCGGCCACAGCTCTCGCACTCGTCGCGCAATTTGGTGCGGCAGTGGGGGCAGTAGAGGAAGTCCTGGCTGACCCTCCTTTTACAGGAAGGGCAGATTTCGGTGTCTTCGATGTCTTGCAGCAGGTATTCCTCTTCCAGGGCGCGTTCGTATGCTTCCGAGAGGGTCTCTTTGGGGCGCAGCACCATGTACAGGAGGATGCCCGCAAAGGGTATGAGAATTACGAGGCCGAGGCCCAGGGCGATAGAGAATATGTCGCGGGTTCGTGCCGTCACGTCGCGGAAGGTCCAGACTATAGATGCAAAATAGAGGGCTGCCAGATAAGCGCCCGCGCAGGCCAGGATAAATTGTAAATAAACAGCTACTTGATTCAGGATGTCCGTCATTATTGGTCCTCAGTATGGAATAGGCGCACAAGGGCAACCTGGCGCATCTTCCGGTTTATATCACACAGAAGCGGCCATTGCCATGCTATAGCCGCCTACAGTTTTCTATTATACACATGTGCAAGCAATGAGCAATGAGGGCTGAGTACTGAGGACTGAGTGTGCTAAAGTTACTCAGTCCTCAGTACTCATAGCGGCTCAAAGTGCTCTACGTCCAGCACCCAGACTGATGCGCCGCCTACCTGCACTTCTATGGGGCGGGGCATGTAGAACTCGGCGGGGTCGAAGGCCGAAGGATAGGAGGAGACGTACTCGTTGCGGGTGCGGCAGTTGGCCGACAGCACGCTTATCACATTCTCCAGGTTCTCGTCCTGGATGCCCATCAGGAAGGTAGAGTTGCGCTCGCGGAGGAAGCCTCCTGTGCTATCTACTGTGGTGAAGGGTATGCTGTTCTGCCGCAGCGCATGGCTGACCTTGACCGTATCTTGCCCCTGGACAACCGCGATAATTGCTTTCATAACCTCTTATTCTCCACCTTGGTGTGGGAGCACACTAACCGGGATGCTCTAATTAACATCTCCCATGTAAACCGCCGCTCGCCTCTCCCTGATCCGCTTTATCAATGGCCGTAATGCTAGCGGATACAGGCGGTAGTTGTCAACTTTGTCTAGCTCCAGCCACTCCACAGCCAACTGCCCGACATCGGGCAGTGAGCCGGTTTGAGGCTTCGCGCCCTCGGCCAGGCTGCACTCGAATATAAACTCGATTCCATGATAATCGCTATGGCGGTCAGCGAATTCGTGGTTCTTGCCTATATACTCTCTCACAAAGACCAGGCCGCCGACTTTTATTTCGATGCCGGCTTCCTCAAGACATTCTCGTCTAAGAGTAGCATGAAGGTCCTCGCCCGGTTCTTGCCCGCCGCCTGGTAGTGTATACCAGAAACCATCTTTATCGCTCAACTTGATAGCCAACACCTTGCCACCGTCTACTATAAGGGCCTTAGCTGAGTTCCTTATCGGTTTCATCTGTGCGGTTGCTCCTGGAGGTAGGGCTATGGTATAGCCCGGCGGTTACAACCGCCGGGTGCGGGATTGGCTGTCCTCTCTTGGCTGCATCTCTGGTAAACTGTTAGTCTTGCCTGTAGATTCTCACTCGACGGAAAGGCTCTTTGCCCCGGCTGATCGAGCCAAGATTATATCGCTCGGCTATCTGGTGCTGCAAGCGGCGTATGTGGGCTGCCTGCGGTGCTAGGTCAACAGCGTTTGCTGTCTCCATTACCTGAACAATCGCCTCCTCTGCTTCTTCTATCGCGTTGGTCATCGGGTCGGCCTGCGGGGCCACGTCAAAGATGTTGGCCAGAGCAGATTGTATTTGTATCAGTGTGTTGCTCTTGAGCACATAAACGGGCACGTTGTCCTGCTCGGCTGCGCGCAAAGTCTGGGGGTTTTTGCGGTAGTAGTTCTTGAGTGTCATCACCATGTCGGCGTTATCTATATCGCGCACCAGCGTTGCCGCCACCCTCAGGTGCTTTACCGCTTGCTCAAGCCTATCGCGGCTCACCCCGAAGGGGTATATACGCAAAGGCTTGTTGGAGGAGGCGTTTGAGGCGATGCTCATCGCGCTTGCACCCAGGCGCGCTTGTTCGCGCTGCCTCTCTTCTCTCTGGGCGTCTTGCGGGTCGCGTTCTTCGTAGGCAGTGCTTTGCCGCGCTTGCGGCCTGCTTGCTTCAGCTGCCGTCAGGGGTTCAGAGGCGCTACTCGCCCACTCACGCTCAAAAGGGCGGCTATTACCGCCATTCCCTTGCTGGGGACGACTGCCCCTGTCGTTGCGCATAGAAGGCGAGTCGGGCATTTGCCGCCTCGGTGAGTTCGGCATGCCAAAGCTGCCGTTCGACCGTTCGTTGTAGCCGCCGCGCCCACCTCTGGCGTTGTTGCCTGCCCCGTCACCGCGCTGGCGGTCGCGCTGAGGTGACGGCGCTATATGGGCTATCTCGGTGTGGATATTGCCGTCGGAAAGGCGCGTCCTAATCTCAGGGGGTATTAGCTCTCCGCGCAGCATCGAGTCGACCACCTCGGCTACGTCGCGGTGTACAGCTACACGCTCGCGGTCGAGTATTTCTACGATGATATCGAAGGTAGGCGGAGCCTTGCGCTCCAGCACCGTCTTTTGAGTGCCGCGCCGCCTTGCCTCCTCGTCACCCAATGTAACGGGCTGTATGCCGCCCACAAGGTCCGACAGGGTAGGGTTTAGCATCAGGTTTTCCAGGCTGGTGCCGTGGGCTGTGCCTACAAGTTGCACGCCGCGCTCGGCTATAGTACGGGCGGCCTGTGCTTCCAACTCGGTGCCTATCTCATCTATGATGATGACTTCGGGCATGTGGTTTTCTACCGCCTCGATCATTACGGCGTGCTGGCGCTCAGGGAGAGGCACCTGCATGCGGCGCGACCGCCCGATAGATGGGTGAGGGATATCGCCGTCGCCCGCGATCTCGTTCGATGTGTCCACGATTACCACACGCTTGCCCAGCTCGTCCGAGAGAACGCGGGCGCACTCGCGCAGCAAAGTAGTCTTGCCCACACCCGGAGGTCCAACCAGCAGTATGCTCTTGCCTGTTTCCACCAGGTCTTTGATGATAGATATGGTTCCGTAGACAGCACGACCTATGCGGCAGGTAAGGCCCACCACGTTGCCCCGGCGGTTGCGTATGCAGGAGATGCGGTGCAGTGTGCGCTCGATACCGGCGCGATTATCCCCACCGAACTCACCTATACGTTCGATGACGTAGTCCAGCTGCTCTCGGCCCACGTCGCTGTCGTTGAGGGTGTGCTCCACGTTGCGGTAGCGTGCTTCGGGCTTGCGCCCTAGGTCCATTACCACCTCAAGAAGGTTTACACGGTTGTTCAGCGCCTTGAGAGGGCTTACAATTTCCGGGGGAAGGGTGGCGAGTAGCGCATCGAGGTCATCGGTGATGACATGCTCCCCACCGTTACGCACCACCTCATTCGGATTGCTTGTTGTAGCGCCCCATTCCGCCAGCGCCTGCGCGGGTGCGGCCGCGGGTGCTTTGTCTTCGTGAGGCGACTCCGCCTTCGCGCCTTCGTAGTTCAGGCGCATACTTTCTTCAAAGGTATGAGACATATTGTTAAACGATCACCCCTTTTGTTGGGTTAAATGCCTGGCGCTTGCTCCCAGGCAGATTTTGTATGCTCGCCCGATGAGGCTTGAGTGAGATCGGCTGCTAACCTTTAATCTACAGCCCCTGATTTCTCGTTCCTCGTTCCTCATTGCTCCGTTGCTACCATTTCCCCACGCTTCGCCACCAGGAAAGGGGCGAGGGCGGGTTGGTGCGCCTTGACAGGCTCAGCCAGATATTTGACAAGGAGAGCCTGCTCGCTCAGCAGGTGAAAGCCTTTGGTTTCAAGCAGACCTTCCAGCTCGGTCTGGTATTCTCTAACACCACAATACACAGGTTTATTGATCCGGTGGGCGGCTTTCCACAAAACATAATCGATGGCTGCCGGGCAGAGGCTTCGGTTCGCCAGGTCGGGCCTGAAGATCAGCGTAATCCAGTGGCCGCGCGGGCCGGTCAACAGCTTGACGTAACCCCCAAGTGCCGTGTTGTCGCCATTCTCATCGGGCCACAGATATGATTTTTCGGTAACTTGAGGCGAAAAGAAGAAAGGCTGTGGTATGTTGCCAACATGCCAGCTTCTGCTCGTCAGCCCTTCGGCTGCCTGCACAGCCAGCGGGGTCACTGATGAATAGAGTTGCATCACATTCCAGGCGTCCTGATTGGTTTGTCGCCGCATTGGCTTGCCGGAAGGTTTGTCTATATGTGCGCTGGTTGGGGTGAAAAAGAGATTACCCCAGATGTATTCGGTTGTATAATTGGTAAAGCCAAGCCGCCTGAAAAGCTCCAAACGTGGGTCGTCCCTTGGCACCTTCACCGAGATGCGGGTTACTCCACGCTCGCCTGCCGCACGGCACACTTCTTCGAGCAGCACCTCCCAGCAACAGTCAGGCGCTCTCTCTATTGTGCCAAGCGCCGCGATCAACCACTCATCAGCTTTATTGCTTTTGCGCTGCGCCTGCACATACCCCAATACGCTCTTGCGGTCCACGCAGAGATAGGTGCAACTGGTCTGCGGCGCTATAGAAAAGGACGACTTTAAGAGACCGCCCAGCGCACGCTCGCCATCTATAAGCGTATATGGTGGATTGAGGCGCAGGACGCGCTGTCTCCGGCTGTTCAGGGCAAGGCCTAACAGGTCGGTAAGTCTGGCCGATCTAACCTTGTGCGCCATTTTTATCCCACCTAGTCAACGGCTGGTCGGCAGCGATGTGGGAGCGGCTTCTGCGTAGCTGGCGGCCCTCCCATCATGGTTGTTGCCCTCTGCGTTAGCGCCCACCATCTCAAGGAAATATTTGTGGAAGCGCAGGTCATCTGTTAATTCAGGGTGGAAGGCCGTAACGAGCATATTCTGCTGGCGGGCGGCCACCGGAGTGCCATTGGGTAGGCTGGCTAGCACCTCCACTCCCTTACCGACTTCCTCGATCCTGGGAGCCCTGATAAAAATCGCCGGGAAAGGCTCCTCTCCGAGCGCCGCGATTTCTAGTTTGGTCTCGAAGCTGTCAAGCTGGCGTCCAAAGGCATTGCGTTCTACTTTCACGTCCATCATTCCCAGGAGCGGCTGGTCGCGCCCGACATCACGCGATAAAAGTATCATTCCCGCGCATGTACCATATACGGGCTTACCCTCCCCGACGTAACGCCGTACAGCCT
>DAHVFG010000140.1:0-6586 GCA_027317125.1 Chloroflexota bacterium | reverse complement strand
GTCCTCTTGTGGCGTTGTTCTGCGGGCGGAAGTACGGCCTGTTCAAAGGCGGGTTGCAAGGCTCGCCTGCCCCACCGCACGGATAGCCCCCCATGATGTTTCTGCCCGCCAGCCTTCCGATCCATATATAGAAAGGATTGCTGGGCGCGACATCCTCGAAGCTCTGGCCTGCCGGCGTGTCGTTGAAGCCCGCGGCGTTGCTCACGATCTTGGAGATTTGCCCTCTTGTGGCGTTGTTCTGCGGGCGGAAATATGGCCTGTTCATAGGCGGGTTGCATGGCTCGCCTGCCCCACCGCACGGATAGCCTCCCATCACTCCCCGCGAGGTCATACGTTCGATGTAGAGGTAAAAGGTGCTGTTGGGCGCGACATCCTCGAAGCTCTGGCCCGACGGCGTGTCGTTGAAGCCCGCGGCGTTGCTCACGATCTTGGATAACTGGCCTCTGGTGATATTATAACCCGGCCTGAAGTAAGGATTGTTCTGCCCGTCACACGGCTCGCCTGTCCCGCCGCACTCGTAGCCGCTCATGATGCCCCGGCATGCAAGACACTGAACATATGAGTAGAAGGTGCTGCTCGGCGGCACATCTGTGAACTGGATGCTACAGGCTTGCGGCGTCGCGCTGGCTGTGGCTGTAGCTGTCGTCATCAGTGCGGTTGCGGTGCCTGTGGGTGAAGCCGTGCCTGTCTCGGTCGGCTGGGTTGTTGCTGTGCCCGTAGCTGTGCCCGTAGAGGTGGCGGATGGCGTGCCGTCATCGGTGTAATGCAGCATTGTGCCTGCATCGCCGACTATCCAGCCGTCACTCGCCGATAGCATATAGATGCCGTGAAGGCTCTGGTTGGTCGGGTTGTCCACAGGTGTAAAGCCTGTGCCATCGTAGTGGGTGATGGTGCTGGGGACAGAGCCTGTGGCCCAGCCGTCTGTTGGCGAAAGGATGAAGATGCGGTCGAGGGGGTATGTGGAGGTGTAAGCACGGGTCCACTGAGCGCCATCATAGCGCACTATATATGTGGTAGATGTGAACCCTATAGACCAGCCGTCGTCGGGCAGCCTGAAGAAAAGGTCGTAGAGGGTATTGGAGACGGGGCGAGGGGTATAGGCGCTCCATGTGCCGTTGAGATAGTGCAAGGTGAGGCCAAGCGCGCCTGTAGCCCAGCCTTCAGTAGTGGAAACCATCTGTATAGCGAAGATGTTTTCTCCGCTGGATTGTGTGTAGCTGAGGGTCCATTGAGCGCCATTCCAGTGATATATTCTGGCGAGGCCGCTGACCCATACATCGTTGGGACCTGTCGCGTCAACTCGGTTGAGCGTCACGGTGGAGTTGAACTCCAGGCGCCAGGTAATGCCGTTGTAATGGAAAACGTCGCCTCCGGCATTGTTGTTCCAGCCTACAATATAGCCGTTTGTGGGGCTGAGCATAAAGACGTCCACCAGGGTGTCGGTGGTGCTGATGCTCGAAGAGGGCGACCAGGCTGTGCCATTGTAGTGGAGCAGTGTGCCGCCGTCGCCTACTGCCCACCCGTCTGTGGGGGAGACCATATGCACGTCGCGCAGGTTCATGCCGGTGACAGGGTTCATAAGTTGCCATCTGAGGGTGGCAGAGCTTGAGGGTAGACTTTGGCCTCTGCCTGAGTATAGCTCGCCGTGCGCTGTCTTTGCTATGAAGAATGCCGTTGTTAGCGCGAGCGCAAAGAGGGTGATAGCCAGCCGCATCGCCCGTGCACTTTGTCTGCATGGGGCATTGTGCACCAAAGTCGCCCGTCGTCCGATCATTTTCTCTCCTCTTCTGCCCATCGCCAGAGAGGGCGGACCTCCCTGGGTGTTGCGCAAATTCTGCCGCATTATAAGGAGAGTTGGGAGAGAGAGTCAATAGATGCGAGGTGTTTAAACTTGACTCACTCAACCGCGCTCTCTATACTGGGCTTACCACTTGCCCTTACAGCCCCTATTCCAGCCCTGATGCGGCTCTACCGCTCTGTAAAGTGCCTTTATGGAACCTTCTACTGCTGAACAGAATCCCGACCCGCCGAAGGCGCGCGTATCTATCACGCAGACTGCACCCCTGACACCGCAAGAGGCCTCGGCTGCGCCCGAAGAGGGCCAGGTTCCCAAACCGCGTGTCAAGCGTAAGCGGACAACAATGGGGCTGATAGCTACCGGTATTTTCATCCTCTTGCTCCTGGCATTGTCCACCTGGTGGTTTATCTCACGCGATAATGGCGCTATGACGTCGCAAGGTCTGCCGAAGGAGACGATTGCACTTATTAATTCGTCCACTCCGGTGGCGTTGCAACTGCCTGCTGCGGCGCGTGACAGCGCCGGTGTTATAGAGATCGCGCCCGACGCGGAAGGCCGCAGCCCGGCTTTACAGGAGGCAGACCTCGCTCTGGAGGAGGGACGCTACGACGCGGCTATCTCTCAGTACTCGGCGCTGGTGGCGGCGGGAACTCAGTCAGAGCCGCGTGATGCGCTTTGGGGGCTGGCGGATACCTATTCGCGCTCCGGGCAGAACGATCTTGCGATACGCGCTTATTCTATATTCGCGGGCCTCAGCGACCCGCGGGCTGTACGCGCTCTTTACAAGCTGGGGCAGCTTTATGAGGCCAACGGGCAGGATAGCGATGCGCTACGTCTCTACCAGGAGTATGCGAGTCGCGGCGGGCCGTCAGCAAACGCCGTGAATCTCCTGGCGGCTCGACTTATGGGTAACGCGGCGGGCGCTGAAGCGATCTACAAGGCGATAGTGGATAGCAACCCTCAGGACGCGGACCTCAGAGATGCGCTCTCCGGCTGGGCGGTGGTGAAATCAGCGCGAGGTGATCATCTGGGGGCGGCCAAGCTCTACGACCAGCTGGCAGCCGAACGTAAGGCCCACCCGCGCCCGTTGCGCGATAAAGCCGGTAAGCCGCCGGAGGCGTTGGCTGCGGAAGAAGAGGCGGCTGCTAACAAGCTGGACGATGCAAAGAAACGCTTGCTCGATTTTATAAAGGCCCAGTGCAAGGACGCGCCGCGCTGCTCTACTGCCTCGTATTCATATGCGCCTTACTCGGCGCTGGAATCTCTGCTCAAGATAGAGCCTTCGGCTGTGGTGAGCGGCTCGGTTGCCCCTATGCTGGCGGGCAATATCGCTTATAACGCCGGGTATGCGGCCCAAGCCATAGCTTTCCTCAACCCTCTGCGCGCCGCCTCATCGTCGTCGCCGGATAGTTCGGCTGCATATTTCCTCACCGGCAAGGCGTACGAGATGTCGGGCGATGCAGCCTCCGCCTACAACTGGTACACCACCACAGTGCAAACGTATCCCGCCGCACCCGAAGCGCCCGAAGCGCAACGCCGCGCCGCCGGTGCGCTCAGTGACCAGTCGGAGTGGGGCGCTAGCATTGGCGCGTACGACCAGATGCTGAGCAGCTATCCAACCGCCCAACCTCAGATCACTCTTGCCAGGATTGAGGGCGCGATACTCGCCTACCGTCTGGCAGAGAGTGATAAGGCCTTGCAGTTCCTGGGTCCCCTGCTGACAACCGCGCCAGTTTCACCAACTCTGGCTGCTGAGGCGGATTTCTGGGGGGGTAAGATAAACAAGGCACGTGGGGCCTCGGATTGGAAAGGAGCTTTGAGTAAGGTTTCTGCGCTCGATCCTGCTTCCTTCTTCGATTTCCGCGCCCGCTCCATATCTGCGGGCGAACCGGATGGTGGGCCGACCGTGCCTACCTTCAAGGCGAGTGGCGTTTCGGCTGCCGCTCTCGGAGTAGATTACAACAGCGAGGCCGCTGGGCGTGCCGAGATGTTGGCCTGGGCCTCTACTTTGACAGCTACACGAGGCATAACTGCTACCGGCGCAACTCCTGCTGCCAGGGCAACCGCCCAACCCTCTCCATCCTCCCCGCCGTCGGGCCTCAATCCTTATCTTTCGGGTGATCCTGAGATGCAGCGTGCTGTGGCCTTACTTAATCTGGGCTACAGCAGCGAGGCCTATATCTCCTTTCGCGCTCTCGCCGAGCGGCTGCGTAGCAGTGGTGATGCGGCTGATCTGGCGGGGCTGACGCTCTACCTGCGGTATCATGCCGACACACGCACCGCGATGCGAGTTGCTGAAAGCCTTTTAGCTATGTGGAGCGGCAACCCACTCAAGGTACCGAAGCTGTTGCTTACGACGCTCTACCCTACGCCTTACAGCGGGCTTGTGATGGCACAGTCGTCTACACGTGATATTGACCCCCTGCTTGTCTATGCTCTCATGCGTCAGGAGAGCGAGTTTGTTCCTGGTGCGCGTTCAAGCGCCGATGCGCTGGGGCTTACCCAGGTGGTGCCTTCTACGGGCCAGGGGATAGCTGACCAGCTAGGCGACGCTGCCTTCTCGCCCGATAAGTTGTACCTGCCGTATGTGAGCATACGCTACGGCATATATTATCTTGCTAGCAACCTGCCTCAGTTCGACCGGAAGCTCCTGCCCACACTCGCTGCCTATAACGCTGGGCCAGGCAACGCTGCCCGCTGGCTTTCAGGCTCGGCTCTCATAGACCCTGATCTGTACATTGAGCGTGTTGACCTCTTTGAGACGGGCGACTACTTGCAACGTGTTTACCGGAACTATGGCTTTTACAAGCAGGTGTATGCCCCTTAGCTGTTGGTGCGAACCTCACAACGTAACTGTTCAGATTCAGGGTAGAACAAAGCTCAAGAGGTAGCTGTGCGCCCTCACCTGCCCTTACGTACCCTCACCCTCAGCTACCCTCACCCCCAACCCCCTCTCCCATGAAGGGAGAGGGGGCTTTACTCCTGGTGAGTATCAAAGGCTTAGCCCCTGCACCCCTGCTCCGAATAGTTATTTCGTAACAAAGCCTTGACAAAGAGTGAACATAGTGCTACTATAAAGTTGAAGGGAGAAAGATATGCTTCTCATAACAGGTGGCACCGGCTTTGTTGGCGGTTATATTTTAGAGGCGCTGGAAGGCAAAATGCCTCACGACCAGATTAGAGTGCTCGCAAGGGAGGGCGCCGACCTGGGAAAGCTGCGCTCACAGGGCTATGACACCTCTGCGGGGAGCGTCACTAACTTTGCAGATGTGCAGCGTGCTATGCAAGGCGTTGATAAGGTGATACACCTCGTAGCCATAATCCGCGAAGTACCTCAGAAGGGCCAGACCTTCGACCGGGTGATCGGGCAGGGCACGGAAAACATAGCCAGGGCAGCCCAGGAAGCCGGGGTCAAGCGTCTCCTCTTTATGAGCGCGCTTGGAGCAACCAACGAATCGACCGGCTACTATGTGAACAAGATACGTGGTGAGAAGGCGGTCAAAGCTTCCGGCGTACCTTGCACTATTTTTCGCCCGTCAATTCAGATTGGCCCCGCCGGAGAGTTTACCAATCTACTGAAACAGCTTACTGCCTTACCTGTGGTTCCTGTGCTTGGTCCGGGGAACTACCCTATGCAGCCTATGTATGTGCGCGACACGGCGCGCTACTACATGCAGGCTCTGGATGACGAGCGCTATATCAACCAGACCTTTGAGGTAGGCGGCCCTCAGACTTTCGACTACAACGACATGGTGCGGCAGACACTCAGGGCCCGGAATAAGAAGGGTATTCTCTTTCACACGCCGCTGGCTCTTGTAAGGCCCTTCATCCCAATCATAGAGAAGATAATGCCTAAATTAATCACAACAGGCCAGTTCACAATGCTGTTGGAAGGAAGCGCCACAAAGGACAAGCGACTACAGGAGATGGGCGGCTTCGAGATGACCCCTTTCCTCCAGGCAATCTCTATCGCCTTGAAGACTCCTCCGCCCCCCACCTATGCCAAAGCCAAAGTGAAAGCAGCCTCTACTCATTGATGCGTGTGCTGCCGATGCGGGCGCGCCATGAGTCATATCGAATTTAATATTCGCCTGTGACCCAAGCAGCAGGGTATTCTTAAGGACCCCACTTGTGGAGAGGAGCTTTTAGTCTCGAAAAGGAAGAGACAACTCTGCTCTTTTCATCTAATCTATTCCCCTTCCCTGTGGAATGGGGTCAGGGAGATGGGAGGTTGGTTACCGCAATATGTGAGAAGGATGAACCTCCTGCAAAAGAAAAAGCCCGTCTCGTGCGAAACGGGCTTTTAGCTCTATATATATCATGGCCGTGACGAATTGCCTGCGCTCCAAGCATCCGGGTGGGCTTATCAGGCGGTAAGGGAGCGGTCTATCTGCCTCTTGAGCTGCTCTTTCGGCGCGAAGCCTACCAGACGGTTTATCTCCTGACCATTCTTGAAGATAATCAAGGTGGGGATGCTCTGGATACCGAACTGTATCGAAGTCTGCTCGTTGTCGTCGGTGTTCATCTTGAAGAACTGTACCTTTTCGCCATATTCTTTGCTCAGCTCCTCAACGATAGGGCTGACCATGCGGCAAGGGCCGCACCACGGCGCCCAGAAGTCTACCACGACGGGGCTTGATGCTCCTAATACTGTAGTTGAAAAATCATTGTCCTCGACGGTTGTTACTGTATGTGTTTCTGCCATTTATGATATATCCTTTCGCTACTTTTATGTGTGGGCATCGTTGCTCACATCACACTTCTTCGGCGACTTGCTGCCACTTGCTG
>DAHVFG010000013.1:0-39774 GCA_027317125.1 Chloroflexota bacterium | reverse complement strand
GAAGAGGTCTGTGGTGAAGTGGGCAGCGTCTGCCTCTAACGCCGCGCTACCATGCTCTTGTGCGACACGGCTGAGATAGCGCGAGCGGGTAAAGTCCACAATCATGGAGAGGATGAGCACAGCGAAGCCAAGCCAGTTGGCGCTTGGCACTTCGCCACGCCCGAAGACGCGCAGAAATGCCTCGCGCAGGATTCCGAGGGCAGTCAGCGACAGCAGAACAACGGCAAAGAGGGCAGCAAGACTCTCGAACTTGGCGTGCCCATAAGGGTGCGTCGCATCGGGTGGGCGATTGGAGACGCGCACCGCTGCATAGCTCAATGCTGTGCCCGCAAGGTCAACTGTCGAGTTGAGAGCCTCGGAAAATATGCCCAGGCTACCTGTGATGAGCGCAACTGCGAGCTTCGAGAGCGCGAGCAAGATCGTGGCGAAAATGGATGTGAGCGCTGCACGCTGCTTCTGCCTGCGATGCTCCTCGAGGCCACCCTGCCAGGCTGTAGGCGCTCCACTGCTATCCGCGCGCAAAACAGGGGATGCACCGGCACACGCCTGCCTCTGCAACTCTTCTTTACTGTTGCTTGACACTCTTTTTCCACCCTCTTATAATCAGCATGTGCAACCCCGCGACCCCACTTGCGTTGTTACTTATGTCAGCCATTCATCTCCACTCTCAGGATGCTTGAGTATTGTTAGCACGAGCACGGCAGTCCATCAATTATAGGGATCTCCTGTACAACCTTGTTGTACGCGATCTCAAGGTCCGGTACAAGCACTCTGTGCTCGGCTTTTTCTGGTCCCTCCTGAACCCCCTGCTCCTCACCGCTGTATTCTCCTTTGTCTTTAGCGCACTGCTGCGCAATAACACCTATCCAATGTACAATGTCTTTTTCCTATCTGCATTGTTGCCCTGGAACTGGTGCGCAACGTCAGTGGCAACCACCCTCGGCAGCATTGTCAACAACGGCCACCTCATAAAGAAAGTCTACTTCCCACGAGAAATGCTGCCGGTGTCGCTGGTTCTCTCGAACATGATCAATTATCTGCTCTCATTGCCTGCCCTCTTTTTCTTTATGCTCGTCTTCCGGCCAGAGGGGGTCGGCTCTCCTTTCTCGGCAACCTGCGCAACGGCTTGCATCAACGGCCACCTCTTGCTCTTTCCAATTCTGATAGTAACGCAGATGCTCTTTTTGCTGGGGCTGGGTTTCTTCGTCGCGGCGCTCAACGTCTTTTTCCGGGACACCAGCGTACTGGTAGAGGTGGGGCTGAATGCCTGGTTTTTCCTCACGCCTATCATATACGACGCAAAGACTGTCGCGAAAGAATATACAAACCTTCTCTATTATCTTAACCCGATGGCTTCGATTATCGCCAATTATCGCGACATTTTCTACTATAACGATCCGAACAGCCCCGACCCCTTGTTTATGCTGCGAACACTGATTACATCGGCCATTATATTTGCCCTGGGCTACCTTTTCTTTATGCGCTTCAGCCGCAACTTCGGTGAGGAAGTCTAGCATGTCTCCTTTTGCAGTAAAAACGTACCAGGACGACGAGGCTGCAAGCGTCACGCCTGACGATTCAGAGGCAAAAGGGGCGACGGGCAGCGGAAATGGCACAGTTGAGGCTGCCACAGAGGAGACGCGCAAGGTGCATCCACACTCTCCTTCCCGTTATAAGGTGATAAAGTTCAGCAAAGTCTCCAAGCGCTTCATTTTACATCACGAACGAGCGCGCTCTTTCCAGGATATAGTGGTGAGCCTTTTTGGGCTGCGCACCTTGTCGCGGCAGGGTGTGGCTATGCCGCGACCTTCAACAGAAGAGTTCTGGGCCTTGAGAGACGCAAACTTCAGTATCTATAAAGGAGAATCGATAGGCATTGTTGGTGAGAATGGTTCGGGAAAATCAACAACCCTCAAGCTGATCTCGCGTATTTTGGAGCCTACCTCCGGCAGCGTCTCGGTGCGAGGCAAGGTGTCCGCCCTGCTTGAACTTGGCACAGGCTTTCACCCTGAGCTTACGGGGCGCGAGAATATCTACCTCAACGGCTCATTGCTCGGCCTTTCACGCAAGGAAATGGCGTCCCGTTACCAGGCCGTTGTTGACTTTTCGGAGCTTGCTGAGTTCATTGACACTCCAATCAAGCATTACTCATCAGGCATGGTGATGCGCCTCGGTTTCGCCATTGCAATCAATGTAGACCCCGACATCCTGCTGACTGATGAAGTACTGGCGGTTGGCGACGAAGCGTTCCAGAGGAAGTGCCTCGAACATATTGCCGAGTTGCGAAAACGGGGTGTGACAATCGTCTTTGTGTCGCACGCACTCGAAGCAGTACGCAGCACCTGCCAGCGTGCTATCTGGCTGGATCATGGCAAAGTGATCGCTGATGGCCCATCTGGAGAGGTGATAGACCGCTATCTAGCATACGAGAATGAGAAGCACGCCGAGAGGCTTCGGGCCGATCACGACGGAACAGGTAGAGGCGTAGCGCGTCCCGACCCGCTAACCTATGACGAAGTGAATATGGAGCAAGAGATAGATGAACCCCTGGATCAGAACGAGCTGCCACCCGAAGACAGGAGCAGGGCAGTTCCCGATGCGCCGGGGAGCCGGTGGACGACAGGCGAAGTAGCAATTACAGATGTTAGATTCATAGGGGTAGAAGGTGGTGAGACGGCGCTCTTCAAGACCGAAGAGCCTTTCACCCTCCGCATCTTCTACAAAGCCGACAGAAGGCTGGTAAAACCGGTCTTCGGGGTAGCTTTATATACAGAGAATGGCACACAGATTAATGGCCCTAATACCCGCTTCGGCGGACTTGATATTCCGGCCATTGAGGGCACCGGCTATGTAGATTACCACGTTGATAAACTGCCGCTTCTGACTGGCCGCTACGATGTGACGGTAGCGGTCACAGGGTCTGAGATGACAGACATCTACGACCACCAGCACCGCGCCTACAGCTTCGCGGTGCAGCCCACACCGGGCCTCAGCGAGCGTTACGGCCTCGTCTTTATCCCTTCGGAATGGAGTTTTCACCCGGGCGCAGAAGCCACTGAGTAAACCCGCCTTCGCAGAGCTTTTCGAGAAGCAAACGATGGTAGGAGTAACCCACACTCTGCATCTTATCTTTACCCCCCACAGGCAAGTAGGAACGGGTCCAGCTTCGGACTTTACCTGCCGCAGCCTGGCGCAATGATAAATACAATTTACTTCGCCGCCGAGCTTGTTGCCAACTCGATAAGCGTGCGGATCATCACGCCTGTCGCGCCCCGCGTTTGCCAGGCGCTGTCCTTCTCAGTCCAGGCAGTGGCGGCGATATCGAGGTGCGCCCAGGGAGTATCAGCGACGAACTGTTGCAGGAAGGTAGCTGCGGTTAGAGCGCCGCCGAACCTGCCGCCTGTATTCATCAGGTCCGCGATATTGCTCTTTAGTTGGTCCTTGTACTCAGGGAAGAGGGGCATCTGCCATAGCCTTTCTCCGGCGTCTGCGGCAGCGCGAAGCAGATCATCTACCCAGCTTTGCGGGCTGCCCATCACCGCCGGGGTAACGGTGCCCAGGGCTATCTTGATTGCTCCGGTGAGCGTGGCGATGTCCACAAGGCGGTTGGCTCCGCGCTTGCGAGCGAAGTCGAGAGCATCGGCCAGCACCAGGCGGCCCTCAGCGTCAGTGTTGATGATCTCGATGGTCTTGCCGTTCGCCGCCCTGACCACATCGCCTGGGCGAGTGGCGCGCCCGCCGGGCATATTCTCCACAAACCCCGCTACCCCCACAACGTTTACTTTGGCCTCAAGCTGGGCGAGCGCGTATACCGTTGAGATGACTGCTGCCGCGCCGCACATGTCGTATTTCATATAGTGCATGTCGGCCGCGGGCTTGATAGATATGCCGCCCGAGTCGAAGGTTACACCTTTGCCGACCAGCCCTAAAGTTGGGCCGTCCCCGCCCCCTTTATAAGTGAGCACTACCAACCTGGGGGGCCACTGGCTGCCGAGGCTCACACTCAGTAGAGAGTTCATACCCGCGGAGCGTATTTCCTCCTCACCCAGGATTTCACACTCCAGCTTGTTGTCGGCTGCTAATCGTTGAGCCTCTTCAGCCGCGCGCACCGGGGTCATGATATTTGATGGCTCCTCGGCCAGCCAGCGCCCAAAGTTGATTGCGGAGGCGATCTTCCGGCCTCGGTCCAGGCCGCGGCGTGCCCTATCTTCGTCGTTTACTACCCACAGTTGGATTTCACTCACTTCAGAGCGGTTGGACTTCTCCTTGTACAGGTCAGGCTCCATCAACCCTGTCAGTGCGCCATCAATAATGGCCTCAGCGTGCCGTTCAGGAGACACCCCCCGTGGGGCCTGGAGAGCTAAACAGACGCGCTTTACACCTTTGTTGCGCGCCTGGCGCACTACCGCCCCTGCCAGGCGGCGCAAGGTTCGTAGATCGTAGTGGTCGCTTTTGCCCGCACCCGCAAGGAGTATCCTCCGTGTCGGCATAGCTGCCGGGTAGAGCCACTCATATTCGAAAAGCCTGCCTTTGAAGCCGCCGTTAGCGATCAGAGAAGTGAGCGCCCCGTTAAGAACCGCGTCAACTTGTTGGGCGGCGCCTTGTAGCTTCTCGCCGGAAGACGCACTTACTACAATGAGATCAGCCTCTATCTCTGCGAGTGAACCGCTAACTACTCTGGTTTCCATACTCCTCCTACTTGCGCGGCGCTACATCTTCTCGCTGCTGTGGCCGGGGAAGATGCTCGACTTTGGATCTATATAGTTCTTTGCTACATTAACCGCCATTGCCGCTTGCCCGTATCCGGTCGCAATGAGATTCATCTTGACTTCCTCAGCGGCTATATCACCGGCGGCGAAGACACCCGGCAGGTTAGTCTCCATTTTGTTGTTAACTATGATGCCGCGCTTCTCAAGGGCCAGGCCCCACTCGCGGATCGGGCCAATATCGGCCTTAAATCCAACGTTGACCAGAATCGCGTCTACATCGAGCGTTTCTTCCTCTTTGGTCTTATTGTGATAGACCACGCACTGTTCCAGCTTGCCGTCGCCGGATACCTGCTTTACTTCGTACGGGGTGAGCACGCGCACAGGCGACTTCATTAGCTCCTGTACCGAACCTTCGTGGGCGCGGAACTCATCGCGCCTGTGGATGAGCGTTATAGACCTCGCCACGTCCTGCAAGTTGAGCGCCCAGTCCACCGCAGAGTCGCCCCCGCCAACGATGAGGAGGTTTTTGTCCTTGAAAGCGGCTTTTTCCTTGACGAAATAGTGGACGCCCACTCCCTCAAGATCATCCACGCCGGGGGCGTTCAGCTTATTGGGCGCGAAGGCCCCTACCCCTGCACAAATTACAATGGAGCGGGTAAGGTGGCGACCTTTATCAGTGACTAATACCCAGTGGCCCTCATCGCTTTTATCCAGTGTCACTACGCGCTCATCGAGGCACATCGTAGGGTTCCATTGCAGTGCTTGCTCGACCAATACCTTCACAAGGTCTTTGGAGATTATTTTTGGGAAGCCGGGCGCATCATAAATATACTTCTCAGGGTAGAGCGCGGTGAGTTGCCCGCCAGGCTCGGCAAGGGCATCTATGAGCTTGGTTTTCATGGTCCGCATGCCGGCATAAAAAGCGCCGAAGAGCCCTGTGGGGCCCGCGCCGATAATCGTGATGTCGTAAAGCTCGTCCTCAGCTTCAGCAGCACCTTCAGCGAGCGGTTCGCCCGCCGCACTTGCTTCATGAGCGGGAGTTGCAGCGCCGTTGCCGGGATCTTCCGTCAGACCCATATTCTTTCCTCCCTGGGCGCACTCAGTATTGAATGCATTGTGAGAAATATCACCACGCCTATTATAACTGAGAAGTAGCAGAGGGACAAACGGGGGCGAAATGTGAAGTGGCTGGCAGCGCTACGGTACGCCTACTGAGCGATATACTCTGCACCACACGCACCTCACACCTCACCCTTCGGCCACTACTATTCTTTGGGTGCAGGCGTGCTGGCGGGCCGGAGAGGGGCTGTCCCAGGGCCCCCGGGTTGAGGCGGCGCTGCTTGCTGCAAGGAGAGCGAAAGCATCTTGCTCAGTTGAGCGCGGGTGATGCTAAGGCCCGGCCGGAAGGTGCCGTCGTTGTAGCCGCCTATCAGACGGCCCGCCGATGCCGCTTCCACGTAACCATATGACCAGTCGTTCACAGGCACATCTGTGAAGGTTGGGCTGTACGGGAAGAGAGGCGACCAGTTGAGGGATAAGACCAGCATCTTAGCGGCTTGCGCCCTTGTGACAGGGTTGTTGGGGCGGAACGTGCCATCGGTATAGCCGGTGATAACCCGCTGGCGATAGACCGTCTCCACATACTGGTAAAAGGTGCTGCCATAGGGCACGTCGCCAAAAGAAGGGCGCGGCGGCACGTACAAGGCCCAGCCGAAACCGACCGTGAGCATCTTTGCAAATTGCCCGCGAGTACTGCCGGAGGCAGGGCGGAATGTTCCATCTGCATACCCTGAGATCGCGCCTCGACAGTAGAGATCTGAGATGTAGCTGTAGGCCCAGTAACTGTCGGGCAAATCGCTGAAGCTTATACCGCAAGGCCCTGGGGTCTGCGTGGGCGCCGGGCGAGGTGTGCTCGTCGGCACCGGACGAGGTGTGCTCGTTGACACCGGCCTCGGAGTACTTGTTGGAGCAGGCGGCGGGGGACCGCTACTGCTGGGGATCCACATCATGGCATCGAACCAGACGTTGCGCCCCGACTCTCCGGTGTAGTCTGTCAGAGTAACTTGCGCCGTGTCACCTGCGTTCCACCGGAACTTGCCCACGTGCGCCCAGCTGCCGTCGCCTACATCTGTGATAGCCTTCTGGCTCACTCGTGAAATAATCATTCCATCTGCACTGTAAACCTGGTAGCGTGCATTCTCGGTATCGGTTGTTTGGTTGTCTACCCAGGGCACAAAGGCGTAAAGGTCATAGTAGCCGCTTGTGGGGAGTTGGGCGCTCCATGTGCCTGAGTTGACGCTGCTCGACTGGTCGGCTACGGAGTCGGTCACATAAGTGTTGGAGTTGTTATAGCCGCCGCCGTAGATCGCCCAGTAGTGAGCTTGATCAATGATGCCTGGCACAGCCGTGAAACCGGGATCGGTGTTGTCTACCAGGGCGGAGCGCGTGCTGTCTCCGCGTATCAAGCTCATATAATAGGACCAGTCCCAGTTCGGGCCGGGGTCGACGTGGCTCTGATTGGGCACCTGGTAATGGCCGATGATGTGTGCCCGGTCCTTCTTGATGCCGTAGCGGTCGGCAATGTTGCGCGCCAGCGCTGAGGAGGCCTGGTACATCGCCTCCGTATACCAGCCCGGCTGGTTCATAAACCCTTCGTGCTCGATCCCTATTGACTTTACGTTATAATCCCAGACGCCCGCCTGGTACGCGGTATTTGCCTCACGTACCATTTGCGTTATTTGGCCGTCTGACGAGCGGATGACATATTGCGAGCTTACGCCGGAGATAGGATTCTGGAACCAGTTAATTGCAGATGCGTAAGAGCCTTCGGTGTCGTGGATTATGATGTAGCTAAGGGGACCGTATGGCCTGCCCACTGTATAGTTATTGCTGTCGGCAGGGACCCACAGTGCAGGACCGTAATCGGGGCTTTGCGGTTGCGGCCCTGCTGAACGGGGTAGCGCACCCACAACGCTCGCGCTCAATGTAACGACCTCTCCCGAGGCAAGTTGAGCACGCGCGCCATTCTGGATCACCTTGAACACCTCGATGGCGTAGCTCTGCCTGACCCCGACGTCAGTTGCACCGGAGTAGGCTTCGACTGCTCCGTACCATGCTGTTAGATCGGTTATTTTTTCGGCTGATAGATTCAGCTTACGGGATATGTCGCTCAAGAGGGCCGCGCCTGCTTCGATGTTAGCTGTTGCATCCACCTTTATGGAAGCTGTGGAGAGAGAAGTGAGGATTGCCGCCCGTTGCAGCGTTCCTCCCGATGCATCAACCAGGTGCATGATGCCAAAGCCGTTGTCAAGAGAAGGAGATCCACCTCGCTGCTCCCAGTGCGACTCCACATAGCCGATGCCCATCAGCACCTGGAGAGGCACGCCCCATTCTTTGGCAGCTTCGCTGAAACTCTGCGCAACTTTGCCTGGGCCACTTTCGTCCTGTGCCTTCAGGGGCGCAGCTGCCACAAGTGCTGTAACAATCAATAGCATCAGGACCGCCGATCCCAGGCGGGAGCGCGGCCTCCTGAGCGCCGGCATCACACGCATTCGAGCTTTCAGCATAAGCAACCTCACGAAGTGTTCTTCTGCCTTTGAAAGTAAGACGATCCTGAGAGCAAAGAGTTGCACACTTATCTTACGTCAAGCTCATAAGGATGCACAATAGCCAAAAGCTCCCAACTGCCAGGTTTCTCTGCTAAAACTCTCTCTGCTGTTAGAGGTTCCAAACATGGCCCATGTGCCTGTAGTGCGTACGAGCTTTCGCTATGACCTCCCAGGCCGCTTCGCGGTTGTCCCAACCTGTTAGTTCTATTTCGACATCTTGCAGTCGTTTGTAGGTTACAAAGAAGTTCTCGATCTCGCGAAGCCAGTGAGTCGCCACATCTGAAAGCTCACATACCGCGAGGAAGCGTGGATCACCTACAGGCACAGCCAGTATCTTCGAGTCCTCGCCGTGCTCATCATGCATCAGGAGCACACCGATAGGGCGCGCAGTGACGATACAGCCCGGAAAGGTCGGCTCCTCGACCATAATCAAGGCGTCCAGCTCATCTCCGTCCAGCGAGAGTGTCTCAGGAATCAGTCCGTAGTCGGTCGGGTAATGCACGGACGAATAAAGAACTCGGTCTAGCCGGATGCGGCCACTCTTACGATCGTACTCATATTTGTTGCGACTGCCACGTGGTATCTCTACCAGCACATCTACCGCCTCATCAGCATCGAATGATGCTCTTGTCATTGCCACCTCCACGCAGTCGGGTTATACCCCCGAACAGCAGCTTATTTTGCGAACTTACTTGTAGTTAATCAGCAACCCATAGTTTAGCAAAGAGATGCCACACTGTGAAGGTGTGAACAAGGAAGGCCGAATGCTGAGCGCTGATCAAGTATATACCACATGCACCCGCGAACTCACCCCTCGATTGCTCAGCACTCACTGCTCATGTATAATAGACGTGCGGCCAGCGCAATTGCTTGGCTAGACAGGCGATTATATGGAGGAATCTTTCTATGACCTATGTAATTACTGAGCCTTGCATAAACGTTAAAGACACGGCATGTGTAGACGTATGCCCTGTGGATTGTATTCACCCGCGCAAAGACGAGCCGGGCTTTGAGGCCGCTGAGCAGCTTTATATTGACCCTGACGAGTGCATAGACTGCGGCGCATGCGAGCCGGAGTGCCCGGTGAATGCCATCTATCCAGAGGATGATGTGCCAGAGGAATATACCTCTTATATTGCCAAGAACCTGAACTTCTTCAAGTAAACCCCCGCTTATGCGAGGACTTCGCTATGAGGACTGCTAGCTGAGAAAGCTACTCAATGTGCAGTCCTCATTGAGGTTCTGATCCCAACATGCCCCTTATAAAGTCTCACATTGATATAACCTCAGAGCAGTTTTGTGCCAACCGTTCATATATGGCCTCCCTTGTGGCTGATCTGAAGGCACGGCTGCGGCAGGTGAGGGAAGGCGGCGGGGCCAGCGCCATCTCAAAGCACAGAGCGCGCGGCAAAATCCTCGCACGTGATCGTGTCGAGATGCTGCTCGACCCTGACACTGCTTTTATGGAGTTCTCTGCGCTCGCGGCCAATGGCATGTACAATGGCGATGCGCCATCGGCGGGGATCATCACCGGCGTCGGCGTAGTCTCCGGGCAAGAGTGCGTGCTCATCGCCAATGACGCCACAGTGAAGGGGGGCACTTATTATCCCATTACAGTAAAAAAGCACTTGCGTGCCCAGGAGATCGCTGAAGAGAACCATCTGCCCTGCATTTACCTCGTAGATTCGGGAGGTGCTTTCTTGCCGCTGCAAGATGAGGTCTTCCCCGATAGGGAGCACTTTGGGCGAATCTTCTACAACCAGGCAACTATGTCGGCTAAAGGCATACCGCAGATAGCAGTCGTCATGGGGTCTTGTACAGCAGGCGGGGCCTACGTCCCCGCGATGTCGGACGAAACAGTAATCGTCAAAGGCACCGGCACCATCTTCCTGGGCGGACCGCCACTGGTGAAAGCAGCGACAGGAGAAGAAGTGAGCGCCGAAGAGCTGGGCGGGGCAGACGTCCACAGCCGCACAAGCGGAGTAACAGATTATTACGCCGTAGACGATGAGCACGCCCTGGCAATCACACGTGACATCGCTTCCAACCTCTTTCGCGAGAAATATTACCCCTGGGAGGTTACTAGCCCCGAACCCCCTGCTTACGACCCAGCAGAGATATACGGCGTTGTTGAGCAAGATAATCGCAGGCCTTACGATATACGTGAGGTGATCGCTCGCATAGTGGATAGGTCTCATTTCGACGAGTTCAAGCAATTGTACGGCAGCACGCTCGTCTGCGGCTTTGGACGTATAATGGGTTATCCTGCTGGCATAATCGCCAATAATGGCATCCTCTTTTCTGAGAGCGCGTTGAAGGGCGCCCACTTCATCGAGCTTTGCACAAAACGGCGAGTGCCTCTTGTTTTCTTACAAAATATCACAGGCTTTATGGTTGGCCGTGAGTACGAGAGCAAGGGCATAGCCAAAGACGGAGCCAAGATGGTAATGGCTGTAGCAAACGCTCAGGTGCCCAAGTTCACCGTCATCATTGGTGGCTCGTTCGGAGCGGGGAACTACGCCATGTGCGGCAGGGCCTATGGCCCACGCCAGCTCTGGATGTGGCCCAACGCACGCATCTCTGTGATGGGCGGCCAGCAAGCCGCTAATGTGCTGCTGACGGTGAGGCGCGACAACTTGCAAGCGGCAGGAAAAGAGATGACCAGGGATGAACAGGAGGAGTTCATGCAACCCACGCTCGACAAGTACGAGGCCGAGGGCAATCCCTACTATTCGACAGCGCGCTTGTGGGACGACGGCATAATTGATCCCGTTGACACGCGCATGGTGCTGGGGTTGGGCATAGCCGCATCTCTGAACGCCCAGATACCCGCCACGGAGTACGGCATCTTTCGTATGTAAGTCCAGGATATGTCTCAGAGTTACCACAACCTTCTCTTCAGGATCGAAAACAAGGTCTGTTATATTACCTTGAACCGACCCGAAGTACATAACGCCTTCAACTCAGCGCTCGTAGAGGAGTTGCGCTTAGCCTTTGCTGAGGCCGCTTCGCGCTCACCGAGTGAAGTGCGGGCAATCGTGCTCGCGGGGGCGGGACGCTCATTCTGCGCCGGTGCGGACGTAAAGGGGATGCGCGAAAGCCTTGACTTTACTGAAGAAGAGAATATCGCCGATGCCTTGCGCATGGCCCGCATGTTCGATACAATCGACAGTGCTCCTGTGCCTGTGATTGGGCGCATACAAGGGGCGACGCTCGGCGGTGGCGTTGGGTTGGCAGCCGTTTGTGACATTGTGATTGCGGCAAAAGACGCTCTTTTCGCTTTCTCAGAAGCCAAGCTGGGGATACTTCCGGCGGTTATCTCCCCTTATGTGCTGTCGAAGATAGGGCGCAGCCACGCGCGTGCCCTCTTCTTGACAGCAGAGCGTTTCAGCGTGCAGCGTGCCTTGCAAATTGGCCTCGCGCACGTAGTTGTAGACCCTGAGGGCCTGGACGCTGAAGTAGAACGCATCGTTGGCGAAGTGATGAGGTCCGCGCCGAGGGCCATCAGTCGGGCCAAGGAGCTTATAGGGATTGTGCCTACGCTGGAACCGGAGGATGCCATGCAGATGACAGCGGAAACTATTGCCGCTATGCGCGTGAGCTCACAAGGGCAGGAAGGGCTGCGCGCCTTTCTTGAGAAACGCAAGCCGGAGTGGGCATGACCCAGGAGCGGCCCAAGCTCTTCACCAGGCTGCTTATCGCCAATCGTGGTGAGATAGCTGTACGTATAGCGCGCGCCTGCCGATCACTTGGCGTCAGATCGGTGGCAGTTTACTCCGATGCTGACCGGGGTGCGCTTCACGTTCGCGCCTGCGACGAAGCCTACAATATAGGCCCTGCCCCTGCCTCTGAGAGCTATCTGCGGGGCGACAAAATAATCGAAGTCGCACGTGCCGCGGGTTGCGAGGCGATACATCCCGGCTATGGCTTCCTATCGGAGAACGCTAATTTTGCCGCCGCTGTGATCGAGGCAGGCATCGTCTGGGTAGGGCCGCAGCCTGAAGCCATTCGCCTCATGGGATCCAAGATCGAGTCGAAGCGGCTCGCCGAGGCCAGCGGTGTGCCTGTGGTGCCGGGCTACTGGGGCGACGATCAGAGCCTCGGCAGGCTCACAGAAGAAGCGCAGCGCATAGGTTATCCCGTGCTGATTAAAGCTTCCGCGGGCGGCGGCGGCAAAGGCATGCGCGTAGTCAACGATCGCAAAGGGCTGGCAGAAGCCATAGAGGGCGCGCAGCGAGAAGCTCAAGCAGCCTTTGGCGACAGCAGCATCATGCTGGAAATGTACCTCACAGAGCCGCGCCACATCGAAGTTCAGGTGCTGGGCGATAGTTTCGGCAATCTGGTGCATCTGGGAGAGCGCGACTGCACCGTGCAGCGCCGCCATCAGAAGGTAGTGGAAGAAAGCCCGTCGCCAGCTATTAACGTTGAGCTTCGTGCCCAAATCACAGGTTCGGCGCTCGCGCTGGCAAAAGCCGCAGGCTACTCAAACGCAGGCACCGTCGAGTTTATCTTCCAGGATGGGCGCTACTATTTTCTTGAGATGAATACTCGCCTTCAGGTGGAGCACCCCGTCACCGAGGAGGCACTGGGCCTGGACCTCGTGGAAGCTCAGATAAGGATCGCGGCGGGGGAAAAGCTGTGGTTAAGGCAGAACGATGTCGCCTTTAAGCGCCACGCTCTCGAAGTGCGCCTCTATGCAGAAGATCCGGACCATGGCTTTCTCCCTTCAACAGGAACGATCAACAGGCTACAACTTCCACCCGTAAAGAACATCCGCGTGGACGCCGGGGTCGGCCAGGGCGATACCATCTCTCCCTACTACGATCCGATGATAGCCAAAATTATCGGCTGGGGCGACTCACGTGCGGCGGCTATTGACCACATGAGCGAAATGCTTGGCGGAACGATCCTTGAGGGAGTGACAACAAACCTGGGGTTCCTGCGCTGGCTGATGTGGCAGCCGCAGTTCAGGTCTGCGCGCTTTTCCACTCGCCTTATAGAGCAGTACTATACACCAGCTGAACATGCAGAGCTTCCGATAGAAGTCATAATCGCCGGGGCAGTAATACGGCTGCTCGCGCCCGGTATCGTTTCTGCTGGGCATAACGAGCCAAAAGCCACCTGGCAGGCGCAAGGGTGGAGGCAGGCCCGGCAGAATATGCCGGCAAATTTGGTCGTTGATGGCGAACGCTACGACATCAGGCTATCTGCTCTCGCTGAGAAGCCGGAGGGCTGGTGGGCTGTGGTCTCTCAGGGCGGGCAAGCCCTGTACGATGATGAACTGACACTTACACTGCCCAAAGGCGCCGACCCCTTTTCCCGCGTCGAATCTGCTATTCAAATCCAGTTGGCTGAAAGCCTGACGCGCTACTCACTCAAGATTGACGGCACACAGCTTAATAGCTTTTCGCTTCGATGGGAGGAGCGTGACTACTGGATACGCAGCGCCCCCGCCCTTGCGACAGACCGTCTGTCCAAGTCGCTTGGAGTTGGTAGTGAAAACAGCCTTGAAAGCCCTATGCCCGGTAAGGTGCTCAAGGTGCTTGCGAAGGCGGGCGAGATGGTCGCTGAAGAACAGCCGCTTGTGATAATCGAGGCGATGAAGATGGAGTTCACGGTGCGCGCCCCGCACGACGGCGTGGTAGCTGAGGTCAGGTATAGCGAGGGCGACCAAGTGACAGTTGGCGACACCCTGATCGAGATGGAGAAGTAAGGCATTGGCGAATTATCCGGAAAAGGTGATTGTATACGAGGTTGGGCCGCGAGACGGGCTGCAAAATGAGAAAGTCACTGTGCCCACCGGAGCCAAGATCAACTATATTAACCTGCTGAGCGCAGCACGCCTTCCTTACATCGAGGCCACCTCCTTTGTCAGCCCGAAAGCAGTGCCGCAGCTTGGAGATGCATCCGAAGTGATCTCCGGTATCGAGCGACGGGCAGGCACACGCTACCCCGCACTCGTGCCTAATGTGCGCGGGATGCAACGAGCAGTAGATGCGGGTGTACGTGACATCGCGCTTTTCACATCTGCGTCTGAGAGTTTCACGAAGGCGAACATCAACAGCAGCATTGGCGAGTCACTCGACAACTTCAAGCCCGTAGTAGCACTCGCCGCAGAGCACGATATTCGCGTGCGCGGCTACGTGAGCACTGCACTCGGCTGCCCTTACGAGGGCGCGGTGCCTATCGAGAAGGTTCGGGAAGTAACGCTTGCCCTTCTTGAGCTAGGGGTCTGGCAGGTCTCTCTGGGCGATACCGTAGGGGTTGGTACCCCCAACCAGGTGGAGGATCTGTTGGCCTTACTTTTGAAGGATATTCCTGCGGCCTTCCTCGCTGTACACTTTCATGACACGCGGGGCACTGCGCTCGCCAATGTGCTGTCCGCCTTGCAGATGGGGGTCTCTACAGTCGATTCATCATCAGGAGGGCTTGGAGGCTGCCCGTACGCTCCCGGCGCGGCAGGCAATCTTGCCACCGAAGACCTGCTCTTTATGCTAAACGGCATGGGGATAGAAACAGGCGTTGATGTGGACAAAGTGGCTGATGCCTCCCTGAGCATCCTGCAACTGCTGGGCAAGCCGCCCGCAAGCAAATATTTGCAGGCATCTATTATTGGGAGTAGGGACTGAAACGAGGGTACCGTCGCAACAGCAGGAGATCAATTTTGCCGAACATCCGAAAGGTGCTAATCGCAAATCGGGGTGAAATCGCGCTCAGAGTGGTGCGCGCCTGCGCCGAGGTGGGTATCAGGTCGGTAGCTGTTTTCTCGGAGGCGGACAGGACTGCGCTCCACGTTCGGGCTGCCCATGAAGCCTACCCAATAGGGCCTGGTCCCTCAACAGAGTCGTATCTGCGGATTGACAAGTTGCTCGAAGTGGCACGCAAATCGGGGGCTGATGCTGTTCACCCGGGCTACGGCTTCCTCGCTGAGAACGCCAACTTCGCCGAAGCAGTAATCGCCGCCGGACTCACCTGGATCGGACCTTCTCCCGGAGCCATGCGCCTGCTAGGGGATAAGCTAACTGCCCGCAGAACTGCCGAGGCCGCGGGCGTGCCTGTCGTGCCCGGCACAGATGTTGCCCTGGACAACGCGGAGGAAGCGGCAGCCGCAGCCAAAGGGATCGGCTACCCCGCGTTGATTAAGGCCTCGGCGGGCGGCGGCGGCAAAGGCATGCGTGTAGTCAACAGCCCGTCTGAGCTTGAATCCGCACTGAGGAGCGCAAGCAGTGAGGCATATTCTTCCTTTGGCTCCGGCGTCGTCTATCTCGAAAAGTATCTCGATTCAGTAAGACACGTAGAGATTCAGGTGTTAGCGGACGAGCATGGCAACGTTATCCATCTGGGCGAGCGCGAATGCTCTGTGCAGCGCCGTCACCAGAAGCTAATCGAAGAGTCGCCTTCAGTGGCTGTCGATGCAAGGCTGCGCGAGCGAATGGGCGCGGTAGCGGTTGCTGCGGCGCGTGCTGCCGGTTATAGCTCGGCCGGCACGGTGGAGTTCCTCGTTGACAGGCGCAAGAACTTTTACTTTCTTGAAGTAAACACACGCTTACAGGTGGAGCACCCGGTAACAGAGCTTGTTACCGGTATCGATCTGGTTCTGGAGCAGTTTCGAATCGCTTCGGGCAGGCCACTTCGCCTGGCCCAAAGCGATATAGGTCTCCGTGGCCACGCCATTGAGTGCCGTATCGCCGCCGAGGACCCCTTCAACAACTTTGTCCCATCGCTCGGAGATATTACCGCACTCACCGAGCCGAGCGGCCCAGGCGTGCGGGTAGACAGTAGTATTTATCGCGGCGGGCGCGTTTCTATCTACTATGATCCGATGATTGCCAAGCTGATCGTGTGGGCGCCTACAAGGGCGCTTGCCATCCTCAGGATGCGGCGCGCATTGGAAGAATACCGGATTGTTGGCGTACAGACAAACATTCCTTTTCACCTTGCCGTTATGGACTCTATTGACTTCCAGAGGGGCAGGCTGGACACGAAGTTCGTGGAGCGATTCCTTACGAGCGGGGGAATGTCGAAGGGGGTCGAGGAAGATCTCTCGCCTGTGGCAGCAATAGTAGGGGCGCTCGTGGCTGACCGCAAGCGCATGTCAGGGAGTGCCTTCAACAGCGGCCAGAGTAGTGCAGACAACACCACTGAAACAAACAACTGGCGGCTGGCTGGGCGCAAGGCAGGGCTGAGGTAAGTCATGCCCAAATATTATCTGCAAATAGGCGATCACGAGTACGGCTTCGATTTAGAGCAATCCGAGGCAGGCGCTACAATCCGCCCGATTGCGGGTGAGAGCGAAGCGGCAGGCGCGGAGGCACAGCCAATAGGCGTGGATTTTGCCCCTGTACATTTCTCTGCCGATACAGGCGAAGGCCTTTACTCGATCCTTGCAGATAATATGAGCTTCCAGGTTTATGTGGAAAATACGGAGGAAGGTCTGCGCATGGTAATGTGGCGGCACCGCTTCGATGTGAAGGTGCAGAGCGAGCGCGAATGGCGGCTAGAGAAGATCGCGCCGCGCACCACAGTGCATACAGGCGCTCTGATAGTGAAAGCTCCTATGCCGGGCCTAGTCAAGGGCGTTCTGGTACAGGTGGGCGATGAGGTCAAGGCCGGACAGCGGATGCTGGTGCTCGAAGCGATGAAGATGGAGAACGACATCAACGCCCCACGCGACGGACGGATAACGGCGGTCAACACGGAAGGCGGAGCGGTGGTCGAGGGCGGGAAACCGTTGCTGACTTTAGAATAGAAAGGGCAAGGCGGGTGTCTGAAGAACGTGACGAGTGGCGGGAGAATCTGCTTGAGCCTGCGTTGGAGCGCACTCCTGAGCGTGCCGATAGCTTCGAGACATCTTCTGGAATAGCTGTAGAACGCCTCTATACGCCGGAAGACCTTGCTCACTTTGACTACGAGCGCGAGCTTGGTTATCCAGGGCAGTTCCCCTTCACTAGAGGTGTGCAGCCTACCATGTACAGAGGCCGCCTCTGGACGATGCGCCAGTACGCGGGCTATGGCACCGCCGAAGAGTCTAATCGCCGCTACAAATACTTGCTGGCCCAGGGGCAAACCGGCCTTTCCGTCGCCTTTGATCTCCCCACTCAAATGGGCTATGACAGTGACCACCAGGCGGCGGAGGGTGAGGTAGGAAAGGTGGGCGTGGCTATCAGCTCGCTCCCCGATATGGAGCTACTTCTCGCTGACATTCCGCTCGACAAAGTCAGCGCCTCGATGACAATCAACTCCACCGCGTCGATTTTACTTGCATTCTACATCGCGGTGGCACGCAAGAGAGGCATAGAGGAAGGGTCACTCTCCGGCACTGTGCAGAACGATATCCTCAAAGAGTATATTGCGCGTGGCACTTATATCTACCCGACGGCATATTCCATGCGTATTGTGGGAGACATCATCACCTACTGCGCCGAAAAGCTGCCGCGCTGGAACCCCATTTCGATTAGCGGCTATCACATCCGAGAGGCAGGTTCCACAGCCGTACAAGAGGTAGCCTTCACAATCGCCAATGGGATAGCCTACGTTGAAGAGGTGCTGCGGCGCGGGGTGCCGGTGGACAGCTTCGCCTCGCGGCTCGCCTTCTTTTTCAACGCCCACAGCGACTTCTTCGAGGAGATAGCCAAGTTTCGCGCAGCGCGCAGGCTCTGGGCGCGCACTATGCAGGAGCGGTTCGGGGCGAACAACTCGCAGTCTATGATGCTCCGCTTTCATACACAGACAGCCGGTTCATCGCTAACGGCGCAGCAGCCCGATAACAACGTGGTGAGGGTAGCTATCCAGGCGCTCTCTGCTGTGCTGGGGGGGACGCAATCGCTGCACACCAACTCGCTGGACGAGGCGCTCGCCCTACCCTCGCAGCGCGCCGCGACAATCGCCCTGCGCACCCAGCAGATCATTGCTTACGAAACTGGCGTCGCCTCTACAATTGATCCTCTCGCAGGTTCATATTATGTCGAGTCGCTCACCAACCAAATCGAAGCGGGCGCTAGTGACTATCTCCGGCGAATTGACGAGATGGGCGGCACCCTTGCCGCTATTGACAACGGCTTCCAGCAGCACGAGATAGAGGAAGCCTCCTTCAACTGGCAGAGCGACGTGGACTCAGGCGAGAGGCTCATCGTGGGGGTGAACAGCTTCCAGAGTAACGAAGCGCCGCATACCGATCTGCTCAAAGTGAATCCTGCGCTGCAACTTGGGCAGGTGGCGCGTTTGCGCGAGTTGCGGCATTTGCGCGACTATGCTCAGGTAGAGCTCGCGCTGGAAAGACTGCGCAACGCAGCCACAACTGATGACAACCTGATGCCTTCCATAATAGAAGCCGTGGAGAAGCTGGCAACGCTCGGAGAGATCAGCGACGCCCTCAGACAGGTCTTCGGCACCTACGACGAGCGGCAGGCCATTTAGCGACCAGGCCCGCCGGGCCCGCTGAGCCAGCCGAGTCCACCAAGCAGACGCATACCCTTTTGCAGGCTCGCCTGCGAGCGGGCGTAGGCCTCGCGTGCCTCCGCAACCCCTATTGCGACAAAGCGCACCCTTTCCCCGGGAAGGAGTTGAGCCATTACCGGCCAATCCGCTTGCGCCACCACACCCAGCAGCGGATAGCCTCCGGTGGTCTGATGATCTACGCCCAGGAGGAGAGGGCCGCCATCGGGCGGCAGCTGTATAGCGCCTCGCAACACGGGAAACGAGGCCATTTCTCCTCTCCCATGCATAACTGCGCCTTCCATGCTGGACAAGCGAGTGCCCATGCGGTCGCTTAGCTCAGTCACCCTCCACACAGCGTCTACAAAGTTCCTGAGGGAAGCCCTTGACGGCTTGCCGGGACCCTCGAACGGAATAAACCTGAGGACGTGCTCGCCCGTAGAAGGTGTGGCAGGGCCGCCCAGCCAGTAACGCCCGCTTACGCTCGCGGGCGAGTATTGTATGGGAGCAGCCTCAAGCAGATCGCCCGCACGCAGCGCCCGCCCATCTAAGCCGCCAAACCCGGCAGGCAAGCAAGTGGATGACGATCCTAACAGACGAAGCGCCTGAAAGCCCCCCGCGACTGCCAGAAAAGCGCGTGCGCCGCCGTGCCGCGGTGATTTCCGGTTGAAGCGAAGCGTGGCCCCTGCGCGCAAGAACCACGACATCCCCTGTGGCACAGGGTCGTTGTCCACGTAGCAGGCGAAATCTGCTCCCTCAAGAGCAATAGCGGTGGACTGGATGGTGCGGAGAGTAGGTCCCGTGAGGGTCAGTTCTAGAACGGGCGCACCTGCAACATTGCCAACGAGAGCATTTGCCCTGGCGGCCGCGTCACGGTCGGATACACCTCCCTGGCCGAGGCCCAGGTGGGCATAGCCTGGCCTTCCAACGTCCTGGATGGTTGTTAGCGCACCGGGGCTTACCACCTCAAATAGAGGGTGTTGAGCCGCGTCTCTCCGCACGTTAGGTGGGGAGCTTTCCACCGCCTCCACGCTCTCAACGAAGCGCACACGGTCGCCAGGGGCGAAGAGCGCAGGCTCACGAGCAGATGCATCCCACACGCGACAAGAGGTGCGCCCAATAATACGCCAACCGCCTGGGCTGGCGCATGGATAGATGCCCGTCTGCAAGCCCGCTATTCCCACTGAGCCTGCCGGTACTCGCACACGCGGCGTGCGCAGCCGAGATGAACCAATCTTCGAGGAGACCCTGCCCATGTATGCAAAGCCGGGCAGGAAGCCGAGAAAATAAACCGTGTACGGGTGCTGTGTGTGCAGGCGTATCACTTCGCTGACCGCAAGGTCGTGCTCGGCAGCAATTTCCTCCAGGTCAGGTCCCTCACTGCCACCATATCGCGCAGGTATGATGTGCGCCCGGCCTGGATTATCCTCAGCAACAAGCTCGGTTTCGAGGCTGTGGTCAAGAGCGCGGCGCAGCTCACCCTCAGGACACTTGAGAGGATCGAAGCAGATCAGCACTGAGGCAAAGGCGGGCACAATGCCAATAATCCCTGGTAAGTCGCTATCACTTATAGCTTGACCGAGACTACGTACCTGTTTGTTCAACGCGTGCGAGATACGACTGCCATAGCTGACCAACAGAGCGTTCTCGCCCATATGGACTATCTGCGGTCTCACTCAGCCGCCCTCAAAATGCCAAGCGCTGCTACCTGATAACCCGCTTCGCGGAGCCTGCGGCCCACTTCTTGTGCTATCGCAGGAGCGTTCGGGGTGTCGCTATGTACACAGATGGTGTCAACTTGAACCCGCAGGGTGCTGCCATCCAGGGCTGTGACGCTGCCTTCAGCGAGTTGCACCGCCTGTGCTGCGGCCACTTGCGGCGAGCTATACACGCTGGCCGCCTCTTGTCGGTGCGCTAGTGAGCCATTTGGCTGATAAGCGCGATCGGCAAAGCCCTCTAAGAGCGTTGTCAAACCCTCCTGCTGCGAAAGTTGGGCAGCAATAGAAGCGGTCAGGCATACAAGGGGCATCAAAGGCGAGAAAGACTTCACAGCCCTAACCACCGCATAAGCTACAGCTTCGTCGCGAGCCGCCTCATTATAGAGCGCACCATGTGGTTTCACATGGCACAACTCTACCCCTTCGCTGCGAGCTATTGCCCATAGAGCGCCAATCTGGGCGAGCAGCCAGCGAGTGATCTCATCCGGGGTGAGGGCCATGGGCCGCCTGCCGAATCCCGCGAGGTCAGGGTAACCCGGGTGCGCACCGACAGCCACACCGTGCTCACGTGCCATTCGAACAGTAGCAGCCATTACGTTAGGGTCGCCCGCGTGTGCGCCGCAGGCGACGTTGGCCGAGGTAACAAAAGGCATGATCTCAGCGTCGCGGCCCATGCGCCACACGCCATAGCTCTCTCCCATGTCGCAGTTAAGGTCTATCTGCTTCATCGTCGTATGAGATAGCGGTGGAGTGCGTGGCGCAACTCGCTACGGGATATAGTTAGCCTGCGCACAGCTACGTCCACAGGGAACAGCAGTACGGCAAGCCCCAGCAGCCAGGGCCAGAGGGGTATCGGGCGGGGTTGCGACCTTATATCATGGCTGAAAGCGGCAGCAGGTTGCGCTATATCCAGCCTCTTGCCTCCTCCAACCTGCGCCAGGTCGCCCAGAAGCGCAGCCGCCTCTGCTGCCGAGCTGGTCGAGAGGCGGTATTCGCTGGGATAAGGCACTACAAGCCCAGTCTGTTGCGTGCCAACGCTCTTGCCGCTCGCCTGATCATATTGATTCACCTGGGCCGAATAGACCCCCTCTTTGAGGCCACGGGCCAGGCCGGTGTAAACTCCGGGCGAGTTCTGGAAAATGGGCACCTCTACTGCGGGTTGGCCTGTGCCTGAAATTGTCACAGTGGTACGCAGTAAATTACGGGGCACTCCTGTAGTATCGACCGACTCAATGCGCACGGCTACATCCGTTCCAACGCCGGAGGTAGCGGGGGCAACTGTGAAGGCGGTCTGTATACCCGGAGAGGCATCCTGTGGCATCACCCAGCTCACCATCTGCGCGGCAAACTGCGAGAACTGCGGCCAGATCACCCACGAGGTAGCCCAGCGGCCTTTCACATCGGGCGTCCAGGCCACAGTGCGCCCCAACCCATACTGCCACTGCGCCAGGATGGGGTCGCCGTTAGGCGATTTAAGGACCAGATCGGCGTTGGGCTTGAGCGTCGCCGCATCATAGCCGAGGAGCTGGGGCAAAGCCTGAGCATCAAGGCCCTTCAGGATCGGACTTTGATTGTTAACAATGGGCTTGAACGGCTTTTCGACATAGTAGGAGCCAATCAAGCTAATCGTGTCCTTGAGGAGGATGCTGGGCAGAGAGTTTATGTCGGGGGCAGCGTAATACTGCCCACCTCCTTTCTGGGCCAGGTCCTGCATTAGCGAGCCTGCCCCTTCTCCGGCTGCCACCGACGACAGGGTGATGTTGTCCACAGCAAGCTGGTTGAGTAGAGCCGTAAAATCGCTCTGCTGAGACCAACCGTCGCTGATAAAGACTATATGCTTGAGCTTGGCGTCGGTCTTGCTCAGGGCGTCAATGGCGCTTTGCAGTCCCGAATAGATATTGGTTGCGCCTTCAGCCTGCACCGGCTTCAGGCTGGACGCTATATTCTGCTCACCAATCTGGCCCATGCTTTCGAGGTTCACGAGCCATGCTGGGCTTTGGTCAAAGGCAATCACACCCACTTTGTCAGTGGAGTTGAGCAGGGCTGCGGCCTTTTCAACAGCCTGTTTTGCGATCTCCACCTTGCTTGGACCAAACTCTGTGCGCATTGACGGGTTAAATTGCTGCGCACCAGAGGCGTGGCATCGCCCCATGCTGCCGGACTTGTCGATGACAAAGGCCGTGGCAAGCGACGCCCTCTGCTCCGAAGTGCGCACGTCCATGCTAACTGGTAAGACTTCTTCCATGGGCGTGCGCAGGTAACCCCCCGCCCCATAGCTCAGGTCGCCACCCAGCATGATCAGCCCGCGCCCCATATCACGCACATAGCTCTGCAACGCAAGTTGCGCGTCGTTGCCTATAGCCTCTGAGGGCGCGTTGGCGAGGACAACAGCATCGTACTTGGTGAGGTTGTCCATGTTTTGGGGGACGCCATCGGGCGTAACGATTCTGACTTCCATGCCACCGGCTACAAGCGCTGCATTGAGCGGGGCCGCATCAGCAGGCGTGCCAGCCACTATCAAGACAGAGGGGGGCTTACTCACGATGGTATAGGAGGCTGCGTCGTTGTTTTCGCTATAACGGTCGTCTACGGATGCTACGTGGGCTTTGAAGACGTGGAAGCCTTGCGTGCCGATCACGCTGAAGGTGACCACATTATCGCCCTGCTTCAGTTGGGTCTCCTGCTTGCCAACAGGGGCACTATCCTCAAAGAGACTAACGGTTGCTGCTCGGTCGGAGGTAGATTTAAGGAGCACACGCACATCGAAGCGCTCGCCAGCGGGTACAGAGTTGGGGCTGGCTACCTGATCAACCGCTACCTCATTTTGGGCCTGTGCGCCCAGGGGAACTACAGAGAGCTGGATGCCTGTGGCTCCGACGCGCCGGGCCACATCCACCGCGCTACCCACAGTTTGAGCGCCATCGCTCAGCAGCACCAACCGGCGTGATCCCCCTTCGGGGAAGAGCGCGCTGCCTACCTGAATTGCGTCAGCAATATTGGTAGCTACAACGGAGGGATTCTTTCCAAAAGGCTGCCAATCCGCGCCCATCGAAACGGCGCGGTCTACGATTGCCCGCTCACCGAAGAGCACAACCCCTGCTCGGTCATCAGCCCCCATTTGCGCTATAGCCTTCTGAACGTAGCCAACCGCTGCATCGCGACTTGTCTGTGAGACGCTTGCAGATTCATCAATCAGAAAGACAACGGTGAGCGGCCCGCCGGATGAGATGAATTGTAGCCCGGCGAGCGCCAGGATAATGAGGAGCAAGATTACAGAGCGGACAACCGTGCTGGTATTGATCCTGGCCCTGTCACGCGGCCTTGCCCGTGCGCTCAATAGACCGAGCAAGATAACCGGCGGTATCGTGAGGAGTAGTATAAGAGCTTTTGGCTCGGCTAAAGTGAAAGGTAGATCCATAGTGATAATCCGGGCTTACGCTCTGTCGTTGCGTTGCAGGGCGCGCCTTCCCTGCCACTCTGTCCACGCGCGCCGCACCGCGATGCGTTGGGCATAGAGCCATTCGAGCAGGAGAACAAGCACACCCAGGAGAGCGACGCTGGGCCATAACTCGCGTCTGAAAAGGTCGGGCTGCGAAGCTGTTTGTCTGCCAGCAGCCTGTGCCGCTGGCAGGCCTGGGGCTTTGTTAGGAGGCGTCATCGTTTCGTCCCTGGAGAAAAGGTTGGCTGAGAAGGCATCTTGCGCCTTGATGTCAGCGCCTGCGTACTGCGTCACATAATATACTCCCTGCTGCGAAGTCTCAGCAAAGGCCACTCTGGGGCGGGCCGGGCTAATGTCGTAGCTCCACTCCTTTGCAGAAGGGTCTTCCACCACGATGCGGCTAATCTGCGGCGTGGCGGCGTCTATGCCGACCGAGGTGCGTGGCACGATGTTTGCGGGAAGCCCGCCAGAGGGATCGGGCAGCAGATAGGTGATGAGGTTGCGCATTAGAAGCGGGTATGCTGTCTGCACAGGGAGGTCGCTGTCGTGCAGATCGAAAGTGACTACGCCAACCTTACGGCCTTGCGTTTCACCTGCAATAATGAGCGGACCCTTATCGCTCGCCAGCACAACACGGCCCCACTTGGGCACCTCTACAGCGGAGGCAGCAGCAACGTGCAGGCCTGTCAGGTCAACATAGCGCAGTAGCGGCTCTCCATTGCGCGCCTCCGCACTCAGAACGTCACCGCTCTCGGCGAAGGAAGTTGTGAGCGTGGGCAGAGGCTGGCTGATAACACCTGTTACGCTGATAAGGCTGTTGGGTGCCAGGGGCGCGAAGAAAAGCAAGTTGCCCTGGGGCAGGGTACGCCTGGTGGCGGTTATGGTGCCCGCATCGAAGATCGTCAGGTCTACAGGTGCGCCGTTGATGGTAGCGGCGGGATTATAGTCATCAGCCGACACCTTATAGAGTGTTACCGTGGGGAGGAGAGACAAAGCAGTTTCGAGGAACTTGTTACCACCTGTGACAAGCAAGAGATTGGCGGGCGCACTGGCGCGGTTCACAACCCACGCCTGGTCATCTGCTGCAAGGGTGTCAGGCCCGTCCAACGCTGCCTGGATTACTCTCGCGGCAAGGGGCACGTCATCAACAATCAACTCCTGCACTGCGCCTGGACCGATCTTCACGGTACGGGCCGTCCAGGGAGTGTCATCAATGGTGAGGTCCACACGTCGGGTGGCGGAAATTGTGTCAGCATTTGCCACCTGCACGAAGAGGCTCAAGCTCCCACCACGCTGCTGCAACGAGAGGGTGGTTATCCCCTGGTTGGCGTTTGCGCTTCCAATCTGGTAGAAGTGGAATGGCGCGCTGAGCGGATCGGCCAATTCTGCCGTTGAGGGGAAAGCGCCATCCGACAGGAGCCAAATAGCGCTGCCCGCCTGCCGGCTGACGAGAGCGCCCGCGAGCCTCAACGCTTCCGTCATATCCGTGCCGGTAGCTGCGGGCGTGAGAGCGTCAACAGCGCCTCTAAGCCTTGCCTTATCAGTAGTTTGCGTTACGAGGATGGAGGCATGATCGTCGGAGCTGATCAGCGTTGCAGTTGCCCCGTCTTGCAGCCCGTCTATGAGGTCGCGTGCTTTGCTCTGGGCAACTTGCAAGCGCATTTGACTGCCGGGGCCGGCGCTCGAAGCGCCCATACTTGCCGATACGTCAACTATAATTATCACGCTCTGTTCTGCGGCCTGAGCTGTGCGTACCCAGGGCCGTGCCATGGCTAAAATGAGAAGAGCGAGCGCCACCACCTGCAACAGCAGGAGCAAAGAGACGCGCAACCTCTGCCAGAGCGAATTGGCCTCCCGGTCGCGGGTGAGGGAGCTCCACAGGTATAGACTGGCGATGGGTGCGACAGGTCGCCGCAGCTTCAGGAGGTAAAGGGCAACGATCACTCCGAGAAGCGGCAAGGCGACGAGAGCTAAGGGTGTAAAGAGACCCATCTATTCAGGCTTACTTTCATATACTTTAGCATAGTTTTTCTCTGCGCTCTGATTTTCCGCATAACGCGTGCGGAGATGCTTCAGCCGCTGACCGATGTGACGGTTACGCAACCTCTTCAGGTGTTTGCTCCAATACCGAGGCGATGATGGCGTCAGGGGAAATGCCTTCGGCCTCACCGTCGAAGTTGAGGATGATACGGTGCCGCAAAGCGGGTAGAGCAGATGTCCTGATGTCTCTGAAAGCCACGTTATACCTTCCGTCGAGGAGCGCGAGTATCTTGCCCGCCAGAATCATGCTTTGCAGCGCTCTGGGCGAGCCTCCGTAGCGCACGTAGCGCTTTGTCATCGTTGCCGCCTCCGGGTTATCCGGGTGCGTCGCCTGCAAAATTCGTACAGCGTATGATGTCACATGGGTGGCGATTGGCGTCTGGCGTGCGAGGTGCTGCATAGCGACAATTTCGCCGCCCGTAGCGATATGGTTCACCTGCGGCGCAGTGTCCGAGGTGGTGCGATCAGAGATCGCAACCAGTTCGGCGGCGGTTGGAAACGACACATTGAGCTTGAAGAAAAAGCGGTCAAGCTGGGCCTCAGGCAGGGGGTATGTACCCTCCATTTCGAGGGGGTTCTGGGTTGCCAGCACGAAGAAAGGCTGAGGTAGCTTGTAGACGGTCCGGGCCACCGAGACGGTGCCCTCCTGCATAGCTTCGAGCAACGCCGATTGTGTGCGTGGCGTAGCCCTGTTAATCTCATCGGCGAGCAGCAAGTTAGCAAAGACAGGACCCGATTGGAACTGGAAGCGCCTGCCGCCTGTCTCATCTTCAATGAGGATGTTGGTGCCGATGATGTCTGCGGGCATCAGGTCGGGGGTGAACTGCACGCGGCTAAAGTCGCAATCGAGCACATCGGCCAGAGTGCGCACAAGCAGCGTTTTACCCAACCCAGGCACGCCTTCGAGAAGAACATTTCCACCTGCGAAGAGGCAGGTCAGTACCTGGTGAACGAGGTTACGCTGGCCGACGATTACCTTTCCTATCTCGCGTTCGATCCTTACCGCCCGATCACGGAACTGCTCGACAGTGATCGCCGTGCTATCGCTCTGCTGCTCACCCTGCATCGTCGTTTCGCTTATTGCCACTCATTACTCCTTTATGTAAGCACAGGCTGTTGCTTGGTGAGCTGTGCAGCGGCACAGAGTTACTTTCCTAGCTCCGTGAAATATTCTTTCACGTACTCCTTGGCGTCAGCGGGCACATATACATGAGCGAGGGCGTCGGTCGCCTGGCTTGCATATTTGCCTATGACCTCGGTGTAAGGTGTGCGCACCTGCGCCTTGCCTCCTGCTCCCAGGGAACCTTGCGTCCCACCTGTGGTGCTTCCCGCGCCTACCCTGCCTGCGACGCCATCGGCGTTGCCTGACAAAGGAGCTGCTTGACCATTCCCCGGAGATGCCCCGGATATTGCCACTTGCGTGGGAGGAGGGGGCACGTAAACCTTCTCGCCGCCACCCGGTGCCCCTTGACCCGACGCGCCGGAAGGCGCTAAGCCGTTGCCCTGTGGATTCTGCACCTGTGTAATGCCACCGCTCACAGCCCCCGAAGCCCCGGTAACAGCGCCGTTGAAGGTGCCGGAGGAAGGCCCGCCCGATGCGCCACTGCCTCCACCAGCCGAACCGGCTGAGGAGCCGCTTACAGTTGGTTTGCCTTGAGTGCCACTGCCGCCTGTGCCTGTAGAAGAGCCGCCGGAGGGGTTGCCCGCGCCGCTCCCGGTTCCAGGCGTGCTGCCCGTTGCGCTATTAGAGCCGCCGTTGCTTGCAGATGAGCCTGACCCCTGGCCGCTCCCTGCTGTGTTGCTGTATTGTGGCATATTTTGACCCATACTGTTCGGCGGCGCACCTGACGCCTGATTTACATTGCTGCCCCCAGGGTTTGCTGTTTGGACGGCAAGCGGCGTGCCCTGCTGATTGCCAGGGTCGCCCGCGAGACTATTCGCCTGATCGCTGGCCTGCGGGCTGCCGCGCCTGCGAAAGCCAATCTGAGGGCGCTTGGCGAGTTGCTGACCCGCTTGCGCCAACCCCTGGCGGCCCTCATCAAGCTTGGCCTGCACATCCTCTGCGGTTTGCGCGGTTTGCAGGGCACTTTCGGCGGCTCTAAAGCGCGAAGCCGCATCGGTGAGAGCCTGCGCTGCTTTTTGCTTGTCTTTGAGGAGGATCGCGCCGGAGGCATTAGTTAGCGACGCCGCCAGTTGCGGGTCGCGGGCCGCCGCGAAGTCCGCAGCCTGGCTTAGAAATGACGCGGCAGAGCGCGCTAACTCGGCCTGAAGCACAGCAGAGACGCTGCCAAGAAACTCGGCTGCGGCTGCGGCTTTGCCCAGGTCAGTGGGCGCCTGCGAGGAGGCTGGATCCCACTCTGCATTACTGATGGCTGCCTGCTGCACCAAACGCGCAGCGGTAACGAGACTGTCAAAGTCGGAGGTTTGGGAGGGCGAAAGCTCGCGCACCTTCTGCTGGGTGTCAGCAATTGCGGCCAGGAGCGAAGCCCGGTCGGCTCCAGGTGTGTGCAGCTGAGCTTCCAGACTCTCCAATTCAGAAGTAAGACTTTGCTTGGTGCTATCGGCCAGGCCGGGCGCTGCTGTGATTTGCGCTTTCAACGCCAGGATAGTGCGGTCAATGCCGCTCACAGCGTTGTTGAGGCTAGCCCGTTCAGCGCGAACCGCATCAAGGGGCGTCGGCACTGTTATAGCTGCGGCAAGGGCAACCAGCGCCACCACAATCGCGAATATGTAACGCCTCCGTAGCGTGAAGTGGAGAGCGGCAGGGAGCATCGGCATACGCTCGCGCAGCGTGTTGCGAGCATCGAGGATCATTCGCTCCAAAAAGTCGTCCGCGGTGGGCCGGCCTCTGTTGCGCCCACGCAGCAGTTCCATACAGGTAGTAAGTCGCTCGTCGAGGAGAAGGGTGTGGTCGAGATAGCGGGCCACCTGTCCATCACCGAGCCTGCGGCTAAGGGACCATGCAACCAACCAGAGGAGCCATGCCACTATAAACAGCTCACTGGGCCACAAGGGTATTTCAAGGAGGGTAAAGCGGGCGAGCGCGATCCACCCCGCCGCAAGGAGGAGCGGCACAGGGTATGTCGCCGCCATAGCATTCCAGACCTGCGCCCAGAGCACGCGCCGGCGTCCAGCCGCGAGTGCCCAAGCAACCTCAGCGGGCCACCGTTTACCTCTACTTATCGTGTCACCGGTTTGTGTGGAGATTGCCATAGTGAGTCCAGGATCAACGTAGGTGCCTTCAGCGGCGGTGGTGATAATATGCAGCCCTATTATAAACTACCAGATATACTGTCAACCAGTTCACTTTTCAGCTATTTATCGGCGAGGACAACTCTGGCTCCCAGGGCAAGCGTTCAGAATAGGGGGCATGGGGGGCCGGCCAAGCCCTGACGGGGTTACAGGGCGTTCCCTGGCTCTTCCCAGCAATAAAGCCCCCTCTCCCATGAAGGGAGAGGGGGTTTGGGGGTGCGTAAGGGTACGCCTCCACAGTTACCCCAGGAAGATTGCTCCACCCTAACTCTGAACGCTTACCTCCCTGCCCTCCCCTGCCACCGAACGCGTGGTGTGTTATAATGTGCTGTCAAAAGAGAAGAGTACAATCCATGATAGAGTCTGAAACGTTAGTTTTATTGTATGTACCATGCAGCACGAAAGAGGAAGCGGTGCGGATTGGCACCTATCTCGTAAACGAGCGCCTGATCGCCTGCGCCAACACTTTTGAGTCGCAGTCCATCTACAGGTGGAAAGGCAAGATACAGAGCGAAGCCGAAGCAATATTGCTTTGCAAAACGACAAGCCTGCGAGCTTTCGCCGCAGAAAAGAGGATCCGGGAGCTTCACAGCTACGATTTGCCTTGTATAATGACGCTCAAGCCGGCGAGTGTGAACTACGATTACGCAAAATGGGTGGCGGGTGAAGTGTCACAGAGTGCGACGCTCGCAGGCGCTCACGATAGCGAAGTTACCAACTAAGGACAGTTAGGGATAGTAGAGTGGAAATCTTTGGAATCGGCCTACCCGAAATAATAATGGTTGCGGTCGTGGCTCTGATTGTGCTAGGTCCAGAACGCCTGCCGGAAGCGGCGCGCACAATCGGCAAGGGAGTGGCCGACTTCCGCCGCGCAATCGAGCCTGCCCGTAGCGCATGGACTGACCTCTCCAGCGAATTCACCTCGGCTGTGACCTCTGCCACCTCTGCCACCTCTGCCACCCCTGTGCAGGGAACAAAGGCCGACGGTAACCCCTGGGATGTTCACCCCATTCTGCAAAAGATGACGGACGAGGAGCGGGCGATTTACATGCGCGGCGGCGAGATGCCCCAGCGCGTTCAGCAGGAGCTTGCCGAGAGCGCCAATATCTACACCAACGGCCACTCTCCCAATGGCAACGGTTCGTTGCCCGAGCTTGACTACCCCATGCCGCATAGTGAGATGATCTTTCAGCCTGCGCCACAGGCCGAAGCCGAAGACCTCTCTTACCCGGAACCAGGGACCACAACCCAGAAGGAGAAAGAAGAGAAATGAACAAAAGCCGGCGACGCGCAGTTCAGAAGCACAGGGCAAAAGAGCACAAGTTCCAGGCGTTGAGGAAGAGCGGCCAGGACGCGGGTAGCGCTGCCCGACCTCACGCAACCGCGCCGCAAAGTACGATGGCACGCCCCGCGAGGCCAACCGCCCCTACGCCTGCCTTTCCTCCCCACGCGGAGTCACCCACACCTGAAGGAACTCCCATCGCCCCGTCCGAATGAGGCCTGGGGCAACCACGCCCTCTTGAATAGCGAGGTGCAGAAAGCCAAGATTTTTTCGGAAGCTCCGATTCAAATGGCGGTTTTAGCGTCCCGGGCCAAGCGTCTTACTTGACTACAAACTGCCCGTTCATACCTTGATCCTTGTGTAATTCACAATAGACCTGGTATGTTCCTGCTGCAACGTTCACCAGCGCGACCCTCTTGCTCTGGCCGGGCGCAAGCTGCGTTTCGGCTATCAGACCCTTCACCTCAACCTCGTGTATATTCGCACCGGAGTTGGTGAGCACTATCGTCAGAGGCTTGCCCGCCTCTGCGCTGTAGTCGGTGGGAGCGAAGACGTTGTCCTTAGCTATGATAGTTATCTGCTGTGCTGCCGGCTGCGCCGTAGCTCCGGCGGAGCCGCTATCGTTATTGGGGGTTGTTGCGCCCGTAGCGCCCGTAGCTGCGCCGCAGCCAGGCAGGAGAGCCAGCAGCACCCCGCAGGCAATCGCGCCTGTGATCAGCCTTATCAATGGTTTCTTACTTTGACTTTCTTCAAGGTTTAGTTGGGCTTCATTTCCGCCGGGGCAGGAGATATAACCGCAGCCTCAGTAGCCTCAGTAGAAGCAGGCGCAGCTACGGGGGGTGCAGGCAACTGCGCGGACTGCTTCGCCGGACGCAGCAAGATGGAACCGGTAATGATAAGATAGCCGAAGTAGCCCACTACTTCGCTGAGTGACGGCTGGGAGACATACCCTGTCAACGCCTGAAGAATAGACCCCAGGCTGCTGCTATTTGGTATCAGCGCCGATGTGTCCCATAGAGGCTCTATAATCGCGGGGATCCAGCCCACATCTCCGAGTTCGCCAATAGCATAGCGGAAGATAGCCGCCGCGAAGATGACCAGAAGCAGGCTTGTAATCCTAAAGAAGGTGCGAAGCTGGAGCCTCATCCCTGCCACGTAGACGGCCCATGCCACCACCAGCGCCGCCGCGAGGCCAATGAGACCTCCAACGAGCGCTGCCATGCCACTCGACTGAAAAGCCGAGGCTGAAAGGAAAAGTGCGGTTTCGACGCCCTCACGCGCCACAGTCAGGAAAGCGACTACAAAGAGACCCCAGGCGGCTCCCTGTGTCATCTTTGTCTTCATGTCATGCTCAAGGGAACCTTTGATATAGCGAGCTTGCCGCGACATCCAGAAGATCATGTACGTCAGCATCACAACCGCGAAAAGCGACGTTAGCCCTTCGTAGATCCCCTTGGCGGGATAGTCAAACTGTGAGTTAATCAACTGAAGAACTACAGTGAACCCCACCGCCATCAACGCCGCCGAGATTGCTCCCGCCCAGACGGAAAGTTGGCGGTCGAGCCTACCCACCTTACGTAAGTACCCAAGCATGATAGCCACAATAAGGGCACCCTCAAGGCCCTCGCGAAATACAAGAATGGCAGCAGCGATATTCATATGTATAAGCTCCAGTTCTTTTGCTAAGAGTGCCGCTCACTTCCGGCAGGCGGTCCATATTAACGTACCTTAATTTGGAGTTGGTGTCAAGAGATGAATGTTAATTTTAGCAGAAGAAACTGTAAAAAGTCTGCAAAACGTTAGCCTGTAAGCAGGGTCGGCAACCAGCTTCGTCCTCAACTCGCCGGTAGGGTGCGTATCCAGTCGTGCAACACGGCGTGAGTGCTTGGGAAGGCAAGCTCGCCCCAGGGTACTTCATCCGGCGCAAAGGCGCATACCTCGGTTGCCTCAGCGGTGAGATGAGGCAGCTCGCTGATAGGAGACAAGCGGGCAATGTAGACGACGTTAACCACAGCAGTGGAGGCCTGCGAGTATACCCCCAGCAGCCGTTCCAATTCGACTTCGCAGCCAATCTCTTCGCGCGTCTCACGTATCGCCGCCTCAGCAGTCGACTCGTCCCACTCCTGGTAGCCCGCCGGATAAGTCCACAAGCCGAGCCGTGGCTCTATGCCGCGCCGCAAGAGCCACACTTTGCCGCCTTGTACAGGCAACGTGCCGCTCACAATCTTGGGGTTCAGATAGTGTACGTGCCTGCATCGCGGGCAGACCAGGCGCGGCCGATCTTCAGTAGGCAGCTTTATTTCCGCGAGGGGGGATGCGCAAAGAGAGCAAAAACGAGGATCGTTCATACTAAAAGCCTGGCAAAGTAGTAACGCTGAAACGCAATGCTATGATGCTTGGCACTCTATAATGTATAATTTACTCCTAACAGTTGTCAATAAATGCTAATTAGAGATACATCAACCCCACAGGCTAAGCACTCACCTCAAGGCTCGTGGCCCGATGCCGCGCTTGCTTGTCACTATTTGCTATGTTAAAATCAATGTTGTGGATCAGGTCCCTTCATGAGGAGAGTGGCCCTATTTGTGCTAGCATGGCACGACTTCAACACTCCCCCTGACCCCCTCTAGCGCATTGAGGAGCCGCTTTTTGTCATCTTCAATTGAGACGGTCTCAACAGAATACATGCAGCCTGGAACTCCCCACATCTCCTTCTGGGTGAAGTACAGAGTCCTTTTGGCCCTGGTTGCGATCCTGATAGCGGGCGCTTTTTTCCGCTTTTATGGGCGCAATTTCGACCAGGACCAACACCAACACCCCGATGAGCGCTTTATTGTCGGAGTTACCCAGGGTGTCACCTGGCCTTCAGCTGGGCAAAACATTTTCGATCCAAATACCAGCCCTTTGAATCTCCGGCGTGATCAGATCGGTTCATGCAGCAACCCAGCAGGCTGCCGCTACCCCTACGGCTCGCTGCCTGTTTATTTGACGCGGGCAGCAGGGTGGGGACTCGACACTCTGCTTCCTCCTACAATTAGCACTCCACGTGGCTACTATTTGCAGGACTACAACGCGGTCACTCTGCTTGGGCGCTGGATCTCTTCCATCTTCGACCTGCTCACTATTTTGCTCGTCTTCCTCATTGGGCGGCGCCTCTATTCCAGCGGTACCGGGCTGATAGCAGCCGCCCTTGCCGCCTTCGCCGTCACCCTCATTCAGAATGCGCATTTCTACACTTCTGATACATTACTTACTACTTTTATTATAGGTGCGCTCTACTTTAGCGTTGTGATGATGCAGCGCCCTGCCTGGTGGGCAGCAGCCGGAGCAGGCGTCTGCATCGGGTTGGCGGTAGCCACCAAAGTCTCAGTGGTCCTCTTCGCGCTGGTGGTGGTGGCTGCTGTTGTGCTGCGTGCTGCATATCGTTTGAGAACGCGCAAGCTCGGAGCAGACCTGGGCGATCCGATCGGGGTCAAACCTGCGTCTGTTGCAGAGAGGTCGCGTAGCTTCGGCGGACATTTGCTGCGTGGGCTGCGCTACGTATTCGTCGCCGCTCTCTTTGCTTTTCTGGCCTTCGCGATCACAGAGCCTTATGTTATCTGGCAGTTCGATTTTTCACGCTTCCAGGTGGGCGGCATCACCGCCGTGCTCGACTCCAACCCCTGGTGGGGCGGCATCGTCGAGCAGGCAGGCATCCAGAGCGGCCAGATAGACCTGCCTTATACACGGCAATATATCGGCACTGTGCCTGTGCTCTATAACCTGCAAAACATGGTGCTGTGGGGGCTTAGCCCCATTCCAGGCATCGTGGTGGTGGTTGGCTTCCTGCTGGGCCTCTGGCTCGCATTCCGCAAGCGGCCTGCCGAAGTATTGCTGATGGCGGGGGCGATACCGTACTTCGCCACCATTACTCTGCCCCTCGAAGCCAAGTGGATGCGCTATATGCTGCCCCTTGTGCCTATATTCTGCCTCCTGGGTGCGGCCCTTCTCATGCGTGGGACGATCTGGATGCGGAGCCGTATAGCACAGATGCCCGCCAGAGAGCGAACGGCTTCGACCAGACTCCGCCGCAACATCTTTCCTGCCCTGACCGTCATCACAATCGCCTCCGCCTTCCTCTGGTCGGTGGCCTTCATGAATATCTACTCGCAGGACCAGTCTCGCGTGCAGGCATCTCAATGGATATATGCGAACGTGCCGGATGGCGCTGTACACAGCGTGGAGGGCTGGGATGATGAACTGCCGCTAGGCTTGCCAGGCAACAGCAGTTTCAACCGTTACGGTGCGCCACTCCCACTCAACCTCTACGATGACAAACCACCCGAAGGTGAGTTTGAGTACCTCACCAACATGCTCAACCAGACACGCGCGCAGTTGGCCGTAACGGAGGCAGGAGCTAACGCCATCAGCAGCGCGGGGGACACTCAGATATTCCAGGACGTGCCGCCAGGCAGCCCATCGTACGCAGCGATTAACCAGGTGGGGAGGAGCGGCAGCATGAAAGGCTTCGCCTGCGGGGTTGCCCCGCAGGAGCCGTGCCTCGGACCAAACAACAAGCCCTACTTCCGACCGAATGCCCCAGCCCTCGACTATATCATCCTTGCCAGCAATCGCCTCTATGGGTCTATACCCCGGTCACCCTGGCGCTATCCTGTGCAGACTGAGTTCTACAAGCTCCTGTTCGAGGGCAAACTGGGCTATAAGCTGGTGAATACAACGCAAGTGACCCCGGAGCTTTTCGGCATGCGCTTCGACGACCAATCAGCCGACGAGAGCTTTACCGTTTACGACCACCCAAGAGTGGACATCTTCCAGAAGGTCAGCACACTGAGCCAGGACCAGCTCAGATCGCTTTTTAGCTCATCGCTCAACCGCCCTGTCAGCCAGTACAGCCCGACGCGTCAAGGCTCTGCGCTGGATAACAATTCGCTCGCGTATGACGGCAGCATGCCGCCCGTCACAATCTCGCAGCTTCCTGTCGTCAATGACTACTCGTGGAACCCCCTCGCGCAGGAGAATACGCAGTGGATCGGCGTTCTGCTCTGGCTCCTGGCGATGGAACTGCTGGGGCTGATCGTCTTGCCTATTGTCGTTACCATCTGCCGCAACCTGCCGGATAGAGGCTACTCGGTCACGAAGCTAGTAGCGCTCCTCCTTGTCTCATGGGGAACCTGGATCCTGGCGAGCACGCATCTTGTGCCATTCACCACATGGAGCGTACTGCTCGTTACCCTCATCCTTGCCCTGCTGTCCCTCTTATGCTGGCGGCTCGGCGCTGGGCGCGACATCCGACGCTATTTGCGCGAGAAGCGGGCGCTGGTGGTTTTCTATGAAGCTATTTTCCTCATAGGCTTCGCCGCCTTCCTCTGGATACGGATGCAGAATCCCGACCTGTGGCAGCCTTATCTGGGCGGCGAGAAACCAATGGAGTTCGGCTTCCTCAACGCCATACTACGCAGCCCCTGGATGCCCCCCGCCGATCCTTTCTTCTCTAACGGCGTGATCAACTACTACTATCAGGGCTACTTCATCGTAGCCAACATGATAAAGCTGGTTGGCGTGGACCCGGCAATCGCCTTCAACCTGACTATACCTCTCCTGTACGGCCTGGCATTCACAGCAGCGGCGGGGGTGCTTTATAATCTTGTCGCCTGGAGCCAGCGACGGCGCGGCAGCCTGCACATTGTGTCGCGCAGCGGGCTAGCCTTCGGCCTCCTGGCAGGGGTGCTGATGCTGGTGATCGGCAACATGGTAGGCCTTTACCAGTTGTTCATGATCACCTTTCCCAGGGCCGCCCCTACTGTACTGAGCTGGGTGCAGAAGTTCGGCATCACCGAGCAGTCGTTGACCGCTCCACCACCCACCTTCGACTTCTGGGGGCCTAGCCGCGTGATCGCTCACACCATAAATGAGTTCCCTTTTTGGAGCTTCCTCTTCGCGGACCTCCACCCTCACCTTATGGACATCCCCTTCACGCTGCTGGCAGTTGTGCTGAGCCTTAATCTCGCCTTCTCAGGCCGCTTCAGAGGCCTGCGCCATGCGCTTAGAGCCACAGCCGCTAAGCAAAGCTTGCTCCATGCCATTACGGAGTCGCTGTCCTGGCTGTGGGGCTGGGGCTGGGCAGGCGTGCTGCGCTTTGGCGTGACGGCGCTGTCACTCGGCACTCTTGCCGCAGTAAACTCCTGGGACTTTCCTACCTACGCTGCTGTGGCGGGAGGGGCGACTCTCATCGCCCTCCTACTGGCGAACAGTCAGTTGAGGCAAGAGCCGGCAGATTTGCATGCGGCTGGAAACCCGAGCCTGGCGAGCCGTTGGACGCTCTATTTAATCAGCATTGTTTCGATCGCAGCGCTGGCAGGGGTGGCTCTACTTGCCTATCTACCCTTCTTCCTCAGCTTCAAGGCTTTTTACACAAAGATTCTTCCGCTGGTAGATGGAGGGGTGATACAGAATAGCACCACCATCATGCACCGCACTACGCTCGCCGAGTTCCTCGTGATATGGGCGCTCTTTGTCTTTATCGCAATCTCCTACCTGGTATATAGATTATGGAACTTTCCCTGGCAAGCAGCTTACGCCAGCCTGACCCGGTCAGTTCCTTCCCAACCTAGAACCCTTTCCCAGCAGATGGCGAGCAGCCATGCTTTTGCGCCGCGCTTGGCTCTGCCCTGGCAAGGCTTTAGATTGGCCCCTTCTCTCTCCGGCGCAGAGGTCGGACCGGCAGCCTCCCGATCGCACTTCTCTTTCAGGGTGGACCAGGGGACGGGTACAGAAGAGAATGCGCCTGCGAGCCGCACATCCACAGGCGGTGATACACCAACCATTTCAGATGTTGTAGAGGATAGCAGGTCCGCCTCCGACGTGCAGAGGGATCACGCCGTGGAGGAGCCAGGCTCCGTACTATCTGTCTACTCCCATCGCGAGGAGAGCCACGCAGATGGAACGGATAACTACACGGCCTATGCTTCGCCACAAAGAGAGATTGAACCTAACGGCTGGGGCGAACCCTCAATCGACGAAGAATACGGCAACAGTCACGGTGGCGGCACACCGAACGAAGCGGCGAACTGGGTAGCTGAGGCTCACAGCCACGCTCAGATCGAACCTGCCTTGCCTGCGGCGACACCCAATCCGGGCGTTATTCCTCTGTGGGCAGGCCTTGGTCTGCTTGCTATAACAGCGTTGGTTGTGATCCTCCAACTGGCAACTGGACAGTACCTGATCGCCTTACTAGCTGCCTTGATCGGTGGCATCGCGGCGACGACCCTCGCCACGTCGCGCTCGGCAGTATCGCTCTTTACCGGTCTACTAATGGCAGCGGCCATGTCGGTCGCTCTCGGCGTGGAGCTGGTCTACCTGGCTGACCACCTGAACGGCGGCGACAGCTTCAGGATGAACACTGTCTTCAAGTTCTACATGCAAGTGTGGGTGCTCTTCGCGCTGGGCGGGGCGGCGGCTATTTACCACATCCTCTATGGGATCGGCTCGCGCCGCACGGCTCATGAGGCCGCAGCGAAAGCTGGCGAAGCAAATAGCGCGCTTCCACTGCTTGCAGATGCCACCCTACCGGCGAACGGGCATAAAGATGAGAGTGAGCCGGACACCGTCCCGCTGCCACGCCTTTCTTCAACCGCAGACGATATACATAGCAACTGGCTCGTCTGGAGCGCAGAGGCTGCTGCACAGCCTGAGGCCATCAACGAACCTGACTATTACCAACCGGAAGCCCAGGTAGCCCTAGCCCCTGTACACCCGGCAGGTGAGAAGGCTGTGAGCTATCTGCACACGCCTGCTGCGCCTCCGACGCCACCGAAGCCTTCCAACCCGCGACTTCGCTGGACAGGGGGGCGCGTCGCCTGGTCAGGCGTCTTCGCGCTATTTATGCTGGCGGCGCTGGTCTTTCCCCTCTTTGACACTCGCAGCCGCCTGTTGACGCGCTTTCCAGTCACACCGCCTATTGGCACTTTGAGCGGGATCAAGTACATGACGACCGCGACTTACGGCACAGATCAGGCTCCGGCTCCTATCAACCTAAAGTATGATTATCAGGGAATAAAGTGGCTGAACCAGAATGTAAAAGGCCTGCACGTTATCGCTGAACTACCTACTGACTACTACCGGGCGGGGGGCATGCGCGTGGCGAGCAACACAGGCCTGCCGATGGTGATAGGCGCGCAGCACGAGGAGGAGCAGCGCGCCCCGCAGGATGGCGTAGCCATATACAACACCCTCGTTGGGCAGAGACGTAGCGACATGACCGAGTTCTTTACCACACCCGACGTCCAACGTGCTCTGACGATTATCAACAAGTACAATATTGATTACATCTACCTTGGGCAGTTAGAACAGGCGAAGGCCGGGAATAGCGGCATGGCGAAGTTCACGCAGCTTGCAGACCCGAAGGTAGGCGTACTCAAGGAAGTCTTTGATGCCAACGCTCCGGCTGGACTGCCAGGTACTATCATCTACCAGGTGGCGCAAGACACAAAGTCGCTGATTGGCAGCCCCGTGGGAAACAGCGGAGCGCCGGGCATTGGCATCACACCCCTGCCCACTGCGGTGCCGACGGCTGTGCCTACTCCGCCCACCAATGATCCCGCGCTCCAGGCGCTCATTGCTGATGTCACAGCAAACCCAACCGATCGCGACAAGCGGATGAAGCTGGTCAACTGGTATCTTGACCGCACTTTCTACATAGCGGCTGCACAGCAGATGGAAATCATAGTGAAGCAGAATCCTACTGACATAGCTATACGCCAGCAGCTTGGAGACGCTTACCAATCGGCGGGGCAGCCCGACAAGGCGCTGAAGACGTGGGAGGATGCCCGCGACGTAGACCCGAACAACCCTGCGGGGCACAACAAGGTTGGAGTGGCATATATGGACCAGCACCGCACGGACGATGCGGTCCGCGAGTTCCAGGCGGCTGTGACCGTTGACCCCGCCTTCATCGAAGCGTGGGTACACCTGGGCAACGCGCTTGAGACCAAAGGCGACCAACAGGGCGCAATCAATGCATATCAAAACGCGGTGAACAACGCCAAGGGCGACAGCAGTTGGGTTCAGGAGGCACGTGACCGCCTGAGCAAGCTGAAGTAGACAGTTGAAATGAGAAACGGGAAAGGTGAAGGGTATGGATTCGGGGTGAGGGTGCGTTGGGGGTGAGGGTAGGTGGCGGTACGCCCGCACGGATACCCCAAGGAGATTGTTCAACCCCATCTCTGAACACCTTACCAGGATAGGGCCTATGCGTCAGACGAATTGAGCGGTTCTGTGTGCATGAGGACCCAGC
>DAHVFG010000139.1:0-6730 GCA_027317125.1 Chloroflexota bacterium | reverse complement strand
GTCAGATGCCCCAGACCAAGGGTCTGGACGACTTCTTCTTCTTTGCGGAGGAGGACCCAGAGCGGGTAGCCGAGCTAACGGTCGATATCGTAGCCAACCGCCTGCCCCGCCGCTTCGGCCTCGATGCGCGCCGGGATGTGCAGGTGCTGTGCCCGATGCATAGGGGGCCGGCTGGGGCAGGTGTGCTCAACGAGCGGCTGCAAGAGGCGCTGACGCCGGCCCGCCCTGACCTCCCCGAGCGGCGCTATGGTGGGAGGGTCTACCGGGTCGGGGACAAGGTAACCCAGATCCGCAACAACTACGATAAAGAGGTCTTCAATGGCGCTGTGGGTGTGGTGACGGGCCTCTCACTTGAGGACCAGGAACTGAGGGTGCGCATGGACGAAGGAGCGGCGGATGATGTGGAGGAGAGGGAGATAGTGTACGGCTTTGACGAACTGGACGAGTTGACACATGCGTACGCCATGAGCATCCACCGCTCGCAAGGCTCGGAGTATCCATGTATCGTGGCGGCGCTAACCACGAGCGCCTGGATGATGTTACAGCGCAACCTGCTCTATACGGCGGTGACGCGAGCAAAAGGGATCGTGGTGTTGGTTGGGAGCAAGCGGGCGCTGTGGAAGGCGGTGCGGACGGAGGGCGGGGGGCGGCGGTATGCAGCCCTGGCCGAGCGGCTACAACGGTCCACGAGAGGTGCACGTATTCTATCATGAGCACGCAGACGCGGACCATTATGATAAGAACAGGGATCGGCCTCCGAGTATCATCCGACCGAAATTGTACGCTAAGGACAGATCGTCTGGAAGCCGGTGCACCTGTACGATATAAGCGCGAAACCGGGCAGGCTAAGAGATCCAGAATTTGATCGGCCGTTCTTACCGGACGGCCTCAATCTGTTCAGCCAAGTCGGAGAGCCACCAGCTCAGCAGCTTTGTAATGCTCTATGCCAGCCCAGCCACAAAGGTCTCCAGATCTTGTACTTGCCCATTGCCGCTGAGGCTAGCCAAGTTTCCAAAGCTTAGGAGTACGGGTTGACACCCGCAATTTTCAGCGAGCGCAGGCGTAACTCTAGCGGAGCCCGATAGAGTTGATTGAGTATTCGTTCAGGGAAGGCCACAGAGTAGAGATACCACTGAGGAGTTTGATGTCCACCAGACTATCGTAGGCCCGTACGTGAAGATCGCGGCCATCCAGGTATGAGAAAGCATTTTCGCCCAAGCTTATCGACGGGCCAGTGGAGAATCCAGGGCTGTCGGACGGGAAGGTAGGATTATACGTAAGGCGGGGTTGGACTGTATCCTGGGGAACGCTCGACAGCGGCAGCGCGCTCAGTGAGTAGCCAGGGGAGTTGGCTTGATCGGGAGGCCACTGCTCGCCAGACAAAAGCAAGCGCCCTCCGTGTAATGACATGGAGTATATCCGGGCGGGTGCATCTATATAGCTCATCTTGAAACCTTCGCCGACCTTCATGCTTACCAAGACCTCGCGATCTCCCGGTAACTTGGGGCCGCTGCTCGACCGTGCATATGGGTAGCCAAGTAATAGCAGGCGGTCATCGCCAAGAATCAAATTGCTCCAATCCAGGATGGCACTACCCGGCACAGTCAAACGCGACAGGGGAGTCTGCGGACGAGCAGGGTCGACAAGGGTGACACGATTGGATCCACCGATCCATTCCGCAACCAATACCTTGCCCGCGAACGGCCCGTGGTCAATATATGTTGATCGCATAGGACCATTCAACAGCATATCGGAGGTCGGTATATCATGCTGCTCAGCCAGCACAATAGGCGCTTGGCCGCCCATAGCGTCCAGAAGCACCAGCGAGAGGTCCTGAAGCGTATAGCCGCCCTTCGTCGTGTAAGTAGTCAGGAGAACGTGCTTGCCATCGCTACTGAACTGCGCCTTTTCGATCCCACCAGGGTGGGTATAGAGAACACGGCGCTTCCCACCAGAGGCATCGGCCAGGTACACGGTCACTATCGAACTGTTGTCAGCGCTCGTCGTCCAGTCCGCAAGCAGTAAGAGGTCATCGTAGGAACTATCCAAGGTGAGCAACGCTGGCCTGCTGAGTCCAGCCGTTAGGGTGAGCGTGGTAGGAGCAGTGCCGTCCAAGGGCACATAGGTCAGGGGAGCCATTGGGCTCATCGCGTGGTACACGGGAGTCGTGGAGCCATACCAGGCGTTGAATGCGTTCGCTGTAATCCACGCACCCTGTCTGCCCCACACAGTGGGTGGATACCGATCGAGTTTCACGGGAAGTTTTGTCAGCTTCAGCGTGTCACTAGTAACCGAAGGGTCTATCCATGCCACGATCGCCTCTCGCCCTTCCTTGTTTTGCTGCTCCGGAGAGCCGCGTATATTCCCCTGGTCTTGGCGTGTAGTTGGCGGCACCCAGCCCGGCCCTGGCACGTCATATACGACACTATTGGGCCGATTGCCGAACTGGAGATCGCTATACTGGTCGCTGTCCTTCAGCCAGACCCAACCGATCTTTGCACGGTAGTACAGGCCCGGCGGACTGGCGCTGGGCCACTGAACCACGCTGCCCAGCAGCGCCTCATCGTAGACATGTCCTTCAACTATGTTCTCCATTTTGGGCAAGTCGCGGTAGTTGGGTTGGATCTTAATGGTGGCACTTATCGCCTGGAATGCCTCGATCCATTTACCCTGATCTGCATAGGCGAGGGCTGCTGCATAATCTTTGTTTCTCTCGTCAATATTGCCTTCGGCATTCTGGGCTAGAGTAGCGGCATCTTTGTAACCGTCCGCGGCGCGAAACAGCGATTGGGCTGCGTCCCAGTCGTAGCGAGCGGCTGCCTGCTGCCCTGCTTGGTAGTTCCTCTGGTTACTCTCCGTTTGCCACCATTGCCACCCAGCAAAGGCCAGAACACCCACCAGTAGCAACAGGCCGAGCACAAGCTCGATGGCCTGCGTATTGACGCCTTTCGATAGAGGCTCGGGGTCAAGATCTTCAATCTGCGAGGGTGAGTCAGAGTTCATATGTCGCTCTCGTGGTTTGCGCCGAACGCGCAACCTTTTGTCCTACATAGTCATGGTCATATTGTGAGCAATCGTGTGGGCACAAAGACGGCGCACAATCGCCCTTCTTACTGGTGAAACCCAAGCCTGACACAATTCATTAGAAAGACGCTATGCTAGCGGAAAGGTTAAAGCTCGCGATGAGCGACCTGTAACAGGGCCGGTCGATCCCCCACCTGGGTAACCGCCGCAGGCAACCCCATCAAGCCAGCCACAAAAAGACCTGCCTGCTCCCCACAATCTCGCGGGCTTACTTAGACTCTCCTATCTTATACACAAGTGTTACGAATGTGAGACTGGAATCGCCAACTTTACCTACAACTTCCCAGCAGCCCTCGGTCGGGAAGATTATCGCACTCGCTTGGAATCCGGTATCCCCGTAACCATCCGGAATGTCAGCCCGCAAAGGCGGAGCTGGTGCGTCTAGCCTTCGCCCCTGAATATCTAATTTGCCAACTACCCCCTCCTCTCGCCACCAGGGGAACTTTATCGCCAAAGAACCATCTGGCAGTACATGATCCGGTGTGATCTCAACCTTGCCATAGGGCTGGAGTATGGTCCGCAAAGAGCCGTTCGAGTAATATTGGCCTCCATTGGGATTGGTCACTGGACACGATGATGGAGTGCCTGTAGGCTGTGTTGTCGTCCTAATAGACGATTGTAACGTCGACGTTGAGATGCGTAGAGGCGTCATTGTGGGCGCGGCTTGAGATGCTAACGTTGGCGAACTCTTTTGCGTAGCCGACTTGTCAGTACTCCTACTGGTGCTGGTGTCGGCGCAACCTGTCAGCAGCACGATTAGTACCACTGCGGCTCCCAGCGCTGCTGTTGTTGGAAGCGATTCAAACAGGCGTGTGAGCGGATTCATTGCTGTTTCATTGCTGTATATACCTCTAGCAAGAACCGACTTGGCGCGCAGATGAGCACGGTGCTGGGCAGCTACCATTACATTGAGAGTTCGGGCTCTCATAGCATTCACAGCACTCCCACTTCGTATTATCAGCGGTATTGCAACAGGTCCAACACCACTGGCACCAGCAACTGCCGCACGATTGTGGGCTACCACACAAATTACAGCACTTGTACGAAACATCGGGCGCGTTGGCATTAGCCGTCCCTGGTAAGCCCATCAGCGCCAGCAATCCGCCGACGGTCGCCATCCCTGCCCTAGTAATGAAACTCCTGCGATCAAGTTTCTCCGCGAGTCCTTCGACTAGTCTGTCCGTAGACATTGCTTACCTCCTGTTTATTCGCAACCCAGATCAGCGATCCACTTTGGTCTTTCCTGCCTAGTCTCCAATGAAGAGCATAAACAGTACAACTGCCATCCCTATAATAGCCCAGGCGTGAATCCGCCGAAAGAAGTTCCACTGCTCGGCTATTGCAAGCAGAAGCTGCGCTGTGGCGTTAGCATCAGGCAATATCAAGGGTGCGCTCCACACCGACAAGGTACGACCTAACCAATAAAGAGCAAGTAGCAATGCACCGAATGCGGGATCTCCAGCAAAGATTGCCGCTAGAGCCAAAACCCAGACGCCAGAGAATGTCAGTCGGGTGGAAAAGGTGAGCCCCAAGTCAAGACCCCACAAAACCGCCGCCACTATACTGGGCAATCTCATGGCCCAGATCCGCTTAGTCTGCCTTGTCAGCTCAGGCAGCCTGAAATACACCCACCCGGCTTCGCGCGCCATCGCCATGCCCGCCAGACCAATAAGAACTAAGATCTCCCACCTTCTAATTGGCATTTGCATGGAAGGCGAGAGCAATCCAGACAGTCGTCCACCCAACGACCCAAGTAGCATACCAACAGCCGCGCTGGAGATACCACCCCCAACCGTATAGGCTACTACATGAGCCAACCATTTGCGTTTTGCACCTGCCACCTTCCCGAGGGGCGACAACGCTCCAACGAGCGACTGCCCTCAAAGCCCGACCAGTTGGGTCCATCCCAAGACGAGTGCAGCTGCCAGCAGCCCAAAGCGAGGTTCGAGGGCCATCGCTACCGCACCCCCTAGGAGTGAGAGTGCTGAAACAGCTAACGCTACACGCTTCACTTTCCTTGACAGGTTTTCTCGTGTCAAGGTCACAGGCGTGGCTCCAAGCATATGTTCGATTGCCATGGCTCTACTTACTCCTTATCTCAGCAATCTCCCGCGCCTAAACAGATGCTACAGCTTTTGCGCCTGCCTGGGGCGCATAATCAAGGAATTCCTCTAATTCTTCCCGATGTGGGTATCCATAGGACTGGATCCGATAGCCCTCGTTTATGAGGACGGCTGTCGGAAAAGTTGATATACCAAAGCGCCGACTGATCTGCTCGTCCTCATCTGCAACTATGCGTGCACTTAGCTTGTGTCTATCAATGAGCTGCGCGCACTCTCCGTCCCTGCCTCGGCAGATCACTATCACGTTCCCCTGCGTCTTATAATTCAGTGCTTCCATTTCGTATAGGGTAACAACACACGACGGGCAATTAAAGGAGACAAACAAAATAGCTGTCATGTGACCCGCAAAGTCATTGCTACTGAGCGGCTCACCGGACAGGTCCACGGCATTGAACGTGGGCGCTATTTGCCCGGTTTTCAGTCCTACCTCAGTGCTATTTACCGATGCGCCTGCAACTCCCCCGGTTCGCTGTAGTTGGTATACGATGCGCACCAAGCCAAGTAGAATTAGCCCTTGCAGAATCACCAGTATCCAAAGAGCTGTATACGATAGGTAAAATGGTGTCTCCATCCCTATGTCTCCTCTGTTCCACCTCTATCTGTCGTCTTACCAGATAAAAATCGACCGGACAGCACGTGACGTGCTAGAAAGACCAATTCTGGCAGGTTAAGGATCCAGGTAGTTAGCAGGACAAGGAACACGGAAAAGAACGCGGTTTGTAACAGGTATAGAACTGTCGATACATTATTGCTAGCACTTGCTAATCCAAGACCAGGCAACGAGGCAATGCCCGTGCTTCCTAGACCAATTAAGAGCAAGACTACAAATAGGAGCAGGAGCAGGCGTATCGCTGTCCGAGGCGAGATTTGTTCGTTAGCATCACTGAAGCAACCGCAAAGGATGCTCCGACCTCGTCGTAAATTGATCCCCACGGCGATGAGGAAGGCAACCAATATGACCGCAGCGAGCGGTAGGGCTATGTCCATGATCCAACCTGTAAGGAATGCGAGGGCCAAGAAAGCCTCTAGCGGAGTTACGACAAAGGCGAACAGATAGGATGGTTTGGTAGGTAGAATATCGTAGGCTGCGACGCTCCGCGCGAAGGTAAGGGGCTGGCGCAGCTTGGGTATGGCTGAGAGCAGGAAAACGATGCCGAGAGCGAGTCTGGCGGCAAAGGCCAAATGCGACAGGATTGAGAGTTCGCCTGACATCGGTCGCGCCTACTAGTGATTCGTTCCATTGCTCATGCCCAAGATGAGCGTTCGCAAGTCAAGTTCAGCCCAATTGAGGTTGTTGCTCACTGAGGCCAACTGCCACTTAGCTGACCAAATTTCAGGGCCGCGGTCTTGGCTGAAGCGTACACGTCCAAACACCCTGCGGGCAGCATGTACGTGATAGGGAACTCTAGTTCCAAAGATCGGGATGGCGGCACTGCGGTTCCACATAGATAAACTGTAGCAGGTAGTAGAATTTTCGATGAGGAACGCTGAACGCAACAGCCCAGGCGTTTGCACCCGAGCAA
>DAHVFG010000138.1:0-6737 GCA_027317125.1 Chloroflexota bacterium | reverse complement strand
ATCAATGAGAGATCGGAGGGGATGTCCAGCCCCAGGTAGTGAATAGCACGCAGGCTGCCGATAGCTACATTGCCGCTGCTCAGGAAGAGCGCAGTGGGACGGCGCACAGAATCGAGCAGTTCTTTGGTGGCGGTTTCAGCTTCCGAACTTTTGAAGTTGGTGACCTTGATCAGGTCAGGATCGACGGCCAACCCGTGGTCAGCGAGTCCTTGCTCGTATCCTGCGCGACGTTCGCGCGCCGGCGCGTACTTGGCAGGCCCAGCTATCAGCCCGATGCGGCGGTGCCCTTGCTCAACCAGGTATGAGACTGCGTTGCGTGTGCCGCCAAAGTTGTCAGAGAGCACACCGTCTACCGGTACGTCTTCAAGGCGACGGTCAAGGGAGACTACGGCCACCCCTTTTTCGAGGATCTTACGCACTTGAGAGGCGCTGTATCGCTCATCGGTTGCGCAAACCACAATACCCGCTACAAACTCATCGCCAAGCACTTGCAGATAACTGCTTTCACGCTCCAGGTCATCATCAGTGTTGCAGACCAGCACTGTATAACCTGCACGGAAAGCCGCGTCTTCCAGGCCCCGTACTACAGAGACGAAGAAAGGGTTCTCGATATCCGGCACTACAATGGCTATGGTCTTTGTGGAATTGGTTCGCAAGTTTCGGGCGAGCCGGTTGGGGCGATAGCGCAGCTCTTCTACTACGCTCATTACTCGTTGATGCAGCTCGCCATCAACGGCGGTACTGCCGTTGAGCACACGCGACACTGTAGCCACTGAGACACCAGCGTGCTGAGCGACTTCTTTCATCGTAGGTGATTTCATCGCCACCTCGCTCGGTAATCGATTACTCGGAGAAAACGATTACGCGACGTTAGAGCTATGTAAGCTCTGAAAATTACTCGGGGGCTACCTCTATTTGGAAGTTGGAGTAGAAGTGACCACAGTGTAATCGATTTCTCAGGAATTGTCAATAGGTGCACTAACATAAACGTTCAGAGTTGAGGCGGAACAAAGTTCAAGAAAGAGGTAACTGTGCGGGGACGCGCGCCATCACCCGCCCTCACCCCATTCCCCTCTCCCACAAGGGGAGAGGGGGCTTTCTTCCTGGTGAGTGTACAGGGATGGAGATCTTCTCCCATGAAGGGAGAGGGGGCATGGGGTGAGGGTAGGTGAGGGTACGCCTCAACAGCTACTCCTTCAAGATTGCTACACCCCATCTCTGCACACTCTTGCCCCGCAAGCTACCATTGACATAGGTACTCCGAATATGTACAATTGCCTTGTTGCCTCGTATAAGCAGTAAAAGCCTTTACTAGTGAGGGCCAGATGGAGAATGAAACTAGGGAGCTGATATTGCACCCGGACAGGAAAGGCCTGCGCATGGTGTTGGGTGAGCTAGAAGCTGACATCATGGACGTTATCTGGCTGCAACTGGATGGGGGTTGGTGCACCGTGCGCGACGTCTATGAGATCATGCTCGCGGAGCGCCGTATAGCTTACACAACAGTTATGAACACAATGGGGCGTCTCGCGAAGAAGAGCGTGCTCGAAAGCACGACCCGAGACCAGGCCTACCTGTACCGGCCCAGCCAGAGTCGCGATGCCTTTATACATGGGGTAGTGGGGCACGTGCTAGACAAGCTCCTGGTGCAGTTCGGCGGCCCCACTCAGGCGGCCCTCGCCGCTCATATCGCTGATCACCCAGGGAGTGAGGACAGGATAGCTGATCTACTGAACGATATCACCAGGCGGCGCTCCTTCGCTAACCAGCATCTGCCCGCTGAGGACGTTGAGAACCAGAGCTGATGGCTCATACCCTGCTGATCCTCTTTTCTCTGGGGCTGGCGCTAGGCAGCAGTCTACTCTGTGCAGCCCTGCTGGGGGTGGCGCGCTCCTCCCGCAGCCGACGCGCACTGCAAGGCATTGGACTGGCCCTTCCGACCCTCGTGCTCAGCCTCCTTACCGTTCTGATGGCTCATTTCCTGACACAAACCTGCTTTCAGGCCGCGTCGCTACTTGACATTAGTATCGCACAAAGCATCTCATATGTTGGGGCCACAGCTATTACCGCAGCCCTTGCCCTCAACGGGTTGCGCGCTCTGCTTCTCCCTCTCTATTTGCGGCGGCGCACCTGGCAGGCACCCGGGTGGCTGGAGGTCATGGTCTTCGAAGTGGCAACTGATGCCGGCCTTCGGCGGGCACTTAACGTGCGAGTGGCAGCCGATTCTCGACCGTGGGCGCTGGTCGCAGGGTTTATCAAGCCGCACCTGGTGGTATCAAGCGGGCTGGTGGGGCTACTGGATCAGGAGGAGTTGGAAGCTGTGCTCTGCCACGAGGTGCTCCACATCCGCCGTGGGGACCTCTGGTGGGCCGCACTCGGTGGGGTTCTCCACGACTTGACCTGGTTTCTCCCGGCAACCCGCCGCCTTTTCCGCCTGATGCTCACTGAGCAGGAGATGGCTTGTGACGATGGCGTGCTGGGTGAGGAGAAAAGGCTGGCTATGGCCTCGGCGCTCGCCCGCGTGTGGCAGGCTGGACTCAACTCGGTATCTTCACCGCGTGGATCGCTCGCCTTCTTCTCTCACCAACAGTCTATGCACTTTGAAGCGCGTGTAGAGCGGCTGCTCGATTATCCTGGTACAACTACAAACTCAAGCCCACGCCGCGGGCTGCTTGCTGTGGTAGCGCTGCTGGCTCTATTCGTGCCGGCGCAAGTAGGAGCTACTTTGCTTATAATGGGCAGCATGGGGTGTGGCGTGCATGGGCTGCTCGTGGGGTGATACGCTAAAAGATGCCCTGAATTGTAGGCAACCAACGAGATAGTTTAGATGATAGGAGCATAATATAGTGGGCTGGATTGTTTACGCTGTTGTAGTGCTCGCGGTGAGCGGTGTCATAGGAATGCATCTTGGGCGCTTCCGGGAAGTATATACCGAGATGCTAGGTATGATGGTTGGCATGGTCATGGGCATGCTCAATGGATTCCTGCTCGGCTACGTGGCCTCAGCGGTAACAAGCAGTATGTTCTGGGGTGACCTGGTGGGCATCTTGCTGGGGCTGGCGCTCGGCGTCTACTTTGGGCGGCCGGGCGGGTTAATGGGCCTTATAAACGGCGGCATAGGGGGAGTGATGGGCGGCTCAATGGGCGCAATGCTCTCAATCATGGTCTCCTACCCTCGTGATATCCAGGTCTGGACGGGCATCTTGCTCAGCGGCCTATACGTGCTGGGTATCTTCTCGCTGGTAGTGCTGATTGAGAGGAGCACTCCTGGTCACGCCGCTTTCCACCGCCTCACTCCCTTCCTTGCACGCGCCATTTCGATAGAGATAGCTGAGGCAGCCGGTGAGGCCAGTGGGCCGTCGTCACCTACCGGGTACCTGGCATCGTCGGGTGGCCGTTCCAATGGGCTATCGGCAAGTCAGGAAAGACAAAGACGCCTGGTGAACTATTATGCCTTGCTCGGAGTGCCACAGAACGCAAGCGAAGATGACATTACAGAGGCCTACCTGGAGAAGATAGAGACCGTGGACGATACAAACAGAGACCGCCTTGAGCGCGCCCTGGCGGTGCTCACTGACTCGCAAAGGCGGGAAAGCTACGACCGCAAGCTGGCGGAAAACCAGAGCTTGACAAGCGAGAGCCAGACAGAGGGCATGCCGTTCTCTGATCCGAACAACGTCTCAAGTAGGCGCGCTATCAAGCAGACGATAAATGGTGGCACTTGACAGCTTCAGCCTTCCAGCGCGAGCCGACCGAAGGTCGTTGGTTCAAGTTGCTGCTAATCCCGCTGTCTCTACCTTCAGCCTTTAGCTTACCTTACGCAAATGGCGACGTCTGCTGTGAAAATGCGGGGTTAGTAGCTCACCTTACGCAGTTACGCACGGTTTTGAGCGCACCGTCACGCCAATTCAGGCGTGGTATATGGCTAATCTGTGTAAGGTGAGTTAGTAGTAGGGGCGGTGCAGAATCGCTCGTATTTTCATTCGTAATGGTGGCTCAAAGGGTCATGCCTTACTCTGAATGATAAAGTAAGCTCTTTTGCAAAATCCCCACCTTTGAATTGGCCCAGGCCGCGTACAGCGAGCCATTGATGCCGACTGCCATAGTAACAGGGACAGCTACTGTAATCTACTATGTTCGCAACGTTGGTATTGAACTTGCTGAACAGATGCGCGACACTTGCCGTTGCACAGCAATACGACTATCTCAGCTTATACTGCTAATGGGCTGCTGCTAGGCCGAGGCTCTTACAGGAGAAAACATGCCTGCTGACATCCATACTCAATATGGCATCGCCGCCCTGATGCTTTTTGTGGCGCTCGCGCTGGGCTTCCTGACGCTCCGTGCTGGCCGTTGGTTGGGGCCGCGTCCGCGACGGCCTGCCGATAACCCCCCGCCTGAGCATGGAGGTAGAACGGGCCACAAAACCTGGATACAGTTCCGGCTTCGCTACGCGGTGTTGGCATTACTTTTTGTAGCATTTGACATGGAGATGGTCTTTATGTTCCCCTGGGCGGTGGTCTTTAAGAGGGTGGGGCTCATTGCCTTTGGTGATATGTTCGTCTTTATCGCTATTCTCGCGGCCGCTATCATCTTCGCGTGGAAGGAAGGCGCCTTTGACTGGGAGGAGTGAAGTAGCAGTTGAGGCCAAAGCGGGCGCCGGCTGGTTTGCCCAGATCGCAGGTGCTCAGCATCGCTATCTGGCTGTTGATGGGGGCGCGGGAGCTCACCTCATAGCGGCGCTGTCCGGGGAAGAGCCGCGCTTGCAGGATGTCGCCACACCCCGGCATGCCGACCTTCTCATTCTCTTTGGGCCCATCACAGAGAAATTGGCTCCATCTGTGGCTGAAGTAGCAAGCGCAATGCCCCAGCCTGCGCGTGCACTGGCAATCGAGCAGAGTAGCCAGAACGCTTTTTACGCAGATGCCGCCGATCTTGAGCGTCTGCTGCCTGGCGTTCGCTGCATTTCAGCCCTTTCCCCTGAGCAAACAGGCCAGATAGTGGCTGCTGCCTTTGATTCCACCCATTGGCCTGAGTTTACCGTACAGGAGGAGGAGTTGCCCCAGCCTGATACAATCCGGCTCCCACCAAAAGGTGAGCGGGAGATGGCCAGTGAACTTGCCGTGTTGAGCCTGGGTCCTATCCAACCATTCACCGCCGGGCCGCTACGGATATTGCTCATTTGCGATGGCGAGCAGGTGCTCTCAGCCCGCTACGAAGCAGGGTTCGCACATCGCGGCATAGCTGAGGCAATGGCGCAGGCGACCTGGCATCAGGCCCCGGGCCTGGCCCGATGGATAGACCCTCTGGCTCCCTTTGCAGGCAGGCTTGCCTATCTTCAATCTATAGAGCAGCTACAAGCCTGGCGCGCACCTGACTGGGTAGCAGAGGCCAGGGAAGCAACACTCGCCGTCGAGCGCGCACAGAACCAACTTTGGTGGCTGGTGCGCTTCGCTGTGAACCTCGATGCTCTTCCCCTCTCGAAGCGCGCTCACAAGCTCGCGATGGCTCTGGCCGAAGCCGCCAGCAACCTCTGGCAAAGGCCCCCCGACGAGTGGCTCGCGCCACAACTGCGCCCTGCCCCCGCCAACCCGGAGGCTGTTAAACAACTGAGAGGTTTTGCGAACGAGATCACCGGCCTGCTGGATCATGTAAGGCGAGACCGCTTGCTCTCCCTGCGACTGGTAGGCGTAGGCGTTCTGGCGGTGGACCGCCTCAAGTCAGCCGGTGTAAGCGGGCCGGTGGTGGAGGCGAGTGAGGAGGGAGCGGGTGATGTTCAGAGCCGGTTAGTGGCTCGCCTGACATCGGCTGCTGCCGACTTGCAACTGGCGGCACAACGCCTGGAGTTGGTCGCTCTTAACACAGAATCTGGCCCTGCGGGCCCGACCCGTTGGGATGCTCCCACAGGCGAAACCCACGTGACAGTACGAGGCCCGCGTGGCGACATAGGTTTACATCTGGTGAGTGAGGGTGGCGAGGGGCCTGCTCGCATTGAGTGGCAGCGGCCGTCAGCAATGCTGCTGCCACTCCTGGCAGAAACGCTCGCCGCTCAGAAACTGGCCGATGCTGAGGTAATCCTGGGGAGCCTCGATCTGGCTATGGCTGAGGCCGACGGTTGATAGCGCTTGCCCAGGTGCTCCTTGTCTTCTTTGGGCTTCTCGTGGGCGCCTATGGTATCGCCGTGCTGGAACGGCTTACTGCTCTTGGGCCGCGCCGGATCGTAGCCGCCCTGGTGCTCCCCGTCTCTGAGACGGCAGCCTTGCTGCGCCAGGAGGATCTTGCCCCGCGCGGCGCTGACCGCCTGTTATTCCGCTCCGCGCCGTTGATTGTGCTGGCGGTGGTGGCGCTTGTCGGCCTTGTGGTTCCGGTTGGTCCAGGCTTGGTTGGTTTCGATCCCTCTATTGGTCTCTTCTATTTTATCGTTGTGCTCAGCCCGTTCGTGATCGCCATGATGAACGCCGGCTGGTCCCAGAATAGCAAGGAGGGCCTCTTCGGAACGTTCAGGGCGGCGGCGCACCTTATCAGCTATGAGGTGCCTCTGGGTTTCGCCGCGATAGGGCCCGTTATGGCAGCCGAGTCGTTGAGTACAATGCGCATAGTTGAAGCGCAAAGCGGTCTCTGGTACGCCGTTTGGCAGCCTCTTGGCCTCGCTATTTATCTGCTGGCCGCACTCTTCATGACCTTTCGCCACCCCTTCGCCATCCCTCAGGCCGGCACTGAGCTGGAAGGCGGGGTAC
>DAHVFG010000137.1:0-6793 GCA_027317125.1 Chloroflexota bacterium | reverse complement strand
GACGATTGGATCGGGCATCTCGCCCATATCCGCCTATCCAGATGTCAATAATACCTCCCCCTACGGACGCACTTCCTCAGGCAAATCTTGAGGACGCGATAAAACAGGCCGAAAGCGCTTCAGGTGGAAACATAACGATCCGGGGTGTTGATGGCTTCCAGGCAAAAGTGGATGTTAACCAGCTACCGGCGATTGCTGCGGACCCGCAAGTGCTCATCGCTGATGTAACAGCTAACGTAGTTCGCAACGACGTCCGTACAACAGTGACGAAGAACGCGGAGCATGTAGACGTTTATGACCCGCTTCCGGTGTTTGGCATATTGGACCTTTTCAATGCCCAGAACTCTCACTGAGGCCAAAGCACAATCTACTGCCCATTGCTATCGAGGCTAGTGGATGTCAGATTAAGTGAGCACAGCTGAATAGTAATAGAGGAGAGCTTAGCTTTACTCGGCTCTCCTTTTGTTTTCTTGACACCATTTATTTAGGGAATCGAACTTAGATTCTTCACTACAATCAGCATGACAAAACCGAGATGGCAGCCCTAAGAGTTGACTTTGAATTGACCCTGGGGCAGCTATGCGCTGTGATATAATTAGAGCAGGCTAGGTTGATATAGTTATGAGCGACAAAACCGTACTGGTGGTAGATGACGAGCCGCATATTGTCGAGCTGGTGCGGCTTTATCTGGCGAACGAAGGCTTCTCGGTCGAGGCGGCGTATACAGGGCGTGAGGCGCTGGAGAAGTTCCGCGCCTCGAAACCCGCGCTCGTAGTGCTCGACTTGATGCTGCCTGAGATAGATGGGTGGGAAGTTTGCCGCCAGATTCGGCGCGAGAGCGACCTGCCTATTATCATGCTCACTGCTCGCGGCGACGATGTGGACAAAATCGTCGGCCTGGAGCTTGGGGCTGATGACTATCTTGCCAAGCCGTTCAATCCAAGAGAGCTTGTAGCGCGGATTAAAGCCATATTGCGCCGCACCGCCGCCACCCACCAGGCGTCACAGCAGCAACGCGCTCCTATGCAGTTCGGCAACACGCGCATAGATCAGGAGAGGCACGAAGTTACCATCTCCGGCAAGCCGGTAGAGCTACGTTCCAAAGAGTTCGATCTGCTCGTGGCCTTCGTCCAGCACCTCGGCCTGGTGCTTGAGAGAGACAAGCTACTCAACGTCGTCTGGGGCTACGAATACTTCGGAGACACCCGGACAGTAGACGTCCACGTAGCCCATCTGCGAGACCGCCTGGAAGGATCATCGCTCAAGGTACAGACTATCCGGGGCCTGGGCTACAAAATGGTTCAAGAATAGTACACAGTAGGCAATCTCCTCACCCGCAGGCAAGCTTATGTTTCACACCTTACGCTCCAAGCTTATCTTTTCTTATGCAGCGATCGCTGTCTTGTCTCTGCTGCTCACCCTTGTGGGCACGCTTGGCCTGGCACGCGACGCGGCAGAGCGCAACGGCTACCGGACGCTGAACCAGAAGAAAGAGTTAGCTCTGCCTTTTATCAAAATTGTTGTGGCCGAACAGAGGCGATATGTCCCGCAGGCTACACTGGCGGGCGTCACCAAAACCATACAAAACGCCGGCCTCAGGATCATGCTGCTCGACCCTAAGACGCTCAAGCTGCAAGAAGATACGGGCGCGGCCAACTCGAACAAGCCCGAAGCAGCAGGCACAATGCCGCTGAACTTTACAAAGGGTGATTTGCGTGCCCAAAAGCTCCTGGGGCAAAAAGACGAAGCCGTACAGGGGACCTTCCGTTTCGACGGAGAAAGCCAAACTTACCAGTATGTCGCGCAGAGGATCGTAGTCTCGTCGCTAAGGAATAGCGTCCTCGGCAATGCGGCTACATCAGGCACACCCAGGGCGCAAACAGGAGGCGAGCTCGTCCCTCCGGCGGTCTTCGTTGTGGTGCTCGCGCAACCGGGGCCGCAATTGCTGAATGGCACAGGCAACGGAGGGCTGAGCGAGCTTGTGGGCCTCGTTTTAGCGTCGGTTGGAATCGCGTTGCTCGTGTCGCTCATAGTAGCCTACATTCTATCCGGGTCTATCTCCAGGCCGGTCGCCAGGCTAGCAGGAGCGGCGGCCGCCATGGCGCGCGGCGATTATAGCTACAGGCTGCCCGTTAGAGGCCGCGACGAACTCTCCACACTCACAGGAGAGTTCAATTCGATGGCCGCCGAGGTGGGACGCGCTCACCAGATGCAGCGCGATTTTACAGCCAACGTTTCACACGACCTGAAAACACCCCTCACCTCTATACAGGGTTTCTCCCAGGCGATGCTGGACGGAGCAATCAGAGACGAGGCGGGCTACAGGCAAGCTGCGGCCATTATCAATACCGAAGCACAGAGGATGTCGCGGCTCGTCAATCAGCTGCTAAATCTTTCGCATCTACAGAATGGCCTGATGGCCCTTGAGATGCAGCCCACACAGCCAGGGCAGATAATTACACAGCTTGTGCTGGCGATGCAGCCGCAAGCCCAGGAGGCAGGTATAGCTCTGGGTGTGCATTCCCAAAGCGCAGGGTCAGTGGTCTTAGCCGATGTTGATCGCCTCAAGCAGGCGCTAAGCAATCTGATAGACAACGCCATAAAATACACACCACGAGGCGGAAAGGTAACGCTGGGCCTGCGCGATGTAGCCGACGGTGTAGAAATCAGCGTTGCCGACACAGGGGCGGGAATACCACCGGAGGAGCTTAACCGCGTCATGGAGCGCTTCTATCAGGTAGACAAATCGAGGAGTTCAGCGCAGGGCAGGAGCATCGGCCTGGGGCTGGCAATCGCCCGTGAAATCATCCACGCTCACAACGGCCAGCTAAAGGTAGAGAGCGCTCTGGACGCAGGCACAACGGTGCGGATAGTGCTCCCAGCCAGCGCAAGCCATCTGTCACCTGTGACACGCAGCCTCATGCCGCGCCTCACGCGGAAGCCCAAAACACAGGAGCTGGAACCGGCAAACAGGAAGTAAGATGCACTGTTAGCTCCAACCTCTGGACAGTGTGCATTCAGGCACCGTATAATTACACAGTAGGTGGTATAGTAACGAGCCTGAGAGGTTGTTGCATTTGGAGCTGGGTAGCTGGGCACTGCCTGTGATAGCAGTGGGGGCGCTGGGCGGCGCGACCCTTATCTTTGCCCTCCTTGTTGGGCGATGGATAGACGCCCAAAGCAACACCGTTATTGGTAAACCCCAGGCGGAGCGCAAAAAGCGCAAAAGCGACGAGTAGCAGCCGAGGGGGTGGTGCCTGTGGCGATGCGGCCAACAAACGAGCCAACAAACGTGATTGAAAGAGGGCGACCTTGAACTGGACGGGTATCGCACTGGGTCTCTTTTCGCTTCTGCTTATCGGCACAGGCTTCATGTGGGTGATCCGGCTTGAGTACTGGGTCGGCGCATACATCTGGAGGTGGGTCGCGGCAGTCGGTTTGGCGATCTGTGCGGCGTCTCTCTTTATGCCCAGCTTCCTTTTCTCGGCAATCGTCGGCATTACAGGCGGGGCGATAACATGGGGCGCGGTTGAGTTGCCGCACCAGGAAGAACGAGTAGATCACGGCCTTTTCAAAGCCCACCCGAACAGGGCTGCTCGCAAGCGCCTCAACCACCCCGGCCATGATAACTCGCATGGCTCAAAGCCGGGCCTCGGCAAATGGTGGAGCTTCTAGATGCTCTTCGGCATAGAGTTGCAATTAGCGGGGCCAGCCCTCGCCATCGTCACATTCCTGACCGTATGGTGGGGCCACGTGCTGGTGAGAATTACCCACTATCACTTCGGCACCAGACCTGCGCCCGCTATCTTTCTCGCCGGGTTGCTCTGCCTCTTAGCCGCGACCCAGAGCAACAACGACTTTTTGTCCGCAGTCTTCGGCATTGTTGGGCTAACTATGCTCTGGGATGCATTCGAGTTGCACCGCCAGGAATCACGGGTTCGGCAGGGGCATGCCCCTCTCAACCCACGCGTACACAGAGAGGCGGCGGGCCTCGCGGCGGCAACGCTGGCCGACTCCCCAGAGAGCGACAACGAGGGCGTCTGCCTCTCCTGCGGCTCAACAGCCAACAGCCGCTTTCTTTGCAGGCGCGGGCCTTACTGCAAAGTCCGCAGCTGGGAGTTGTATTCCGTAGGCGAAGTGGCCGACACCGGCAAAGGCTAGCAAGAGAAGCTCGATTGAAGATAGGAGGCGCGCACTCGGTCCGAGTTTCCACCTCTCTTCGGCGCCTACCACCAGGTTGAGGCCGCGCCTGAGGTTCCTGGGCACCCGCGGATTGAGGCCGCCCGTCATCTCATCGGGCTGGGCTGGCATCATCTCCTCCATGCGCGGTCTAGCATCAAGCGTGGCAAGCCGTGGTGCGCCGAACACTGGATCAGAGGTGCGATGTTCTAATCCCTGGCGGTGCCGGTCCTGGCAACGTGTGCGGGTTGCATATGAAAGATGGCCGACCCGATCAGCCTGCTCGCCTTACTCGCAACTATGATACCACTGCCACTGCTCACCCAGGTTGCCGTCCGTATTCCTCATCGGTGACATGCTCGCCCCAGGTCGCTGCGTTGCCTTCGTCATCCACTTCGAGCATGGCGAGGTGGGTCATGAAGCGGTCACGAGAGGCGCCGTGCCAGTGGTCCTCTCCGGGTTCGAAGAACACCCGGTCTCCAGGGTGGATGACTTCGATGGGCCCGCCGCGGCGCTGGCACAGACCGATGCCTTCGGTGACGTAGATAGTTTGGCCGTTGGGGTGGGTGTGCCACGCCGTCCGGCCACCTGGTGTGAAGTGGACGCTGCTCGCCGACAGGCGCGACTGCTCTGAGGGCGTCGCTACCGTGTCAACGAACACTGTACCCGTAAACCACTCGGCGGATCCGGCGTTGGTCTGCAGGGAGTTCCTGGTGATCTGCATATCTCTCTCCTTGGTTGTGTTATCGGGTTATAGAACACTGTGCGATGCGCATCGGCGCAGGCTCTACATCGGATGATGCGAGCCGCCATTGGAGCCGGGGTTCCGTCGTAGATGGGCATGAGAGATGCCACCTGCGCGATTGCGTAGCGAAACTTGGTGCGCACCGCCCTGCTCTACGATGGTCATGCCGAGCCCGAAGGGTGCGACTTCCTGCCCGACCACCTCGACGAAGCGTGGTTCTTGCGCCCTCAAGTTGGGGAGCAAGGGTTCTTGGTCGGTTTAGGTATTGCGCTTTGCCTCACCCAAAGCTTTCACCACGTTCGGATCACGATGGTCGAAGAAGAGGCTAGCCTTCGTGTCCAACGTAGCAATCGCACCCATCTCCTCGGGGCTGAGATCAAAATCAAAGATGTTGAAGTTCTCGACTATCCTCTCCTTCCGAACTGATTTCGGAATAGCCACTACCCCTCTCTGTGTTAGCCAGCGCAGAATTACCTGGGCAACCGTTTTCTCGTGTTTTCGGGCGGTAGCAAGCAGTAGCTCGTTCTCGAAGATGTTGTTCTTGCCCTCAGCGAATGGTCCCCAGGACTCGATCTGAACATCGTTCTCCTGCAGGAACTCCTGGGTTTCGATTTGCTGGTTGAAGGGGTGTGTCTCGATCTGGTTGACCGCAGGCACCACTTCGTTATGAACAATGAGGTCCATAATCCGGTCAGGCTGGAAGCTGCTGACACCAATCGCCTTGATCCTGCCCTCCCTGTACAACTCTTGCATGGCCCGCCAGGAGCCATAGACATCTCCCAAGGGCTGATGGATCAAGTAGAGGTCCAGGTAGTCCAGTTGCAGCCTCTGTAGCGATCTTTCAAATGCCTTCTTTGTGCTTTCATAGCCGGCATCCTGGACCCACAGCTTGGTGGTCACAAACAACTCTTCTCTTGGCACGCCGTCTCTCTTGATTGCATTGCCTATGGCGTTACCAACTGCCTCTTCATTCTGATAAGCAGCCGCAGTGTCAATCAGACGGTAGCCAACCTGCATCGCTTCATATACGCTTCTTTCACATTCATCGAGATTGGGCACCTGAAAGACGCCGAACCCCAGGAGGGGCATCTCCACACCGTTGTTCAGTGTGACCAGTGGAACTGTTGACTGGGAAACTGCCATTTGTAATTCTCCTTGTTTGTCCTTTTGCGTTGCTTGATCTACTGCGCGGTATTTCTCATGTTCGGCTGCAATGTGTTGGCCAAGGTGAGGGTTCGGGGTTCGCTGAACGGCTGAGGTATTCATGGGGTGAGGTGTTCGGCTAGGAGCGCGACACGAGCCTGATCGTCACAGCTTCTACATCGGGGCCAACGATGCTGCCCACGATCCTGGGTCCATACCGGTCGTACTTGCTGTGGTAAGCCGCGTCGATGGCAGCGTGTACATCCGGGGCAGCTTCGGCGAAGGTCACGTCCCATTCCTGACCACCGGCCCGGATGCGACCTACACCGCTGGCCTTGGCGCGGCGAAACCACGGGTTGTTCGCTCCGTAGGCGGAGCGCACGTAGAGTTCGTCGCCGGCCCGAACGACCCACATCTTCACGTAGGGGCGTAGCGTGCTGTCGGGGCGGGAGGACGCGAGTTGTAACTCCTCTGCTGCCCCGATCTTGTTAAGGTCATCGTTCGTCCATGTACTCATCTAACTATCTCCTTTGCGAAGCTCATGTAGTGCTCCGGTGATGCGTCGAGCAGAGCCCGCCCGGGGTGCCAGTATGCCAGATGCTAAGAGCGTGTTTAACAACATTTCACAGGAGCAAGGCGGCGAAGCATCAGGTGAACCATAGCAGAGTAGATGAGCACTTCACTGGTAAGGAGGAGACCTTCATAATCACGGCTCAGGCGCCTGTA
>DAHVFG010000136.1:0-6818 GCA_027317125.1 Chloroflexota bacterium | reverse complement strand
GTGGTGGCAGTTGCTGTCAAGTGAGGCAAGGGTAAGTGAGTCTTGCGAGACTTGCCCGATTTGTTATGAACCTGCCAGCGTTAGCGCCGGCAGGCAACCACGAAAGGAGAAAAGAAGATGAAAAAGGTACTCACATTTGCCCTGGGCACGACCATGGCTCTCAGCCTTGGCATCGTATCCGTCACAATGGCCGCCCAGCAATCGTATAGCACCGCGACCTTCCCCTTCGGTACACACATAACGATGGGTCTACCGGAGCAAGATGTGTTCGTCCAGCATGAGGGTGCTCCCAAGGACCAGGTGTTCAGGATTACCCCCGATGACGCCAAGAGCGCGGCCATTCTCGACCAGCCAGTCTATAGCTCCAGCGCCGTGCAGCCACACGACCCCTTCGGCGTTGGCCCTAATCCGATGGGCCCCTATCCTATGGGCGAGTCGCTAGGCATTACGATGCGGCAGTGGCTATCTGCCGGTGGTGACGCAACTTATGGCTGCACCAACGGCCAGTCTACCGTGAGCGGCAGCCTGCACAACTTGGTGCCGAACGGCCAGTATACTGTATGGCATACCCGCCTGACCTTCCCGCCTAATCTGAAGGTGGTGGATCGGCCCCTCGGCGCGGCGGATGGCGCGCAGAACAGCTTCAAGGCCGATGCAAGTGGCAACGGCAACTTCAGCGCCACCTTCCCGGGCTGCCTTGAGGATACGAGCAAAGAGACCGCCACCCTGATCGTGACGGCTTACCACAGCAACGGAGAGACCTACGGCTCAGCCCCTGGCGACTTTGGGCGGGTAACCCATGTTCAGAATATCGCGATGGTCCCTCCGCCATCCGAGCCTTCCACGAGCGGGGGGACTGTCGCCGGCATGCCAAAGACAGGGGGCATGAGCGAAGCGGGGGCGCTCGGTTGGCTCTGGGTAGGGCTGGTTGTGGCTCTGTTCAGCGTGGCCGCAGGAGTAACAAGCAGACTAATACCGCAGCGGAGGCAAGACTCAAAGCTTGGCACCAATCGTTAGTGTGGACGAATTCTCCAAATGGCGCCTACGATGTCTAACTCACTCGTTCCAACATTACCGCCAATGAATACACCAAGGCATCGGCATAGGATGGGAAGTTGCCTCAAAGGATTAATCCCACTGGCCGGAAATAACCGAAGATTGTAGCTAATCACCGATAATATACATTAGCGGACATCCACTCGCTCTGTCACGAGTGAGGAATGTCCGCTAATGTGTAAGCTGCATCAATACGTTGCACCAATTTTGCCATGCTTTTTTGCACCTCATTGAGGGTAGGGTGGGCGGGGTAATTTTGTGTCAAGTGGGGAGGGGTGGAGAGGGGTGGAGAGGGGAATGTCGAAGGCTGCCGAAGGATGTCAAACTACAACATAGAACAGCTCTTCTGGGAAGTAGTTCTGCAACAGTTGTGAAATACTGGAAAGCATGACACAGGAACTACCTACCAACATCAGCTCGTATCTCCGCAAAACCACTTCACAGAAGAATTTGGAGGCCTCTGATCTGCTGCTGGTCCCGCTAGCGACACTTCCGGACAGCCTGGAGGCTTGGACAATGCGTTACTTGCAACTGGTTGTGCAAGGCGTCCGCTCCCCAGCTATTACCCAGAAGATCGCCCTCCATCTCGCACGCTTCAGAGAAGCCTTTGCTGCCACCTACGGTCATGACCGCATCTCGGTTGTCCTCCAGCGCGATGTTCGCCAGTGGCAGGACAAGTTGACCGCCGAAGGCCTGGCTGCCTCAACCGTGAACAACCATCTGGCTAGCCTGTCCGCTTTCACTACCTGGGTGCATGCTCAATCTTCCCATCTCTTCCCGCTAGGTGATCCAACCAAAGGCATCGGTGACCTGGCTTTACCACCTTTAGAGCCGCGCGCCTTAACCACCGAGCAAATAGCTTCCTTGAAGAACCTATGTGACCGGCTGCCCCGCTTGCATGAGCGTCGAGGCCGGCGAGCACCCCGTACAGGAGACCTGGGCGACCAGATGCCGTTGCGCGCCGACAGCCGCCCATACCGGGATCGAGCAATCGTCTTTCTCTTGTTATCAACTGGTCTACGGCGGGAGGAACTGGTGAACCTCAACCTCGACCAGATCGAACCCGCCGATCCTGCTGCTCTAAGAAAAGCACGGCGAGCTCATATACAGAGAGTACGAGGCAAAGGCAAGACCGAACGCACGGTGTTCTTGTCGGCTGATGCCAGAACAGCGCTAGCGGATTACTTGGTCCGAGAGCGTCCGCTGGATGCCGCAAACGAGACGAACAAAGTGAACGAAGCATCTGAGGCAGTTGAGGCAAATGCACTGCTTCTCAGTGCATACAACCGTGGAGCGCGCAAAGCCGGGGGGCGTCTCTCCCCGCGTGCCATCAACCTTATACTCCAACAGATCGGGCGCTGGCATGACGCGGATATGAGAGACCCTGCTCGCCACATCTCACCGCTACGACCTCACGATCTGCGCCACACATTCGCCTTCTTGTTAGCCCAAAGCAGTGGGAAAGATGCTTACGAGCTGGAGCGGCGCTTGGGTCACCGGTCTCAACGCTACATCCAACGCTACACCAATCCGCCGAAACATGTAGCGGCAGGCTACATCGAGGAGTTCTAGAGCCCTCTAAATCCTTCTAAAGATGTCGAAGAGCCCAGAGCTCAGAGCTTGGAAGGTACTAAAGAAAGTGATGAAGGCTAACGAACAAGGAGAAGATGATGGATGATCAGCCCCCTGACGCCCTTGGTCCCTTTGGTCCTTCTAACTGAGCTGAGTGAGGACGAACGTGACCAGGCTATGCGACGATTCGCCATCTTCCAGCCTTTCCTCCAAGATGGTGTGCCACTGGCGCAAATCGCCCGCGATCAGGGCATCTCACTACGAACATTGCGGCACTGGGCACGTCAGTATCGACGTGCTGGACATGCAGGTTTAGCTCGCAAACCTCGTGACGATAGAGGACAGAGACGTTTGCTGCCGCAGGTGCAACAGTTGATCGAAGGTCTGGCGCTACAACGGCCTCGGCCAACAGCAGCGGCTATTCATCGTAAAGTGGCCCAAGTAGCGACTGAGCAGGGTTGGCGTGTTCCCAGTTACAGAACGGTAGCCACCATTGTCCAAGCGCTTGACGCCGGTCTCGTGATGCTTGCCCATGCTGGGGCAAGCGCCTACCGAGAGACATTCGACTTGCTCTACCGTCGAGAGGCCAGTTGCGCCAACGAAATCTGGCAGGCTGACCATACGCTATTGGATATATGGGTGTATGCGGATCAGCAGGATCGAGAGGGCAATCGAGAGGGCATCGGTGGCCCTGGTAATGCCAACAGAGCTAATACGGAAGGAGGAAGAGGCAAACTTGTTCGACCCTGGCTGACCAGCATCATCGATGACTACAGCCGTGCAGTTGCCGGCTATCGCCTGAGTACGCAAGCCCCTTCCGCTCTGCAGACCTCCCTTGTGCTGCGCGACGCGATCTGGCGCAAGGCCGATCCTCGATGGCATGTTTGTGGCATCCCGGCTACCTTCTACACCGACCACGGTAGCGACTTCACCTCACATCATATGGAGCAGGTAGCGCTCGACCTGAAGATGGTTCTCGTATTTTCGATGGCTGGGCGACCACGTGGTCGTGGCCGGATAGAACGGTTCTTCCAAAGCGTCAACCAGTTGTTCCTCAGCGCTCTACCCGGCTATATGTATACGCCATCCCGTGCCGCTGCAGGCGCACCTCCTGGTATACAATCTCCTCAGCCTCCTCAGCCTCCTCAGCCTCCTCAGCCTCCTCAGCGCATTCCTGATAAGACGCTGCCCCATACCACGCGTACCACGCGTACCACGTCACCCCAGCCGGCGTTGACGCTCAACCAACTTGACCAGTTCTTTCGAACGTTTTTGCTGGATGACTACCACCATCGCATCCATAGCGAAACAGGTGTGCCTCCACAGGAGCGGTGGGAGGCGAGTGGTTTCCTGCCGCAACTCCCCTCCTCGTTAGAGCAACTCGACCTGCTGCTCTTAACCGTTGCCAAGTCGCGTACTGTGCAGCAGGATGGCATCCACTTCCAGGGGTTACGTTACCTCGACTTGACACTTGCCGCCTATGTTGGTGAGCCGGTTGTCATACGCTACGATCCGGCAGATATCGCCGAGATCCGGGTCTACCACGGGAACCGGTTCCTCTGCCGTGCCGTCTGCCAGGAACTGACTGACCAAACGATTAGCCTGAAAGAGATCGTGCAGGCGCGAACACAGCGTCGCAAGCAGGTGCGAGATGATCTCAAGGAGCGCACGACGATTGTTGACCATCTGCTCAGGAGCCACATGCCCACCATGCCCACCATGCCCACTGCGCCACAAGCACCGCAAGTACCGTCGTCAGCGACACTAGAAAGTTCATTAGATGATACCAAAGCACAACGGCCTCGACTAAAGCGGTATATCAATGAGTAATCTGAGTGATACAAATAGCGGGAAAGATGCGAGCGACGCCAGTAACAGGCCCAACACAGTGCTGACCGACGTAGCCCTGACCACCCCGCTTTTCATTGAGACGAAGGAATATCGGCGGTTCGCCGAGTTCTGTGATGCCTGCAGGCGTGATCGCTATATTGGAGTCTGCTATGGCCCACCTGGTGTGGGCAAGACGCTCTCCGCACGTCACTATGCGCGGTGGGAGGCATTTGAGGCCATTTCCTCAGATTACCACTTCTGGATTGACACTCCGTCCCATCCTGAGCTCGCTGGATGTCGTACGGTCGTTTACACGCCGACGATGATCACCACTCCAAAGCGACTTCAAGATGAGTTGCATCGTCTGCGCCGTGTGCTGCATGTTATTGTCGAGGCAGCACAGCACCCCGACGAACCTGATCGTGAGGAGATGCACTTTGCTGGTGAAGGGCGCTGGACCCAACTGGTGATCGTTGACGAAGCTGACCGGCTGAAGTTTCCTGCTCTTGAGCAACTGCGCGATAGTTATGACCGTGGGCAGTTTGGACTGGTGCTGGTTGGCATGCCGGGGCTTGAAAAGCGCCTCTCTCGATATGCTCAGTTCTACTCGCGGGTAGGGTTTGTACATGCGTTCCGGCCACTCTCGACGGAAGAGTTACGCTTTATTTTGGGAGAGAAGTGGCAGGAGCTCGGTCTAACCATAGACCTGACTGAGTTCAATGATGTGGAAGCAGTGATGTCAATTATCCGGATCACAGGAGGCAACTTCCGATTAGTACAACGACTGTTTGCACAGGCGGCACGCATCATGGAAATCAACCAGCTGCAGTATGTCACGAAAGAAGTGGTGGAGGCGGCTCGCGAAAGCCTAGTGATCGGCACAACAGGATAACAGGGTAAGTCATTGTCCACATTCTCTGCCTGATACGCCTGATCTGCGCTCAGGGCATCGCGGCACGTGCAAGATAATCTCGCAATATCAGTGCAAACTATTGATGCAGTTTACACGAAGCGGGTCTGTAGAAAGGAGGGTCGATCTGAGTGCCAGAATCGGGCGTTTCTGAGATGGCAGCATCGCATCATTTCCTGATCCTTATGCCCGTTCCTGAGAAAGTGAGCGGCATTGGGTCACAGATGTAGTCCTGCTCGTCGTTCCACACTGTGCCCAGCAAATAGCCCTGCCCTCGCCAGAACACTACCTGGTTGGCATACGGCTGTATTGGGTAGTCGGGTGGGATAATCTCGCCACTGCCGTGTATGCGGAACGGACCAAAGATCGTGGGACCCACCATTGAATAACTGGACCAGCGCTCACACTCGGCGTTTCTGAAGTGTTGAGCACGAAAATCTTCCGAGAACAACGAGAGGGCTGTAGAAAAGACCAGGTAGTAGTGGCCCGCCACTCTATGCACCTGCGGGCACTCTAGCTCCACGGCTATTGGCTCCACGTCGGGAGGTGGCAATACTTCCCACTCTGCCATGTCAACTGTGCGCGCCAGTCCCAGCGTTCCGCGCTGGTCTTCGGGCAGGTCATTACGCTTGGCGCACACATAGTGGTACACGGCTCCCTCGTGCTGGAACAGGAACGGGTCGCGCCAGTGCAGCCAATTGCGCGGAGGAGGGGCGGGCTCGGCGTCATAGAAGGCCGGATCGATGCACGTCACCGGATTGTTGGTCAGCTTCTCCCAATGGTACAGGTCGTCCGAGACAGCGATGGCTACCGTAGGCTGGGGGCCGTTCCAGTTACCTGTGTAAGCCATCCAGTAGCGCTCCCCGAAGTGAATAACCGAGCCGGTGGCGGGGCATAGTCCATCGTAGGAGTCGGTCTCCCCCTTGCGCAAGGCGAGGTCGTGTATAGTCCAATCCACAAGGTTGCTACTGGTCGCGTGACCGATATCCCAGGCCCCATGCCGGGGCACACTCGCGGGGCAGGTCAGGTAAAAGCAGTGTATTGTGTCGCCCTCGACGTAGTACCACGAATCGCCAATGTAGTTTCCGAGGTGGACCAGCATTGTCGCCTCCCAGCATTTTCGTCGTTACCTTTACTTTACGTTACGCTTGGTGAATAAGAGGAGCGAGCCTCACTCTCGACCCGCTCCTCAACCGAATAAAGCTACTAGTACAGCTTCGCTCAAATAAGCCTACAGTTTGGAGCCTGTCATGAGCCGCAACGCTGCCCACGAAACTGTGGGTCTATTTAGCCCTAGCTGTACTAGTCCCACAGACCGTGCTCCGGCCAGCGGCGCGGCAGGCGGTCAGCCACGGGAGGGAGTTCCGGCAGCGGCTTGTGGGGCTCTTGCTGGTACCAGTAGGCTACGCTTGAATAGTCGTTGCACTGGTCATTGGCATGGCCATGTTCG
>DAHVFG010000135.1:0-6842 GCA_027317125.1 Chloroflexota bacterium | reverse complement strand
GAGTAATGGGAGGGTACGCCTGTGGGAGTATCCCACAGGAGCCATGTGACACAGAGAACAGGCCATACTTCAGGTGGGGGAACAACACCACACGTGGGCAGGCTTCCAAGATTGATGCCAACACTTTCTTCCCTAACTGCTTGCCTACTCGTGAGAGATAACTTCCTTAGCACAACTGTCACGCAGATTGCAGGCAATAAAGAAGGGTCGTGCCGGTGCTGGCACGACCCTTCTTTATTCTTCTGGCTGGGGTGCAAGGATTCGAACCTCAACTTACTGATCCAGAATCAGCTGTCCTACCGTTAGACGACACCCCACCGTTCAGCGCCTATTATACTCAAGCAGACGCTACCGTGTCAAGTTTGTGCATTCATGTAAGCGTTCAGAATAGGGGTGCAGGGGCATAGCCCCTGATAGTCAGAGGAGTAAAGCCCCCTCTCCCTTCATGGGAGAGGGGCATGGGGTGAGGGTAGCTGAGGGTGAGGGCAGTTGGTGCACTCGCACAGATACCCCAATAAGATTGTTCTACCTCAACCCTGAACAGATACGCATTCATGCGAACTGTCGCTCGGCTGAAGGCAGAGAAATACCATAGTCACCCGAATTGTAGCGCATCGTTTGTCCATCTTCCGGCCAGAGAGTTACGCCTCCAGCACCCCATACACTCCATTTGCCGTTCAAGCACAGCAACGCCGTATTCTCATCGATCCCTAGCATGGCCAGACCATCTGGAATGAGCTTGCGGAACCCTTCACGTGTCCGCGCAGCAAACATCCAATCATTGTCGAAGTGAGGTATTATGAAGAGGTCGGGGAGGAAGCCAAGCGCCGGTATCGTCGTGAAAGGCCGACCGGCGTGCAAGGCATAAGGATCGTATGTGCAGCTGCCAAGCATCATTATGCCCGCGCTACAACCGGCAAGGGCTGCTCCCTGCGCGTGTCGGGTCAGAGTAGCACCCCACAGCTTACTCTCTTTGAGCGTCTCAACCACATGGCACGGTTTCCCGCCTGAGTAATAAATGAAGTCGGCTGCTTCTATCTGCTGAGCAAACTCTGTATTGTCGGCGTCTCCACGCTTATAGGCGCGAACGCCATAGGGTTGCGCGGCCAACGCCTCAAAGTGGCGCATACCCAGGTCGATCCACCATTGCGGGTTCTCAAGGCCGGACGCTGTGGGCACAATCGCTGTGCTTTTGCCACCACTCTCGACGGCGCGCAGCGCTTCACGATCAACACTCTCCATTACAGGCAGGAACTCGCCGGAGCCTGCCAGCACAAGTGGGCCCGCGGCATATTTATCTGGCATACTTATACAACTTCGTGTAAAGTCCTGGAATCTCACGCTCTTGTGTCATTATACACAGCCGGCGTATTTCGAGAGATGACCACTTGGATTGGCTGGGACTCGTGAGGCGTGCAGCATGAGTGGTAGTGCGTAGTGCAAGGTTCTCCAGGGTAGACGTGGTCTGGCTGCGCTCCGTCGAGCCATACGCACTACAATATAAATTGAGGTAAGACAATGCCTGTAGCGATCACCTGTGGCGAGATGCTCATTGATTTTGTTTCGACCGTTGCGGGAGTGACGCTTATCGAGGCTCCTGCTTTTCACAAAGCCGCAGGTGGTGCGCCCGCTAACGTAGCTGTTGGCCTTGCCCGCCTTGGATTATCAAGTGGCTTTATGGGCAAAGTAGGTGGCGACGATTTCGGGGAGTTTCTGAGAGAGACTCTTGCCTCAAATGCTGTTGATACCACGCACCTGCTATTCACTAAAGAGGCACGCACTACCCTTGCTTTTGTCTCGCTGCGAGCCGGTGGCGAACGAGACTTCATCTTCTATCGGAATCCGGGCGCAGAGATGCTCTTCGCGCCCGACGAGGTGAACGAAGATTATATTGCGTCGGCTGAGATCTTCCACTTCGGCTCGATCACCCTGGGCGCGCAGCCGAGCAGGGATGCGACCCTTCGCGCTGCCCAGGCCGCCTCCGCGCACGGCCTCTTTATTTCTTACGACCCGAATCTGCGTCTCAACCTCTGGTCTTCGCCTCAAGCCGCCCGCGAAGGGATAATGGTCGGCTGGCCCCATGCCAATTTGATTAAGGTTAGCCGGGAAGAATTGGAGTTCCTGAGCGGCTCAGCCGACCTGGAGTGGGGTGCAAGGCGGCTCTGGCACAGCAACTTGCGCCTGCTTGTGGCCACTCATGGGGCTTCGGGCTGCACCTACTTCACCCCGGAGGCGAGCGGCCACATACCTGGCTTTGCTGTTGAGGCCGTAGATACTACGGGCGCGGGCGACGCCTTTCTTGCGGCGCTCCTCTTCAAGCTGCATTCTGCCCGCAACACGCCCTTAGCCGAAGGCTTAATAAGAGAGGCTGTCCGCTTCGCTAACGCAGCGGGCGCACTTACCGCCACCAGGAGGGGCGCGATCCCCGCGCTTCCTCGCCTCTCTGAGATAGAGGAGCTGCTCGAAGGCTAAATGCGGCTCAGCGAGGAATAGCACGGCTATCTGGTATAATTAGATAGAGCTATTATGAAGCCTCCTCTTTTAGGTGCCACTACGGTTGAGATTGACCACGAGTTGCGGTTACGAGGCCACAGGCTGACCCCACGACGCCTGATGGTGGCTGAGGTGCTCGCCTCGCGTGGTGGGCACCTCACTGTTGAGGAGATTCTTGAGGAAGTAAAAAGGCGGCACCCTTCCACCAACAAGACGACTGTCTATCGAACTCTGGAGCTATTGAGCGCGCTAGGCCTGGTCGCGACCACCGATCTTGGCAGCGGCAGGCTGGAGTATGAATTGGTAAGCCAGCCGCACCACCATCTTATTTGCGAGCGTTGCAACATGCGCATCGAGGTCGAGGATAGCTTTCTACAGCCCCTTCGCGAGGGTCTGCTCAGGCGGTATGGCTTCAGCACGAATCTCGACCACTTTGCCTTCTTCGGCATCTGCCCTGAGTGCAGAGAAGCTGTCGAGTAGAGGATTTTGCACTATCTGTGAAGCTGAGCTACACGTATTAACATGAGAAGCGTATGTCACAATACAAAATGAGAGCGTTAGACGCTAAGGCATGAGGTAAACGTAGAATGAGCGCTACTGAAGCAAGAACCGAGCCTGTAATCCTGAGGTCGGCGGCGGATACTCCACACCACCCCTACACCGAGAATACGTACGCTTACAAGCGGCGGCCCACGCGTGAGGTGATGGTAGGCAAGGTTGGAGTTGGCGGCGACAACCCGATCAGGGTGCAGTCTATGACCACTACTAGCACCCAGGATGTTGAGGCAACACTCGCCCAGACTATACGCCTGGTAGAGGTAGGCTGCGAGATAGTGAGGATTACCACTCCTACGTCGCAGGATGCTCGCGCGCTTGGTGAAGTGAAGCGCCGCCTCATGGCGATGGGCCTGGATGTGCCCCTGGTGGCTGACATCCACTTTAGCCCGGCAGCCGCTATGGAGGCGGCCCTCTACGCGGATAAGGTGCGTATCAACCCGGGCAACTTCGCCGACGAGAAGCGCTTCAAGGTACGCGACTATACCGACGCGGAGTATCAAGAGGAGCTTGCGCGCATCGAGGAGAAATTCCGCCCCGTGGTGCTGCGTTGCCAGGAGCGGGGCATCTCGATGCGTATCGGCACCAATCATGGCTCGCTCTCAGACCGCATTATGAACCGCTTCGGCGACACACCGGAAGGTATGGTGGAGTCGGCGATAGAGTTTGCCGCTATATGCCGCAAGTACGACTATCACGAGCTTATCTTTTCAATGAAGGCAAGCAACCCCAAAGTGATGATCGCCGCTTACCGCCTGCTGGTGTCGCGGCTGGATGCCCTGGGGTGGAACTACCCTCTGCACCTGGGTGTGACTGAGGCGGGCAATGCTGAGGATGGCCGCATCAAATCGGCCACAGGCATAGGTGCGCTTCTCGATGACGGACTTGGCGATACAGTGCGCGTGTCGCTCACTGAGGAACCCGAAGAGGAGGTGCCTGTCGCTTTCTCTCTCGTCAACCCATACAACGCGATGCTAAACACACAGGGCGTGCAGAGCAACGTCGTATCAGGCCAGAGCTTGCCCGACCTGCGCGACCCTTATCATTACGCGCCGAGGCCCACCTACGAAGTCGCATCAGGTGCGGTGAAGGTGGGGGGCATGCAGCCTGTGGCCGTCGTCGCCTCGGTGGGCGACAGCAGCACCTGGCCTGACGGCGACCTCTTTGCGGCGGTGGCGGAGCTCGCGAAGCGCAAAGGTAGTAACGCCATACGACCTGATTTGATTCGCGTGCCCCTCACGGGGTTAGAGGAGATAACACCCCTCACTGATGAGTTACGGCGGCGTAGCGAGGAAGAAGACCCGAGCGCAGGCAAATCGGCTCTTGGTCTGATAGTAGACGTGGGCAGCGACCTGGAAGGCGCACTTGACGCGAAGCTGGCTCCCCGGCTAGCGGGTGTAGGAGCTATCGAGATTGAGGTGGGTGCGGGCGATTCGACAGATTGGGGGCGCGACAAACTCTTTGAGGCATTGGTGAAAGCCGCTGTTGAAGCTCACGTGCCGCTCTGGCTGCGGGCCAGAGAAAAGCGTTCGAGCAACGATCTGCTGGCCGAGCTAGACGAAGGTAGCGCCACTTTCCCTGTAGTCGAGCGCCTGCTGGCAGTGGCGGCAGACGCCCACGCGCTTGGGCATAGAGGGCTGACCCTCTCTATCTCGGCGGACGACCCGGTGCCATCCTATGTGGTTAGGGCCTACAGGCTTCTGTCAACGCGCCTCGTAGAGGCTGGACGCAAATACCCGTTGCATCTGGAAGACTTTGCTCACGAACAAGATGCACAGGGTGAGGGCATCCACTCCGATAGCTGGCTGCTCGAGCCGTCTGTAGCCATTGGGTCGCTCCTCTGCGACGGTATAGGCAACAGCATTGAGGTCAGCGGCGATGGCACTGCCGACGACCGGGTGACCCTTGCCTTCAATATTTTACAGGCCGCAGGCTCGCGCTCGGTCAAGGCCGAGTTTGTCGCCTGCCCATCTTGTGGGCGCACACTCTTTGACCTTCAGGAGACCACCGAGCGGATAAAGGCCTCTACGGGCCACTTACGCGGCGTGAAGATCGCCGTGATGGGTTGTATCGTGAACGGCCTGGGAGAGCTTGCCGATGCCGACTTCGGCTACATGGGGGGCGCTCCGGGCAAGGTGAACCTCTTTGTAGGCAAAGAGTGTGTGGAAAAAGGCGTGCCGACCGACGACGCAGTCAATCGCCTCATAGAGATCATCAAGTCGCGGGGCAAGTGGGTTGAGCGCACAGTGAGGGCTGAGTAACGAGGAGTGAGCGGTTGGCTTCCCGGCCAGTAGCCGGCGGTACTCCTCGTTACTCACTCCTGCCTACTGGTTAAGGTCTACTTGCACGCTTCCAAGCCTCGGAAGGTTATCCACCCGGTAGATCAGGGTCTTGAAGGTGCCATTCTGGCTTATGCCATTGAAGCCTGTCGCCCCGTCAAAGGTCTGGCCCGGTTGCAGGGTGATGTTGATTACCCTGTCCGGCTGGGACGACGGTTGTGGACCTGTACTTGTTATCAGCTGCTGGTCAGCATCGGCCAGCCTCAGAGTAATGGCTGACGAGGTGGTATTGCGAATCTGGTAAATTACATCTAGCCGCCGAGTGCCCCTGTCCACTCTTGTGACAGTAAATGCCAGCCCGGCGCGCGTAGGTACATCGCCTACTCCGCCTGTCACGGGGTTAGAGGGGGGTGGAGCAGTAGGTGTTGCACTTGAAGCAGTCGCAGTAGGTGAAGGCTGAGGGGCAGGTGTGGCCTGCGCGCCGGGAGCGCCATTAGGGTACTTGCGCTTGAACTCAAAAGTACCAAGCTGGGAGAGCAGCACATCGTAAGGCGGCTGGTTCTCAGGGTGGTACTCAAAGACGGCACGCTCGAAGTATTGCACTGTATATGTCTGCCCATTCAGATCCGACTTCTCCTGGAACTCACCGCTGATCGGGAAACCCTGCTGCGCAAGCCCGCCATGCTCTTGCCAGTACTTTAGAAAGCGCCCACAGACCGCTTTGCCCGTCTCCTTGAACGTCTGGCAGTCAGTCTGTTGCTGCGCCACCGGCCCCGCAACTGTAACAGCCGACCAGGTCAAGCCCAGGAGATAACCGACAGAGAGCAGCCCTATCGCCGCCACAGTAAAGAATATCCGCCTAGCCATTGTATACCCTCCTTCTAGATAGCTTCTTGTCGCACGAACTCATGAAACGTGGCGAGCATTGCACACGGCGTAGGGTAGGTGCCGGATACCGTGCCCACAGCCCTTACCCGACACGCAGCGCTCAATGTCCGCCTGCCTTCCAACTTTGCCCAACTCCCGCACGGTGGTATACTACAACGTTATACGAGAGCACCCGCGATCATATTTTGCATATAGTACCAGCAGGAGGCTTTTATGTCAAGTATCTACGGGCTTGGCCATGCGCAAAAGTTCACCGAGTTCGCCGACAGGCAGCTAACATTGATGTTCGAGTTTATGCCACCGCTGGCGTCAAACCGCGGCTTGCACGAATACGATGGTAGGACGCCCGATCTGTCGAAGGAGGCAGTCCAGCGCCGGATAGAGGAGCTTAATCAAGCGTTGGCTGAGATGAAAACTATTGACCCGAGCAACTTTGAGCCTGATATGCAGCTTGATTACAGCCTCCTTGAGCAAGGGTTAGCTTCACAACTCTTTGATATTGCCGAAGATCGCAAACAAAGCTACGACCCCATGACGATTTCCTGGTTCGCTGATGTAACCAACTACATCAAGCGCGACTATGCGCCAATTGAAGAGCGGCTGCGTAAGCTAATCGAGCTAGAGCGA
>DAHVFG010000134.1:0-6846 GCA_027317125.1 Chloroflexota bacterium | reverse complement strand
GGAGCCATGTGACACAGAGAACAGGCCATACTTCAGGTGGGGGAACAACACCACACGTGGGCAGGCTTCCAAGATTGATGCCAACACTTTCTTCCCTAACTGCTTGCCTACTCGTGAGAGATAACGCCTTCAGCTATTGACGATGGCAGCCGGTGAATAGCGTCGCTCTGGGACGGCGCGGGCGAAGTAGAATATAGATAGGGGCAAGGCGCAGGTCTTGCCCTCTATCCTCACTCTTATCCTTGCTGCTTTGCCAATGGACAGAACGCGCGTGACAAGGCAGCACCCTGGCCCTGCGTACTGATAGAACTCTACACCCTAACTCTGCGCGCTTACCTTTGCACGTAACTGTTCAGAGTTGAGGTGGAGCAATCTGCAAGGAGAAACTGTGGAGGCGTACCCTCACCCCATACCCTCACCCGCGCGGATGCCCCAAGAAGATTGCTCCACCCTAACTCTGCGCGCTTACCTTTGCACCCATTGTTGACAACCACAAGGCGCTATAATAGCATGTGAGACATAGACCTTGGCCAGCCACACCCGACCACACCCGACCACACCAGGCTTGTATACCACTTGGGTAACAGGAAGGAGCAAACTTTTATGTCTTACAGCCGCCTCGCGCCTGCTCTGCGTGCTACTCTAACGGCGCTTATCTCGTTCTATCTACTCTCAGGCTTCAGCGCGAAGGCTTCGACGCTCCACGCGCAACCCCCAGCAGAGCCGCCCACAAAGGCGAATGAGCAACCTGCTTCATCTGATACTGCCGAGTGCGCGCCCTGGCATACCGTTCCCACCCCTGGTGTAAACGGCAACGAACAGTACTTTTACGGCGTAGCCAGCATTTCAGCAAATGACGCCTGGGCCGTAGGCGCTCGTGGCGCCTTCTCCCAATATGGCACATTGATTATGCATTGGGATGGTGCTAATTGGAGCAACATAGCCGCCCCCAACGCCAGCCCCAATAACGCACTGCGAGCCGTGGCCGCCACCGCAAGTAATGATGTATGGGCAGTAGGCAGCGCTTCCTCTCAACCTATGGCGATGCACTGGAATGGGGCAGACTGGGCTGTGGTGCCCACTCCCGCGCTACCCTCCGGTGGTGAGCTGGTATCGGTAACTGCGATAGCACCAAACGACGTATGGGCAGTAGGCGGCGCGGGTATGCAAACCCTCACTATGCACTGGAATGGCAGCGCGTGGGCAACTGTGCCAAGCCCCAACCCCGGCAGCAACAATAGGCTCCTGGGAGTAACCGCCCTGGCCTCCAACGATCTTTGGGCTGTAGGCTACCAGGAATACTATGGCCGTGCTCTGGCGATGCACTGGAATGGAAGCGCATGGACGGCGGTTCCCGTGCCTGTAGCCTCTACCGACACTATCAATTATCTCTCGTCAGTATCGGGTGTATCGGGCGGTGATGTATGGGCAGTAGGCAGCCGCGCAACTGATATAACGAGCAAGCACACCATGATTATGCACTGGAACGGCACGCAGTGGAGCATAGCGCCCGGCAGCGACCCACCCGGCAACTTCAGAAATAACGCCCTTGTTTCTGTGGCGGCGATAGCTGCTAATGATGTATGGGCTGTGGGCAATTACGGCGCTGACCTGCCGACTCTGCGTGCTCAGTTCCTGCACTGGAACGGCACAGCCTGGTATGCGGTGCCTACCCTCATAACAACGCCCGGCGTGCAACTCTACAGCATGGACGCTACCTCTCACAGCAATGTCTGGGCAGTAGGCGACACTCTGAACGGCAACGCGCCCCGTCCGTTAGCCACCGGCTACAATGGCGGCATCACCTTTTCGGATGTAAGCCCGTCGGATTACTTCTACAACGCGGTCAGCTACCTCCTTTGCAGCGGGGCTATCGCGGGTTACCCTGATAACACTTTCCGGCCAGGGGCAACGGTAACAAGGGGCCAAATCTCCAAGATAGTGTCGAGCGCCTTCGGCTTTAACGAGCCTGCCATAGGCCAGAGCTTCCAGGATGTGCCGCCCGATAGCACCTTCTATCTCTGGGTGCAGCGGCTATCACAGCGAGGGATCATAAACGGCTATCCTTGCGGCGGGCCGGGTGAGCCTTGCTCCCCTCCCGCTAACTTGCCCTACTTCAGGCCAAATGCCACGGTCACGCGCGCCCAAACCGCCAAGATAGTGAGCAACGCCGCAGGTTATAACGACCCGCCGACGGGCCAGAGCTTCACCGATGTGCCGCCTTCCAGCCCCTTCTACCCCTACGTTCAACGCCTGACGGCGCGAGGCATTATGGCAGGCTACTCTTGCGGCGGGCCGGGTGAACCGTGCGATGCCCAGTCACGACCCTACTTCCGCGCCGACAATACGGCCACTCGCGCCCAGGCAGCAAAAATCGTCTACAACGCCGTGCAGCAACACTGAAAAGCAAGACCCCTGATGCGCCTCTCCGGGCGCAGGCTTTCGCACGCCTATTCAGTGCTCCTCAACATCGGGATAAGCAAACACCCATCCCCCTGACTTCCTTCCCCCTCCCCACGTGTGGGGAGGGGTCCTTCCTGAGCACAATGCCAGGCGACCCAACGCCGTGCAGATGGGAACCTACCCCAGAAGCCCTTCGCAATGAGACTTTTGCGAGCTAGGAAGATGACAGGCTCTGAAGTGCCGTGCGGAAGGTTTTACTCCGGCTGCCTTCGGGCAAAGAGGCGATAATCTATGTCGGGGAAGAGATTATCACGCTCGCCATAATCGCGGGCCAGCCTACCCGCATTACCGTCATCTCCAAGCTCGATTGCGCTGGCTAGGTCATTGAAGCGGCTTACATGCTCAACAAACCGCTCGGTCGCATACTGCCGCGCCTGCCCTGTAGTGTACAGGAACTCCCAATCGCTCGCTTCGAGCAACACAAGCTCACGCGCCGCCTGCTTCAATGCCTCTTCAAGCGAGCCACTCGCATCCGGATAGCGCCCAACCAACCCTTCCATCCGCCTCTCGGCTTCGTGGACCGCCTCCCACATCCATGTGGTCTCAGGGTTGATCCAGGTCACGTGTGTGCCTGCGTGCCCCCAGGAGCTTTCCGGCAAGTCTATTATCTTCTCCGCCGGGTGCTGCTGCAACCACTCAGAAGCAGTGCAAAGCTCAACATTGCTGTTCCGCGCCAGCCGTGTGAGCACCTCCTTCAACCACTCTACTCCCTCAAACCACCAGTGGCCGAATAACTCTGTATCGTATGCCGTAGCAATATAGCCCACATTGCCATTATGCGCCCGTGCGTAGTCACGCAATTGCTGCTCAACCAGAGCTACAAAGTGGTCGGCGTGAGACTGGGTTTGCTGCCCCGCGCTATAAGGCTCATACGGCTGCTTGTATTGCAAATCAGCTTTGTTATCTGTGACACGCCAGTACTGAAAGCCATGCTCAGGGTCTTTGCGGTGAAACTCCCGATACTTAGGGTCGCCTGGATAACCGAAGGTAGCCGACCAGACCTGCTGCCCCACCGCTTCGTTGCGCCCCATGACGGCTGTGTCGGAGTCGCGCACAAGATAGGCTTCAAAAGTGCCGCTGTCAGCGCCGGCCCGCTCCTCGCCCTGGAACGGCAACACCTTCTTCTCGGTTACGAAGCCCGCACTCTCGTAGCCCATCTCTTCGATGGTTTGCGCCACCTGGTCATACGTCGCCGCGACGACTTCTACGACCCTGCTTGTGGAGCGTACGACCTCTTTAGTTTCGCGCTCTGCCTGGCCTATGACCTTGCTCCCCTCCACCGCGCCGCTCTCGCTGAAGAAGAGGCGTATTCCTCTATTCTCAAGCCAGTATTCCAGCCCCGGTCGCTCATACTGAGCGCCATCGGAGGCTGTGGCGTAATAGCCGGGCCGGTAAGCGCACTCGGGAAGCCAGATAGCGCGCGGCTCTTTGCCAAAATGACGTGCGGTGGTCTGCTTGCCGATTTCCAGTTGCGCATAGATCGTGGAGTCGCGAGACATGAGAGGCAGATAAGGGTGGGTCGCCCCCGAAGTAAGGATTTCGACCGCGCCCGCATCTTGCAAGCGGCGAAAGCCGCCGGGTATGTCGCGCCCGAAACGCTGCTGAAAGGCGTTTAGAATCTGCATGTACCAGTCACTATAGAAGTGGGCCAGATAAAGGAAGTGTTGCTCGCCGCTCTGCTGAAAACGCTCTACTTCAGATGTGGCGGCAGCTATCTCCTGCTGCACATACTCCTCAAAGTGCTGGATGACGAGAGGATCAGCGAGCTGTTCGAGCAGCACAGGAGTGATACCGAGTGTGATCTTCGCCGTGATCCCCGCCTCATACAAGTCGGTGAGAGCCTGGAGCAAAGGTATGTAAGTTTCGGCCATAACCTCGTGCAAGTTCTCCTCGCCGTGAGGCCACATTCCGGCCCCACGATAGAAAGGCATATGAGTGTGTAGCACGAAAGTGAATCCGCCAAGCTTCATGATAATCTCCTGCGAAAGGGTAAGCTACCAAATTATGAGTCAGGAACTACGTTGAGTCCGGTGAGGCACCTGAGAGCAAACATTCTTGTCTGCCCCCCGTATGCCTGCATGCCGGCAATTCCTGATTCATGTTTCGGCAGTTCGGTCCTCGAATACAAACACTCCTATAATATCGTTCACGTTGGTGCCGGTGGGGCCTGTCATGATTGCATCTCCTAGCTGTTGCCAGAAGGTGTAGCTGTCATTATTTGCCAGCGACGCGTAGGCATCCAGGCCAAGCGCTTTAGCTCTATTAATAGTGGTGCCGTCGGCAATAGCCCCAGCGCTGGGTGACGTGCCGTCGCCGCCGTCGGTGGCGAGTGAGGCGATAACTACATCGTGGCCCAGCCCATCTATGGCGATTGCGGCGCTCAGTGCAAGCTCGGTACTACGGCCCCCGATGCCAGACCCGCGCACCGTTACAGTCGTTTCACCGCCGAAAAGGACGCAGCCCGGACGCTTTACCGGCCTACCGTAAGCCACGATCTCTTTAGCCACCCCCGCCAGCACTTTGGCTGCTTCGCGAGCTTCACCTTCCAGATAGGTCGTTACGATAGCGGTGTCGAAGCCCATCTCACGAGCCTGAGACGCCGCCGCCTCTACCGCGGTGACATTGCTGGCGACGAGTATGTTGTCCACTTTACCGAAGAGTTCATCGTCTGTTTTAGGCGTCTCAGGCAGGCTGCCCTCCGCACCGAGGCTCAATCTCCGCAGCACCGCTGAAGGTAGCGCATCTGTCAGCCCGTAACGTGCTATTATATCCAGCGCCTCGCTGTAAGTGGTCGCGTCTGGCGCGGTTGGCCCGGAGGCTATCACATCGAGTGGCGAAGCTGTGACATCACTGAGAATAAGCGACAGCGTCTGAGCGGGCGCGATAGTACGGGCAAGCAGACCACCCGACACTCGCGACAGGTGCTTGCGAACCGCGTTCAACTCGTTGATAGTGGCCCCCGATAGTAGCAGAGCGCGCGTTGTTCTTTGTAAATCCGCGAGTGTAACCCCTTCGGCGGGAGCTACGAGCAGCGCGGAACCGCCCCCGGAGACGAGGCAGACAACTGTGTCGCCCTCCTGTGCGCTCTCAGCTATCCGCAGCACCCGCTCTGTGGCCTCAACACCACGCATGTCAGGCACCGGGTGGCTCGCCTCGGCAAGCTCTATCCTCGATAACGGCCCGTTTCCCGTGCCGGTATAGCCATTTTTGACGATAACAAGCCCCTGCGTGATAGTGTCGCCAAAGGCATCCTCGGCTGCCCGCGACATAGCGGCCCCGGCCTTTCCTGCGCCGATGATGTACAACTTGCCCGATGGAGTGCTGCCCTTCGGCGGCAGGTGCGCCCTGAGTGCGCCAAGCACCGCAAGGTAGGGGTCTGCCGATTTGATCGCAGCGTTCAGCACTGCCATGATGATGTCTTTATGCAACACGCCAGCCCCAGGCGTCACAGGATATTTTGGCCCAGCTCTTACTTACAGCAAAGATAGCGCATTGTGGCGAATTGTAACATAACACAGCGCCTGGATGGTGTCAAGGCGGGCGCGGCAAAATTACAGGGCGATGTCACCTGTTGCAGTTTATTGAAGAGCTACGCTTGAGCGCTACTAATCCCCTGATTCAGCCCAAACAAAAAGAGCCATCGCGGTAATGGCTCTTTCGCCTCCCCACACGAGGAGTATAATAGCTACGTGCACCCTTTATTGATCACAGTACTCCGGCTTTCGCCCGCCAGATAGCTCCAACCAGGCTACCCTACGGCACCCAGAAGTATCTATTTACCGCTGCTTCCTTCCGGACCTGACGGGGTTCATAGGCTTCTGCCGCGTAAGACCAGATCTTCAACACCTCTTAACAAGCGCAGTCCCACAGTGCCGGACCTCAATCGGGAATTCAACCCCGCTGTGGCGGATTGCGGGTTACAGGGCACCGCCAGCTCCCCGTCTAGCACGATAGTGAATCTTAAGGTATTACAGGCTTGTTGTCAAGGCAAAAAGTGCTAGGCGCAGATGTCGAAACGGATCTCACAGGAACAAACAACCCCACCATACAGGTGAGGTCCTGGTCGGGGTGGAGTGATTCGAACACTCGACTTCAGCGTCCCAAACGCTGCGCTCTAACCGGGCTGAGCTACACCCCGAAGTCCGAATAATTATACTGGCTAAGCAGCCACGCGTCAAGGCAGGCAGCGGTTGTGGGTGCATTTCAGATAGGGGGCAAAGTCTGAGATAATGGGAGCATTCCAAGCAGAGGATGGTGGCTCTCAATGAGACGAACACACGAGCAGATGAAGGCTGCGCTTATGGCGCAGGCGGAACAAGTAATTGAGCAATTGGCTAGTTGGTCGTATGAGACCCCGCAGCCAACCCTGGCTCAAATTGAAGA
>DAHVFG010000133.1:0-6888 GCA_027317125.1 Chloroflexota bacterium | reverse complement strand
ATTGCTTGGATATGGGATTCTGCCTGGTTTGTAGTTTCACTGAGACTATCAGGTACTCGTAGAAGGATGACACGGCAGCGATAGCCCGATTGATCGTGGCTGGCGCTAGGCGTGTTCCCGATTCTCTAGTTCCTGATCTCAGGCCATGTCTCGTAGGCACAGCGGATTCGGCAGTTCCGGAGGTACATAGCACAAGGCTATACCTATGGGTACTCCTGGCATTAGGGACAGAACGCAAGTACTCCAGGAACAGAACTGACTCCGCAGGGCCAAAGCTTTCGAAATCAAGACCATGCTGAACCAGGAAGCGGGTGAAATGGAGCAGATCATGAGCGTACGCAGCCAGGGTATTTGGGGAGCAGCCCCGAGCGCTCAGAAAGCGCATGAACCCAGAAACCTCAGGTAGGGGTTGACCATCATCATCGAGTAGCTCGAACGTAATCTGGCCTTGGCTTTGGCCTTCCGAGTTTGACACACGCCGGACTTTCATATAGGACCTCCTCAGTTGTGAATTGAAGCACAGTGTCAGGAGAATGACACAGCTACAAGAGCTATCCTGACACAGGATTTGCCTCGGCACAACCAGCAGGCTATACTATTTCCGTGAAGTGTCTACATAACAAGCTATCGTAATCTGCCTGCTTCGCAGTATGCGGAAGTTCTGAACTGGCTGCACAAGTGGTACGAGGACCTATGAAAGGAGCTAAGCGGGTAGTGTCAGGAGATCCAAGGAGATATAGCCTAGCGGCCGAGTTGGAGTAACTGGAAAATGTTCGTGAGTAAGCATCTATCCCCCCGTTCTGCCAGCAGCTCAGAGCAGAACCCCATTGAGCAGTCGGAGCCCCAGGGCGCTGACTTCAATAGTCTTCTCAACGATCTGCGGTCAATCATCGGTATGGGTCGCGGCAGGGCAGCGGCCGCTATCAACTCGGAGATGGTGGCCACGTACTGGCAGATAGGAGAGCGTATTGTACGTGAAGAGCAGGAGGGTGCGCTACGTGCTGCCTATGGAGAACGGGCGCTGGAGCGGTTGGCGCATGTGCTCAGTACTGAGTTTGGCAGGGGGTTCAACGAGCGCAGCCTGCGCAATATGCGCCAGTTCTATATGGCTTACCCGATTCGGTCCACACTGCGGACCGAATTGACGTGGAGCCAATACCGCACGTTGATGCGCTTGCCCGATCTAGATCAGCGTGATTTCTATGCCAGGCTGGCGATCAGCGGGCGCTGGAGTTCTCGTGAGCTGGAGCGGCAGATAGGCTCTATGCTATACGAGCGCGCTGCGCTATCCCGCCGGTCGGACCAGCTTGCAGCTGAGCTCCCCGACAAAGGTGATGCTCTTGCCCCATACGATGAGACCTTTCGCGACCCTTACATTCTCGACTTCTTAGGCCTACAAGACACCTATTCCGAGCGGGATCTTGAGGCAGCACTTATCCACAACATCGAGCGGTTCTTGTTGGAGTTGGGGTCAGACTTCTGCTTCATGGGTAGGCAGCGCAGGCTCACTGTGGGCGATGAAGACTACTACGTTGATCTGGTGTTCTACCATCGCGGGCTGCGCTGCCTTGTGCTGGTTGACCTCAAGATCGGCCCCTTCTCCCCAGCGGACGCTGCTCAGATGAAGATTTATCTGAATTGGGTGCGGCTTCACGACAAGCGCGAAGGTGAAGCAGATCCCATCGGCCTGATCCTATGTGGCTCTAAGAACGAGCAGGTAGTTGAGCTGTTGCTATCTGACCCAGCAAACAGCATTGACGAGCGCATAAGGGTATCACAATATCTACTGCTAAATAGCGAGGAGGCGATCAAAGAGCGGCTGGCACTCATCTCGGAGGCATACGAGCAAGGCCATCACACTTTGTCCTACAACGACACGGGAACTGACAGTACTGAAGTCTGAAGAGCCTATATAGGTCTTCCCCGCCTCCTTATCGCGAGCTACACATCAGGGCCTTGTCCAACAGCTTGTTGGACAAGTACTACGGGGCCATAACGTCTATCTCCTCGACACGGATGCCCTTCATAGCACAATGGGATATTTTTTGTCATGCTAAGGCGCCTCATCGAGGATGCCCCTGACGAGCAGCCGAAAGAGCAATAGCTGTCAAGCATCCCGTTTATCGCGAAACTGATGTCCAGCGGCTTGACAAAACTATTCTCTACAATGCATACTATGCCGACGAGCTTTCCTATAACCTCTACCATAGTGGCTGGGGTTATATTGCTATCTAGACCAGAGTGAGGCTTTGCCGTGGGAGATAATTCCGACGAGGTGGATCCAACCGATCTGACAGAGATGCTTACAAGTGGGGAAGCTGCCTCTCGCCTTGGAGTTAGCCGCAGACGTGTACTCGCCCTTGTAGAAACGGGGCGGTTACCTGCGCGTCGTGCTGTGCCAATCGAACTTGCCAGGCTACTTGAGGCGCGCCGCATAAAATCTGTGCCGGCAGCAGGCGTGGTGTTGATCCAAACCGATGACCTTCTACTGGTAGAAGACAGGCAGACCGGCTACCCAAAGGGTAGACCCAGGAAGCCTGTATCCGATGGCTTGGCATCCTAGCCCGACTCACAGAAAGGCAAGAGTGATCTCGAATGTGGCCGATGTAAACCGGTGATTCGCATGCCGCATAAACCTATAAGATTATCACCTCTAGAAAAGAGAGTCCACTCGTATGAACGTCCTTATGTGCAACCGGCTGATCGATGAATACAAATCCTATGTGTCCAATTTGTAAACATCCGCGACGGGAGAGATGAGCCGATGACGCGGGAAACGGTGGCGAAGGGTGTGGCCGAGCAGTCCGATGAGGTGGTAATCGTACACAAAATATAAAGCTCAAAATCCATTCCTTACTTGCTTACACATACAAGTGAGAACGACCGATGTTAAGCAGCTCATCATCGAACACTTTCAGAGCCGAGGTCGCTCTGCCGGGCGAAACCGGAGAGTATAAAATATCGCCTACTGATGTCTCTCAGTTCATCAGGCTCGAGCAGTGCCAGCGTTACCTACGTCTGCGGCTGCACGAAAGGGCATACGGTCGGGACTTCTTCGAGCAGTATGGTGTCCACCCTCAGACTATCCCACCGCTTCTCACGCGCTCGGGGCAATCGTTCGAGGAGCAGGTAGAGGCCCAGGTTGCAGTTGGCTACACGACCCGCAACCTAGCCCGGGACGGCTCCTCCAGGCGCGACTCAGACAACGCAACAGTAGTCGAGGTAGCACGCGATCTGCCCGCAGGTGGCAGTGTGGTGTTGTTTCAAACCCGCCTCTCATTGTCCCTTGGAGAGTGGTGGTTTCGGGGCGACATAGATATCCTCCGCATGGAGCGCTACGAGGATGGCACACTGCACCTTCTCATAGCCGATATGAAAAGCTCCGCCGAGGCGAAGATGGAGCACCGCCTGCAGGTAGCGTTCTACCACCGCATGCTGTCCAGCCTGCTTGAGCGCGAGGGCATACCTCATAGTGAGATCAGCATGGGCATACTCTTCCGGGGGTCTGTCCTTCCCACCAATGACTTCGATCACCAGGAACTTGCCCGTATCGCTGAACAGCACGCTCTTGCCGAACAGCTCTTCGGCGTTGATGATGCTCTGCTTGAGATCGCGCCTGACCCGGCACCCTACCTCGATTCGGTGGATGACCTTGTCACGGGTCCGGATTCTACTGCCCTCCGCCTCTTGAGCGCGCCCTTTGATGAACTGCCCTACCATCTCACCCACAAGTGCGACGGGTGCCTGTACAATGAGTATTGCATGAAGTGGACTGCGGAGCACAACGACCTGTCCCTGGTGCCCCACCTCACGGCTCTGGAGAAAGAGGCCTTGCGGCGCAAAGGCGTCAATACTGTATTCGACCTTGCAAGTCTGAAGGATCTACGTTACACGGAAAGTGCTGACGGCAATCGCTTCGACGGTCTCGTGCCGTCGCCCGGCAAGGAGAAGCTGACCAGGCAGCTATCTGGGCAATGGGGCATCGGCCACCGGCTTGATGAGCTAATCCTGAGGGCCAGGCGCTATCTCGACTGGAAGCAATACGATGTGGAAGCCATTCCTTACATCCCCAGCAAAGGGCACGGCTCGCTACCCTACTGCGATCCCAATCACAATTCCAATCTCGTCAAAGTATATATAGACGCGCAACACGATTACCTACAGGACCGCGTGTATCTCCTGGGATCTTTGGTGGTGGCTTACGAGGGTGGCATGGAGAAAGCCGAACACCGCAGAGTCGTCAGGATGACTTCCGGCCCTCCGGGTACCGACGAAGAAGAAAGGGAACTGCTGGTCGAATGGATCGGTAAAACGCTGAACGCAGTGGCGGAATTAGCAGCACCAGATGAGAACGGGCAGCCAACTGCGCCAATCCACCTGATCTTCTTCAACAGGTACGAGCAGCGGGTGCTGCTGGATGCGCTCGCCCGCCACCTGCCCACCATCCTGGCTGCAACGCCCATGTACGACTTCCTCACACAGAAAGCGGCATTCGACTCGCCCGTTGCCACCTTCCTGGACGATGAGATCCGCGAGCTGAAGAACTACCCGATGCTGTGCCAGTCTTTGCAGGCGGTGGCCGCTTTCCTCAAGTTCGATTGGCGCAGCCCCCGCAATTACCGCGCCATATTCCGGGAGCGCATGTTCGACTTCTGGGGCAAACTGGACAAAGCGGACGCAGAAGACACACAAGCCTGGTACACCAACCGGTCTCGCTTCAAGAGCGAGATCCCGCTTGAGTTTGCCTACTCATCATGGGGTGAATTGCCTCCGCCCGCTGAGGGGAAGGCTGACCCGTTCGAGCCGTACCGCAAAGCCACCACCAATCTCATCCTCGAGTTCCAGGCCAAGCGTTTGGACGCTATTCACTACATAGTGAGCCGCGACTTTCGGGGCAACCGTCTCACTACCAAAACGCCCTTTCGGCTGCCCGACCTCGCCTCTTTTTCGGAGAAGGCTCCTTCGTTGGCCCATGCCCTTGAAGAGTTCGTTACCATCGAGCGCCACGTAACACTGGCCGGGTGGAAGTCAGTCCGCAATATAGCCCCGGAGCGGCGCGCTCTCATGGGCGAAACCCTACTCGTCCGGTATCGCGAAGAGGACCAGGACCCTGAGGTCGTCAGGGTGAATCGCGAGCAACAACAGCGCCAGATTCTGCGTGAGCAGTACCGGGCGGCCTTCAAGGCGGCGAATCCAACTGCCAAACAGGTGCGCCTTACTCCCGACCAGAAGAAGGCTAGCGACTATTCCCAGGTAGGAATGCGCTACCGCTTGCGGCTGGAAACCGCAAAGGCGGGCATCGACGCTGGCCTGGACGAAGTGCTGGGGCTTACCAATTTGCGAGAAGGCGATACTATGATCCTCTACCCTCGCATCACATACGATGAGCGCCTTTCTGCCGACGAGCGCACACCCCAGACACCAACCCCCAAGCAGATGCTGTACGGGCCCCAGGTGAAGATCGAGCGCATCGTAGTTGAGCGCAATGAACAGAATGAGGCAGTGCAGGCGTTCGTGGAGGTCGAGTGGCAGCAGCAGATAGGGGGCGAGTGGTCAAAGGGTTTCGTCTTTGGCACGGGTTCCGAAGACCGTCCGATAGTTGACGGTAAGCTGTATACGCTGGACCCCGACATCAACGACATCTATGGTTACTGGTGCATGGTCACGACCAAAGCCCTCGCGGAAGCCATAGCGGCAGGTAACAGCGAAGTGAACACACTCTACAGCAGGCTCTCCAACCCACAAGGCAGCTACGTGGAGTGGGACGAGCGGGCCAGGGAGGGACAAGCGCGCTTCTATGAGGGGTTGGAGGCGCTGCATTCCTTGAGCGAGCATGAGATGCCGCAGTTCGAGGAAAGCAAGCACGACTATGTCTCCTATCACGGCGACGATCCGGTGCTGCTCGTGCAGGGGCCACCGGGCACGGGCAAGAGCTATTCTACGGCGTTCGCCATATTCGCCCGAATGCAGGGCGCCATGTCCTCGGAGCGTCCGTTCCGTGTGTTTATCTCGTGCAAAACGCACGCCGCGACCGATGTGCTACTTGAGAACGTGCGCCACGTCCAGAACCGCCTCCGTTACTTCCAGGAGCATTACTCAGACCTTTTCGACCGCTATTTTGACCCGCGCCTCCTTGATGTAGAGCTATTCAGGGTCGCACCCAAGCAGCCTGTGGGAGGCGTGACCAACCTCGACAAAGAGCGGGACAAAGAGAAAGGCGAGGATGGGAACGCCGACATAATCATCCGCTCCGAGTGGTGCGTTGTGGCCTCTACACCGGGCCATATCTACGGGATGGTCAAGGCTAGGTGGGGGAACAAAGACCTGTTCGGGCACTACTTCTGCGATCTGCTCGTGCTTGATGAGGCGTCGCAGATGAACATCCCGGAAGCCATCATGGCAGCCTTGCCTCTGAAGCCTACCGGCCAGTTGATCGTGGTAGGTGACCACAGGCAGATGGCTCCCATTGTGAAACACTCGTGGGACAATGAGCCGAAGAGGACCTTCAAGGAGTATAAGACTTACCGCTCCCTGTTCGTCACATTACTGGAGTTGGATCCGCCCATTCCAATGATCAAGTTTGCAGAGAGTTTTCGCCTCCACTCGGCGATGGCCGAGTTCCTGCGCCGAGAGATTTACTCCAAAGACGGCATACGTTATCACTCGAACAGGAACACTGTGCTGCCTAATCTGGAGCTGTCCGACCCGTTTGTGGCTGCTGTGTTGGCACCTGAGCATCCACTCGTGGTGATAGTCCACGATGAGGCAGGCAGCCAGACGCGCAATGAGTTCGAGCAGCGCCTCGTGGCCCCCATCCTGGAGGCGCTGGCTGATCCTAGCCTGTACGGCTTGAACGCGCGGGAGGGCATGGGAGTAGTGGTCCCGCAC
>DAHVFG010000132.1:0-6888 GCA_027317125.1 Chloroflexota bacterium | reverse complement strand
GTAGAGTTGAGCGGCTACCAGCACGAAAATAAGAGCCAGGCTGATATACAAGGCTAAGTATGAACGCCTTTTTTCTTCTACCATTCTACACGCACCCTCCGGCCAACATGCTCGCTAAGCCACAACATAGAGCTGTAGGCAACGGGCATCAGTATAGTATTGAGTATCGCGCTGGGAAGGGCAACCCGCACGATGTTGTCCAAAAAAGCCATCTGGTGTCCCAGGGCCATACTCAGGCCCATTGTGAATAGCTGGTAACCGAACGTTGCGAGGAAAACAGTACCCAATGGCACCAGCAGACGGTTATGGAAAGGGTCGGCCTGACCCATGCTGGCGAGTAAAGCAATGAGCACAAGTACGAGAGCGTGCGTGCCCAGAGGATAAGCAGGCCAGCTCATCAAATCGAGGAACAGCCCTCCTATAAAGGCCCATAAGGTTGCCTCATGCAGGCTTTCGGCAAGGCACACCGCCACCACGAGGAGCACGACGATCTGCGGCCTGGCCGAAATCGGCACAACCTGAGGCAAAACAACAGATTGCACAAGGCTGGCTATGAAGAGGAGTATAGTTCCGATATAGACCATGTGTGAGATGGCTCATATTGCGTGAGGGATTATAGATTTTGCATCTATATCCTCAACAGCCCTTTGCTTACGCACTACGAGTCTACTTCTCCGAACCGTTAGTGATTACCAGCACATCGTCAAGTGAGTTCAGGTCAACCAGGGGATAAGCCTCGGCCTGCTTGTCCGTTTGGACGTCGCTTTTGCCTACAGAAGAAACCTGCCCGGCTAGCAACCCCTTGGGGAAAGAGCCGCCAATACCTGTGGTGAGCAGAACATCGCCTTCTTTGACATCGTAGTCGCGGGGGATACGGCTCACGAGCAAGCGCCCGCCCTTCTGCCATTGACCGTCGAGAATGCCGGGGCTTTGCGTCCGCTGGGTAGCCACAGCTATATGCGACTCCACGTCGGTGATCAACAGCACAGTAGAGCGGTCAACCTTCACATCGGAGATTTGGCCGACGAGTATGCCGCCTGAGCTTACCACAGCCATCCCTTTCGATATGCCGTCGGCGCTGCCGCGGTCAATAGTCAGCATCTCTTTGAGCCCGGAAGCATCGCCGCCTATATTGTTGGCTTGTACAGCTTTTATCTCCGGCCTGTCGCTCTGGAACTTGAGCATAGCGCGCAGCTGGTCGTTCTCACGCTTCAATTGCTGAAGGCTGGCGTTCTCGGCTGTCACCGAGTCGAGGGCAGCGCGTAGCTTCTTGTTGTCGTCCTCAAGTGCGCGGGCACGGCGCACAGCGTCGATCCAGCTACCCACACCGGCAGTAGCATCATGTACCGCCTGTTGAATAGGAGTGAGAACTACGCTGGCGGCGCTCTCGACGGGCTGAAGCTGCCGCCCCTGGCTCAACAAGATAAGCGCGAGGCTGACCAAAACCAGCGCCACCAGCAAGTAAATAGTGCGTGTCCAGGAGAGTGAGCGATCTTTGTTGGATTTCATGGTTGAAAATAGGGCTAGGGATTGGGGGCTAGTAGCTAATCCCTAGCCCCTCGCAACTACGCGCTTACTACAACTGCGCGGCGGTTCTGCGCGCTGGAGCGGAGGATGCGGTCGTACTGCTCCAGAGCTTCCACTATGCGACCGGCCCCGCGCACCACGCAGGTGAGAGGGTCCTCAGCTATATGAACTGTCATCTTGCTCTCCATAGAGAGTCGCTTGTCCAGCCCCTTGAGGAGCGCGCCGCCGCCAGCCAGCGTTATGCCATTCTGCATAATGTCGGCCACCAGCTCAGGAGGCGTCTCTTCGAGGGCCAGCTTCACTACCTCGATAATCTCAGAGACAGGCTGCGTAATAGCCTCTCGTAGCTCGACGCTACTTACATCAACTGCCTTTGGAAGGCCGGTGATAACGTCACGCCCGCGCAAGGTCACACCAAGCTCTTCCTCAAGTGGATAAGCCGAGCCTGCGGCGATCTTTGCCGCCTCCGCCATCCGCTCGCCAATGTGCAGATTATGCTCACGCCGAGCATACTGGATGATAGCCTCATCTATTTCATCGCCCGCCGTGCGTATGGAGTGGTTGATAACGATGCCGCCGAGGGAGATTACCGCCACTTCGGTGGTGCCGCCGCCGATGTCCACGATCATGGAGCCTATTGGCTCCTGCACAGGCAACCCCGCGCCGATAGCGGCGGCCATAGGCTCTTCAATAGGGTAGGCTTCACGCGCACCCGCGTTGATAGCGGCGTCGTGAGCAGCGCGGCGCTCCACCTCTGTTACTCCCGAAGGTATGCCGATTACCACGCGTGGCTTGGGCGACATGAGACCCTGCGAGTGGACTTTGCGGATAAAGTGCTTGAGCATCGCTTCAACCATGTCAAAGTCGGCGATCACACCATCTTTGAGTGGGCGAACTGCTATGATGTAGCCGGGGGTTTTGCCGACCATGGCCTTGGCTTCCGCGCCGACGGCGTAGGGTTTGCGTGTACGCTTATCAATAGCAACAACAGATGGCTCGGAGACTACTATGCCTTTACCCCGAACATGTACAAGTGTGTTAGCCGTACCGAGGTCTACGCCCAGGTCGCGGCTAAAAAGGCCGAACAGAGCGTTCATGGGGCCTATCATCAGTGAAATGTACTCCTCTCAGCAAGCGTGGTAGGTGCCTGCCAGTCAAGTGGCTAATTTGTCGGAGGCCAGGTGGGAAAAGGGCACCACACGACAGCCGAAACTCTGGTGACGCTACGCTGCGCCGGGGTAATGCGCTTCCTAAAGACAGTTGAGGCGATATGGAGAAAGCGAGTAAGGTTACACGCTATGCATCATAACTACATTCATTGCCGGCAATGGCGACGCTACTCGTCTATACCTAATGAATGGCAAAGCACAGCCCAAGAACTGCCAACTGATTATAGTTAGTATCTGGAGCCATGTCAAGCTGATATGAAGCTGTAAATGTTCGGGATAGGGGTGGAGCAATCGTCAAGGGGTATATGCGCGGGTGTACCCTCACCCGCCCTCACCCCCAAACCCCCTCTCCCACAAGGGGAGAGGGGGTTTGGGGGTGAGGGGTGGCGGCGCAACACCCACACAGATACCCTTTGAACTTTGTTCCTCCACCTCAACTCCTCTAAAAATGAGAAGGGTAGTAGTATAGAGGGGTGCTAACTCACTCGTATTTTCATTCGTAATGGTGGCCCGCAGGGTCATGGCTTACTCTGAACGCTTAAGTTGCGTAACCCTCTAGACAACGTTGCGCTTTGGCTGTAGAATCTATGCAGATATTGTATCTTTCAGGCGAGTTGAAACGTATACATATCGAGGGTGGGAAAGCCAGGCTCGCCGGTACAACCGTAAAGGAGAGAAGGGAAATGAAACATATCAAGCTACTAGCGCCTGTGGCGCTCCTGCTGGTGCTAGCTGCGGCGCTGTCTGCCTGCACGCCCGGGCAGCAAATGTCTGCTTCCGACATTATCCAGAAGATGCGCGATACAATGCAGACCACTCAGACCGCGCAGGGCACCATTGACCTGTCGCTTACCATCAACAAAGATGGCCTCAAAGCCCTGGCTTCCGGCCTAATGCCCGGCAGGTCAGGAGATTCATCCACAGATGGTTGGACGGCCAAACTGCCCAACGCTGCCTCTATCACCCTCAAAAGCTGGCATCAGTCGCCCGATAAGGCCCGCCTGGAAGTAGATAGCTCCACTATCCCCGGCCTCAAGGGTGATGTAGTAGTGTATGACGGCCAGAAGCTTTACGCCTACGACACGGCGCGTAACACCATCTATACTGCTACCCCTTCGGAGATGCAGCAGCTGCCCGATATGATGAAAGAGCTAGCTCAAAGCGGCGACATGCAGAAGCAGATTGATGCTCTCATTAGCTCTGCCGACATAGTAAGCTCAGGCAGCGAGAAGGTCGCGGGTTATGACGCCTACAAACTGGACATTACTCCCAAAGCAGACGCCTTGCAGAAGCTGAACCTGCCCACACAGTCGAAGATGCAGGCCGAGCTTCTTCTGAAAGACCTGCGCGCTACTCTCTGGGTAGACAAGGACCGTTATATACCCCTCAAGTTGACGCTGACGCACCCCAGCCTGGGCCAGTTTACATACACAGCCACCAGCCTCGACCTGAACAAGCCTGTAGAAGCCTCGCAGTTTGTGCTACAGGTACCGGCGGGGGCGAAGAGTGTAGACCTGGATGCGTACCAGAAGATGGCACAACCTAAAGCTATAACCATTCAGCAGGCGCGGGATATAGCGGCTAAGGAGGGCTACAAGCTTCTTGAGCCGAGCTATGTAACGAGCAACGCCACACTGGTGCAGGTAAATCAAACGTCAGGCATGAGCGGAACTTCGGGCACGCTGTTGCAGAACTACTCTGCACCGGGAGTGAACTTTACCATCACCCAGAGCAAAGATATGCAAGCCAAGCCTTTTGGCGATAGCTTGAGCGGTACAAACAGCAGCGATAAGGGAGCAGGCACAACAAAAGCGGTAACGGTTCGGGGCGTCGCGGGCAGCGCCTTCACACCTTCCACCGGAACGTGGACGGTGCTCGCATGGCAGGAAAAGAGCGGCACGCCTTTCGTTACGATTAGTGGCAACGTATCGCTGGATGAGGCAACAAAGATCGCTGAGGGCTTGAAGTAAAGCGTAGTGGCGTAAAAGCTCCATTGCCTTTCACAAACTACCCTTATGACCTCAACCAGCAGACAGGAAGCGATAATCAGACTTGTGGGCCTCACCCGTCAATACAGGGTGGGGCCTCACATTGTCGCTGCGGTAGCAGGGGTTGACCTTGAGGTCGCAGGAGGCGAGGCGATAGCTCTCGTCGGGCCTTCAGGCTCCGGCAAGTCTACCTTGCTGAATTTGCTAGGTGGATTGGACCGCCCTACTTCCGGTGAGATATGGGTGGAAGGGGAGAATATCGCCCGCGCTTCTGCCCGCAGGCTGGTTGACCATCGCCGCAGACGAGTGGGCTTCGTTTTCCAGAGCTTCAACTTGCTGCCCTACCGTACGGCTCTCGAAAATGTAGAGGTGCCTCTTATGTTGGGCGCCTTGCCGGTAGCGGCAAGGCGCGAGCGTGCCCGCGAGCTGCTGCGGCTGGTGGGCCTCAGCGAGCGTATAGACCACCGCCCCTCGCAGCTTTCGGGCGGCGAACAGCAGCGTGTGGCTATCGCCCGCGCCCTCGCCAACAAACCTTCCATACTGCTGGCTGACGAGCCGACAGGCAACCTTGACAGCGCAACAGGTGCCGAGGTGATGGGCCTCCTGCGCTCCCTGAACGAGCAGGGCCTTACCCTTATATTGATCACCCACGACATGGCGGTAGCCGCATACGCTAACCGCATTATCCGCCTGCGCGATGGCAAAGTAGTTGGCGTAGATAACTCTGCGGGCGATGAACGAGCAATGACGGCTGACCGGCTGCTAATTCCTAACCCTTGACCTATGAAACTCCGCGACACATTTACCTCAGCCACTCAGAACCTCGGCAGGCGCAAGGTGCGCACTGTGCTCACATCCGTGGGTGTCTTTGTCGGCATATTGACGATAGTGACGATGGTGTCGCTTGGTATCGGCATCCAGCAGCAAGTCACAGGGATCATACGCGACTTCGGCCTCGATACTGTCTTTGTTAGCCCCAAAAGGGCGAGCGTGCCCGCAGGCGTGCAAGACCCGTTGTCTCAGCCGAGCGTGCAGACGGCGATTTCACCTGAGGCAGTAGAGCGCCTGCGCCAGATAAAGGGCGTGGCATCAATAGAGGTGATGCTGTCGCTGCCCACTCCTCCTGAGATGAGCCTGACTGTTGGGGGCAAGTCGTTCCCGGTGGCGTTCAGCGACCTGAGCGGTCAGGCGCGGGTTTTCAGCAGCAAGCAGACGATCCTGGCGGGCAAAGCGCTCTCTTACAGCGAGGATGCGCGGGGTATCCTCCTGGGGCAGCGCGGGCTGAAGCGAGCAGGCTACCAGACGTCGGATTATGCCGGATTGGTAGGTAAAGCCGTCACGATCACAGTGGTTGCGCCGAGGGGCGACAGGACTACTTTCCAAACAACTATAGTAGGTGTGAGCGACGTGGTGATGGGCAGCGGCGATAGTCCTACCGCCGAGTTGGGCAATGCCGACAAAGCCGACATAAAGAAGTGGTGGTACAACAACCCGAAGGTTCTCGAAACCGAGGGCTATTCCTCCGCTGTGGTACACACCGACACCCTGAATGACGCTACTCTTGTGGCGGCGACAGTAGAAAAGATGGGCTTCCAGACCTCTACCTTGCAGACGCTCCTCGACCAGGTGAACCGCATCTTTACAATCTTGCAGGTGATGCTCTCCTCAATTGGCCTGCTTGCTTTGCTAGTGGCTTCAATAGGCATCGTGAACACAATGATCATGGCGATATACGAGCGCACGCGGGAGATAGGCATCCTCAAGGCCCTGGGGTCGTCGAACGGCGACGTGCTCAAGATGTTCATGGTGGAGGCGGGGCTGATCGGCCTCTTTGGAGGGATAGTGGGGGTGTTGAGCGGCTGGGGTCTGGGCCTGATATTGAACCGGGTAATACAGGACTACCTAAACAGGGAGCGCGTGCCGATAACGGCTCCGTTCTTCGTAATCACCTGGGACCTTGTGCTTGAGGCCCTTGTCTTCTCAACACTGGTAGGCATAATCGCGGGCCTCTACCCTGCCTTCCGCGCCGCTCGCCTGGACCCTCTGGCCGCGCTCCGGCACGAGTAGCTCAACAATAGCGCTACAGCGCAACCCCAAATTTTCCTTGACATGCTGTAGCACAGTTTGTAATACTTGATCTATGCCAACTGGCAGGAAACACCAGCAGATTACGTCTATATACAGGCCTGGAAATGAGAATGATC
>DAHVFG010000131.1:0-7035 GCA_027317125.1 Chloroflexota bacterium | reverse complement strand
ATATCTTCAACATTTAGGCCGAACTTGGCTCATTAGAACAACATATTGTGCCAGTGGCCTTACTCAGCAGATATAGCCCGCGAAATGGTCGTCTTGAGCAGCTTTCAAGTGGCCGAAAATCACAAGATGTTGTGTTTGAACTCGGCATGGAAGCGTCATACTGTAGCTGAGTAGTTACATTGCGCATAGCTAGAGAAGGAAGCGAAACGATGGCGTATTGGAAGACAGTAGCAGTCGGCGGTGGGCAGAAGCCGGTGGTGAGATACACTCTGCTGATAGCCCTCTTGCTCGCCTTGCTGGCAGGCGTTGGGGGAAGTAAATCAGCTTCGAGCGCGGCGCGGCCTGCCTCCACTAACTTACAGTATGGCTTTGTGATGGCCCTCACGGGGAACAACCCCACTGTGCGAAGCATGGGCTTTCAGTGGGTCTCGTATGGCATCTTCTGGAAAGATGCGGAGGCTACACAAGGCAACTATAACTGGGGCGACGTAAACAACATAGTCAATGGCGCACAGTCAGCAGGGGTAAATGTGCTGATCCGAGTGAGCAGGCCTCCCGCCTGGGCGCGTGACCCTGCCTGTTCGGGCAACGACACATGTCCACCTGCCAACCCCGCCGATTTCGGGCGCTTCGCTCGCGCTCTTGCACAGCATGTGCGAGTGGACCTGCGCCCAACGGTGCAAATTGCCTACGAGATATGGAACGAGCCAAATACCGATCTCGAATGGGGCGGACTTTGTCCCGACCCGGCCCGCTACACAGCGATGCTCGCGGCGGTCTATCCTCAGATAAAGAGCGTAGACCCCAGCGCTACAGTTGTGGCCGGGGCTGTGACCACAGTCGGCATAAGCCGCTCCCTCAAGCCCGTCACCTGCGCGGTGGACGACCTCGACTTCTTACGAGCTATGTACAGCGCAGGGGCCGCTCCTTACTTCGATGTGTTGAGCGACCACCCTTACGGCTTCGTTTCACCCCCCGAAGCCGACCCGCTTGCCACTAACCCCCCTCTGGTTTTCAGGAGGGCGGAACGCCACCGGGCCGTCATGTTGGAATATGGAGATGGCGCAAAGCAAATATGGGCCACCGAGATGGGCTGGGCTATAGACCCCGCCACTGAAGGGTCCACGTGCCCCAAGCCCGACTGGTATTACAACTTCGACCCGCAAACCCAGGCAGACTACCTTGTGCGCGCTTATCAGTGGGCAAGGTCATACTGGCCCTGGATGGGAAACATCTTTGTCTTCAACTTCGACTTCAATGAAGCCCCCTGGTACCAGCAGTGCGATGCTTTCCGCTTCTGGTCGGTCAAGAACAGGCCCGCTCAGGCAGCCCTGGCCTCCTTCGCACAATATCCACCGCCAACCTATACACCCGTGCCAACTACTCCTCAGCCAACGTCTACAGCCACTATCGGGCCTGACAACGCGCCCATAATACGGGCCGTCCGGTACAGCAGCACCAACTTCAATGTGCGTGGAGGCATGCTCACTATCGAGGTAGATGCCTCCGACAATGACTCCACACCTGTTGACAGCGTCTACGCCAATGTTCAGTTCCCCGATGGCGGCTACCAGCTTCTCAACTTCAGCCTCGTTTCCGGCACGGCTCAGGTGGGCACGTGGCGCGCCACGCTGACTATTGGCGCTAATGGCGGGCCCGACACCGAGGTGTACACAATCAGCCCTTACGTTGTGGAGAGCTATCCACCGCGCCGCACCACGAATGCGCCGTCGCAGCAGATCACGGTCTCTAATGTACTATTCTCAGATGTGCCTGCTGACTACTGGGCGTTCAGCTACATTCAGTACCTGGCTAATGTGGGCGCTATCAGTGGCTACGCCGACGGTACTTTCCGGCCTGCCAACACCGCCACGCGCGGCCAACTCGCAAAGATCGTGGTGCTGGCGTTCAACTTCCCTGTAGTCTCGCCCCCCGACGCGCACTTTACGGACGTGCCTATGGGCAGCACTTTCTACCCTTACGTGGAGACCGCATCGGCGCGCAACCTTATCAACGGATACCCATGCGGCGGCCCAGGCGAGCCTTGCGACAGCGGCAACAAGCCTTACTTCAGGCCCAATGCCACAGTCACGCGAGGGCAAATCGCCAAGATAGTGGCATTGGCGGCGGACTGGACGCTGCAAAACCCCGGGTCTGCAACCTTTGAGGACGTGCCGCCCGGTTCAACCTTCTTCCAGTATGTGGAAACCGCAGCGGCCAGAGGCATTATCGGCGGCTATCCATGTGGCGGCCCAGGCGAGCCTTGCGACAGCGGCAACAAGCCTTACTTCAGGCCGGGTAACACCGCCACACGCGCGCAGATTTGCAAAATGGTCTACCTGGCGGTGAGCGCTACTATCCCCACACCAACAGCTACCGCAACAGCCACCGCTATGCCTACCTCGACTGCAACCGCAACAGCCACTTCTACCCCCACGCGCACCTCCACTCCTACGGCAACCCGCACTTCCACTCCCATAGTAACAGCTACAACGATCCCGACTTCAACTGCGATGCCAACGTCGGCTGTCTCGCCAACGGCATCAGTCACGGTAATCGTGAAGTCGGGTGGAGGAGCAAACAGCCCTGCGCCGGGAGGCAGGACGGAACCATAAACAGATCAACCGCACGTAAGCCGCAAATGAAAGCCTTTCCCGCTCTGGGAAAGGCTTTCGCGTAAGAGGTCAGCACGGCTGACGAACCCCTTGTAAATGTTCAGAGTAAGCCATGACCCTATGGGCCACCATTACGAATGAAAATACGAGTGATTTAGCACCCCTCTATACTACTACCCTTCTCATTTTTGGAGGAGAGGAGTTGGGGTAACGAAGCGCATAGAAAGTTACCGCCGAGACGCAGGGTTCCCTTTATGGGCAGAGGGCGCAGAGATCGTTCTTGTTTTCTCTGTGCCTGCGCGTCTCTGCGGCGCATAATCACTACCCTGCCCCCCTGAGCTCTTCCCAGGCGTCGTCACTGTCGCCGCTGTAGAGTTTAGCTGCGTGTAGGTGGCAGATGGCGTGGGCCCGTCAGTTGTTCCCTGCTCTATAGTGATGTTACTGAGCAGGCTTATCAGCATATCCCTTGTTATGCCCCGCTCGTTGTTGCCCACGAATGTCAGCACGACGTTGCCCCGCTCTACCACCATGACGCTGACATTGCCCAAAGAGACGTTGCCCGCGGGGTCGCTATACGCGCCTCCTTCTCTGTAGATCCCGTGTATATCACCTACTCGTACCTCCTCCCATGTGCCATTACTCACGTCTATGGCGGCAGGCAGACTCTCCTGCTGAAAGATAGCGAGTTGTGTCACTTCGTTCGCATTGCCACTCGACCTGCCTGTGCCGGGTAGGGGTGTGGCTCCGGCTATCTGGTGGCTGGCTTGATAATCCATCAACACTATCGCTCCCCTGTTTCCTGTCTGAGGTTGCGCTACACCGCAGAAAGCTACCGCGATGTCTATGAACTGTAAAGTGTAGGCAGAAGGGGTAGTCAGGGCGAGTGGGAGTTGTACCAGGGGAAAGCTGACGGCGCTTTGGGCATCCTTTAGCCCGGCCCTCGGCACGAAGTTGGCTGTTGCGTCTGAGCCGGGCGCGGGAGCCGGGCAATTGGCGACTGCTGTGCCCGAAGATTGGTCCCGCCGCGAAATTAGCTTGCTATCTTGCCGCACTTCTATCCATCTAAACTTGAGTTTACTCTCTGCTTGAATATAGCTGCTGATAGCCAGGTAGGCGACGAAGAATACGACCGCCGCTCCTAGTGCAATAGCCATCTTCCTGGGCAGGTCTGACACGAGAGGTGGTATATCTTCCTCGGCCTGAGTAAGTACGTGCACACTCTCTGAGAAGCCTGCCAGGGGTTTCGGCGCTGGTGCAACAGCTTTCTCTTTTGGGGCGGGCATGCGCGCTGAGAGAGTTTCGACAAGGCTTTGGCGCAATTTCGCGGGTACGTTTCCTGTTGCCTCTTCCCGGCTCATCTGCACCGCCCTTTGCAGGTAGTCGAGCGTTGCTAGCTCAGGGTCGTCCTCTACCTGCGACCAGTTGAGTGGCACCCCGGCCCGTAGCTGGTCCAGCGCGTCCGCCAACGCTTTGTCAGGCCCGAGCAGGGTAGGAGAGCGCAAAGTCCCTTCTTCCTCAGCTGCGGCTCGTGAAGAGGCTCTGAGGGGTGTGTAGCGGAGGCGGCGCAGAAGATCCATGCTAGCGCGGCCTCTCTATGGCTATTACGGCTGCGCGCTTGAGGCCAGCGCGCAGCAGATGCATCGCACGGCCTGGCCTTACCCCCAGCGCTTGCGCGATTTCGCGGGCCGACATCTCCTCAAAGAGGGCCAGCGAGAGCGCGTCTTGCTGTCGCGCAGGGATGGCAAGGATGGCTCTGCGCAACTCTGCTACTTCACGGTTCTCCTTCGCATCATCGGCTGCCGGTTTTATCTCCCTTTTGGAGCGTGAGAGGTGGCGGTTCGCCAGCTTGATAAGCCACAGGCGCATAGGTAGAGAGGCTGTGCCGCGCGCGTAAGGTTGCAGTTTACTAAGGGCCTCCTCGAAAGTTGACATAACTGATTGACTTATGAGTTCGTCGTGCTCAGGCCCCAGTCTGCGCTCCAGGTAGGTGTAGAGGGGTTGCAGGTGTCTGGTAAGCAAACGGGAGAGCGCCTCACGGTCGCCTTCAGCGATGCCCGCAGCAAGCTGCCTGTCAAGCTCGCGCTCCGGCGAGCGCATAGGCTTTGTGGGGTAGTTACCTCTTTGCAACTTGAGCGCTCTCATAGCAGATCATCCCTGTGGCTGTATTCTACTATACAACTTTCAGACAGAAAAAGATCACTCAGGCTCTGCTACGGCGAAGAGCTTTCCTTTTGTAACCTTGCGCGTAAAAAACATTGTGAAATTGCATCCGCTGCTCTCTATGATAGGCTGCGGCGCCGGGTGGAAGCTGGGCGCCGACCTGCTCGGTAGGCTGCTACAGTACGCCTTGCTCTGGGCTGCCGCACGTACTTTGAGCCAGGGCGACTTCGGCGACTTTACCTTTGGCCTGAGCGCCGGCCTCATGCTGGCGCAAGTAGCCGACTTCGGCTTACAGCTCTATGTTCAGCGTGAGTTAGCTCGCCTGGCAGTACCTGGCGCGCAGGGCCTCCCTTATTTTACCGATGAGATAAAGGCCGGCAGGCTCATCGGAGGCGGGCTGGTCATAAAGAGCGCGCTTGGCACTATGGCAATGCTGTTAATCGCTCTACTGGTATTTATCGAGCCTGTAAGGAGCAAGTGGCCTCTCCTGCTGTTGGGCCTCTCTATGGTGTTGATGACGGGCCTGGATTACCTATCTTATTGCTTCAGGGCGCTGCGCCTCCTCAGAAATGAGGCGATTGCCAGCCTGGTAGCCAGAACTGCTAACCTGGTGTTGGGGGTGGGGCTGCTTTACCTGGGCGCGGGTGTGTGGGGTTTGGCGCTGGCGAGTAACCTGGCACTGCTCCTCGGTATGACCTTTTTGTACAGGCGATTGGCCCACTGTGTGCGCCCGATCTGGCTGCCCGATTGGGCAGCATGGCGGCGTTCGGCTGCCCAGCCTACGGCTATCGGCATCGGCATCGTCTTCAGTATCGTCTCCTTCCGTGTTGACAATCTCCTGATACCGCCTTTTCTTGGGAGAGAAGCGTTAGGTGTATACAACGTAGCATACAAGCTTTTCGAGCCTGGTTTGATAATACCGGGTGTGGTGCTCGCGGCTGCCTTTCCTTTGCTAACTCAGGCGGCTGAATCCGGCGGGAGCGCATCAGCTATCAGGTCGGGGACGTTGCGCGATCTGCTCAGGCGTACACTATTCCTGTTGTTTTTGCTGGGGGCAGGCGCGACCCTTTTGCTCGCAGTCGCGGCGGGGCCCGCTCTAACTCTCCTGTATGGCGGGCAGTATGCAGCCGCCGTGCCTTTGCTGCGTGTTCTGGCTCTTTGCTGCGTGCCTATGTACCTCAATTATGGATTGACCCATGCGCTGATCGCCCTCGATAGGCCGCAGCTTTATGCAGGCTTCACGTTGGCTTCACTCATTGTGAATATTGCCGCCAATATCCTCCTTATACCTCTGGCAGGAGTGAGCGGGGCTGCTTACGCCACATTCTTTAGCGAGGTCACACTACTTGCGTTTTGCATACCGGCTGTCGTGCGCTGCCTGCCTCCTCCCCTGCCTGCTCAGGGAGTGGTTTCAGAGGCTTCTCTATGAGCAGCATCACACGGCCAAGTAACGTCATAGCAGGTGTACTCAATATTTCTGTTCGTTCGGGGGACGCTGAGATAGAGCGATCGGACTCACGTCTGGCAGTTATATTGAACAGATGGCTCTACAGCGCGCTCCTGCTGGTTATCCTGATGACCCCTTTTGAGGCGGCTTATCCTCCTCTTTTGCGCCTTTCATGGATAACCCTCACCAACCTGGAAGTCGCTTTGCTCTTCCTTTCGGCTCTCTGGACGCTCAAGCTCATGCTTGATCCAGCCGCTCGTGCTCGCCTCATGCGTATGCCGCTATTGCTCCCTATCCTGGCTCTCGTGAGCGCGTCTGTGATCTCCACCCTTTTTGGTGAGTACCAGGCGATGGGCGGGCACTACATCTACCGGTTGCTCATAGGTGCTGTGGTCTTCGCCGTCGCGTGGGAGTGTTTGCGCAGCAAGAGGCGTGTTTTTACTGCTCTTGGGGCATTTGTCGCCGCGGCGGGCATATCAGCCGTCATGGGCTTGCTCGAGTTTGCGCCGTTGGACATAGAGCCTTTGCTTTCAAGCTTTAAACCTCAGCCCACGACGGTGGGGGGCATGTTGCGGCTTAGCGGCACCTTTGAATACGCCAACGGAGCCGCGATGTACTTCGAGATGGCGCTGCCTCTCCTGCTGTCGCTTGTTGTCCTCTTTTCATCACCCCCACTGCTCGACAATCTCCTGGGCGTGGGCCGCTTCTCCCGCGCCAGGAGAGTGGCACAGGCTCTACTTTACTTGCTGGTCGGGCTGCTGATCGTGGCCGTGCTGCTTACATTTAGCCGCGCTTCGCTGGTGGGCATTGTAG
>DAHVFG010000130.1:0-7305 GCA_027317125.1 Chloroflexota bacterium | reverse complement strand
CTTCGGCGCTCTACCGGCACACCCGGCAAAGTCTCTCCCGCAACTCGCAAAGCATTATAGCATGCCCCGGTGTTGACGTCAACGGCGTTTTGATCCGTAACCAGGGCGATTGTATCTATACTGAGAGGTAAGTGGAACGCAGAGGGCGCAAAGAATAACGAGAATACATGCCGGCGTCAGTTGTCAAGCGTAACATGACTGGTGATTACCCACATCTCGGGGACGGCTGTTTTCGCGCGTAGGAGTATGCCGATAGATGGCTCTGTAAGCCGTGCGTCGCCTCCTTGCCAGTCACGAAGAGATGTGAGAGGTCACCCTAAACTCGAGATGTGGGTAATCACCAGTAACATGAGCAGCTTACTCTCCCTCAGATGTATCTTCGTCCACAGCTAGAAGGCGGCGCAGGGTGGCGTCTACAGTGTCGTAGTTGTAGCCTCGGCGCATAAGGAAACCAATGAGGCGGCGGCGCATGACCGGCGGCTCAAGGTTGGAGTAGCTGCGCAGCCGCTTTTGCGCAAGGGCAAGGGCGGTGGCAAGGTCGCTGCCGGGCGCGGGCTCGTCACCCGTGAGGCCGTAGGAGGCGGCGACTTCCTCGGCCTGCTGCTTCGATTCTTCCTGGGCTTCGGCATGCTGGTTCAGTATCTCATCTACTATCTCCTGCGAAACACCCTTCTGGCGCAGCTCACTGCGTAGCAGGCGTGGGCCTCTTGGCGAGAAGGACATCCTGTTGTTCACCCAGAAGCGGGCAAACTCGCGGTCGTCAACATACCCCTGCTGCCGCAGACTGTTCATAACCCCGCTTATCGTTTCGGGGGAGTGGGCCTTCTTACGCAGGCGTTGTTCTACCTCTCGTGCTGAGCGCGGGCGATATGAGAGGAAATTGAGTGCGCTCTCATACACATAGTGAATTTCCTGGGCGGCATGAAGCCGCTCGATCCGATCCGGCGGGCATGGCTGCCCGACTGTTAGCCTCTCAGCAGCAGCTACATCAAGCGAAACTTGCATGACGTGCCTGCCATCCACAAAGAGATGGATGCCGTCGGGGTTTATAGGGTCGGCCTTTAGAGACGTGATTATATCTGTCATGGTGGGTATTAAAGCAGAACAAACAACACTTACTCAAATAGCGTTGTTTGTTCTGCATACCTTATCGGAGAAGGAGGTAGAAGACCAGCTTAGAAGGCAGCTTCTTCTTCCTCAGCAACGGGCGCTGGGGCCGCTTTGCCGTTGCGAGATGAGGCGGTAGCACCTATCGTGATGGGCGTGGTGGTGTTTGCCATCGCCTCGCGAATCTGAGCCTCAATCTCGTCAGTTAGCTCAGGGTTGCCCTTCAGGAACTCCTTGACGTTCTCGCGGCCCTGACCCAGGCGCTGGTCGCCGTATGAATAGAAGGCGCCGCTCTTGCGCAAGATGTTAAGCTCTGTGCCGAGGTCCACGATAGAGCCGATCCGGCTGATACCCTCGTTGAACATGAGGTCAAACTCGGCGATGCGGAATGGGGGCGCCACCTTGTTTTTGGCGACCTTCACGCGCACACGGTTGCCGACTACATCAGTACCCTGCTTGATGGACTCGACACGGCGGATGTCAAGGCGCACCGAAGCGTAGAACTTGAGCGCTTGCCCGCCTGTGGTAGTCTCGGGGTTGCCGAACATAACGCCGATTTTCATGCGAATCTGGTTGGTGAAGATGAGGCAGCAGTTGCTTTTGCTTACCGCGCCAACGAGCTTACGCAGAGCCTGCGACATGAGGCGCGCCATCAGGCCGACGTGGCTGTCGCCCATCTCGCCTTCGATCTCAGCGCGAGGCACCAGAGCAGCCACCGAGTCGACCACGATGACGTCAATAGCGCCTGAGCGGACGAGCGTCTCGGCGATTTCAAGAGCCTGCTCGCCGTTATCTGGCTGGGAGATGAGAAGATTGTCGAGGTTGAGGCCGCAGCGGGCGGCATACTCAGGGTCGAAAGCGTGCTCGGCATCTATGTAGGCCGAAACGCCACCCAGCTTCTGAGCTTCTGACATGATGTGATAGCAAAGGGTGGTTTTACCGGAGGACTCTGGGCCATATATTTCGCAGACGCGGCCACGAGGTACGCCTCCACCGCCCAGAGCCATATCAAGGGCTATAGAGCCGGTGGGTATAGATTCAACTTGCATTTTGTTGCCGAAATCAGTCATTTTCATGATAGAGCCTTTGCCGAACTGGCGCTCTATCTGGGCCATGGCGTTTTCTAGGGCTTTTTCCTTATCAGACATCTCTCTTCTCCTTGTAAAATCCTCAGTAGTAGGTGGTACAACAAATCCCTGCTCTAATACTCAACAACGACAATAGAAGACGAGCTTTAAGGAAGCCAGGAGGGGCCGCCAAATCGCTCATTTGTTCTACTTTGCAAGGTAATTTTACACCAAAAGAAGCATTTTGTCAACTGTGGACAAACTGGTAAATGTTCAGATTAGGGGTGGAGGGGCATAGCCGCCGATACTCAGCAGGAATAATGCCCCTCTCCCTTCATGGAAGATATACTCCCCAGATAAAGCCCCCTCTCCCATGAAGGGAGAGGGGGTTTGGGGGTGAGGGCAGGTGAGCGCGGGTGGCGGGCCGCAATCACAGCTTCTCCTTGACGATTGCTCCACCCCTACTCTGAACATTTACAATGAGCGGGTGCGCGCCATCGTTTAGGCAAACTCCCCAGACTGAGATGGGAAACCCAAGAGAGGCACATTGCCCTGTGAGGATAACGCTCACGCGCCCTGCTGTCTAGCGTAGCACCGATAGCAGCAAGTCACTTGATCGAGCCATTTAGCTCCATTTCCCAAAGTCGCCTAAAAGCTGGCGCGCACCCCAATGAGCCTCCCGCTTGCCCTCACCTCAATCACTCATGTATAATGTAAAGTCACAAACTGCTATTCAGCCACTGTGTCGAGCCTGGAAAGGACCTGACACCCGGCCCTGAATCTAACTGGAGACAACGGAGAAGTAATTTGGCAACGCTGGGAGAAATACTGCGCGACGCTCGCGAGACGAGAGGCATCTCCCTACCCGAAGCCGAGCGCGACACCAAAATACGCCAGAAGTATATCTCCGCCCTCGAAGATGACAACCTTGCCCTCCTTCCCGGCCCTACTTATGCGCGCGGCTTCCTTCGCAACTATGCTTCATATCTTGGCATAGACCCCCAGGAAGCCCTCAACCTCTTCGACGGCCAAAGCCAGCCCACGCGTGAGAAGATCAAAGTGGCCCGCGGCGAGCCGGTCACCAGGCGCAAAAGCGTAGACGGCGCAGAAAAAATCAACATACAACCTCTCAGCCCTGAACCGATTGATACCCGCGTGCGCTACGGCACCTCTTACATTGCCCTCTCCTTACTCGCACTCCCTCTCCTGATTGCCTTCTACTTCGTCTACAGCGCCTATGCAGGCCGCGACCAGCACCCGCCCATACCCACAGTCATCCCACGCCGTGCTACCGTTACAGCCCTTCCCAGCATGACAGTGCCACTCGGAGGCCCTTCTACAGGCGCATTCAGCACTCCCACTCTCTTCGTCGCGTCAATCCCCTCAGGCGGAATATCCGCCCAGCAAACAATCACCACCGGCCTGGCAGTCCAGCCCACTTCCACAACCAAACCCGCTAACAACGTCCTCGTAAAAGTAACTACCACCCGTGACGCCTGGATGCAAGTGCTCGTAGACGGTGTGCAACAGTTTAGCGGCACCCTCCCTAAAGGCACAAACAGGCAGTGGACCGGCAGCAACACCGTACGTATACGCACCGGCCGCGCAGACTCCGTTAGGGTCAATATTAATGGCGCTGACAAAGGCTTCATGGGCGACGCCAATAACCTGATAGTAGAAAAAGAATGGAACCGCTCAGGAGCCGAACGCGTAATTCAGAAGTAACAGTCAGCCCCAAAATCCGTAACTACTAACTCGTAGTTCATAATTCCGCGAAGCGGAGGGAGTCACCTGTGGCAGATACATCATCTTTCGACGTAGTAAGCGATTTCAACAGACAAGAGCTCGTCAACACCGTTGACCAGACCCTCCGAGATGTCCACACACGCTATGACCTCAAAGAAAGCAAAACCGAGATTGCCCTGGAGGATAAAAGTATTACCGTCACCTCCGATAGCGAATACCACCTTACAGCCATCAAAGACCTCCTCCAGAGCAAAGCTATTAAGCGCGGCCTCTCCCTCAAGGTCTTTAAGTTCGGCAAAGTCGAGCCTGCATCGGGCGGACGCTACCGCCAGGTCATTGACCTTCAGAAAGGCCTGAGCGATGACTTGGCTAAAAGCCTCAACAAAGAGATAAAAACCAGCTTCCCCAAGGTGCAATCCCAGATACAGGGCGACGCTCTTCGAGTAACCGCCAAAAGCAAAGACGAGCTACAAAAAGTAATCCAGCTCCTTCGCTCCAAAGAAGCAGAGCTACCCGTAGCCCTCCAATTCACCAACTACCGCTAACCCCTCAACCACTGATCTCAACCCTTTAATCCCCAACAACCATGCCAAACAACTTCAGCGTAGTAACTCTCGGTTGCGAAAAAAACAACGTAGACAGCGAGGGGATGAGTTCCCTCCTTACAGACGCCGGCTACGAGCAAAAAGCCAACCCCGCCGACGCGGATATAGTTATCGTCAACACCTGCGCCTTCCTGCAAGCCGCAGTTGACGAATCGGTCGGCGAGCTGCGCGCCCTCGCCCAAAACAAGCGCGACGGCCAGATACTCATCGCCGCAGGCTGCATGAGCCAGCGATACGCCGAAGAAGTGCCCACCTGGGTGCCCGGAGTAGACGCCACCCTCTCCACCCGCGCCTGGCCTGAGATCGTCAAACTCGTAGAGAACCTCAAAAACGGCCCTTCGCGAGCTTTGGCTTTGACAGCAGCTTCCAACATCATCGAAGCTCCCACAGCAGCGAGCGTCGCCTGGGCGCCCCTGGCTCCCGTCCAGCCAACCGCTCAGCTAAAGCGCTTTCGCCGCAAAGCTAAAGGCCCGAGCGCCTACGTCAAAATCTCCGAAGGCTGCGATCACAAATGCGCCTTCTGCATCATCCCCGCTATTCGCGGCAAGCACATCTCCCGCCCCATAGCCGAAATAGCAGACGAAATAGCCGAGCTTTCCCACCAGGGCGTCAAAGAGGCGCTCCTCATCGCCCAGGATAGCACCTACTACGGCATAGACCTCGGCATCCGCGATGGCCTCGCCAAACTCTTCGATGCCATAGCAGAGCGCGCACCCAATATCCTCTGGCTCCGCCTCATGTACGCCTACCCTACACAGGTAACTCCAACCCTTATCGAGACCATGGCCCGCCACCCTCAGATCGCCAAATACATTGATATGCCCCTCCAACACGCCCACCCTGACATCCTCAAGCGTATGAAGCGCCCCAACGACGTAGGCCGCAACCTGCGCCTCATCGAGAGCCTCCGCGCCGCTATGCCCAACATCGCCCTCCGCACAACTTTTATAGTAGGCTTCCCCGGCGAAACAGAAGAGGAGTTCAACACCCTCCTCCACTTCATAGACGAAGTGCGCTTTGACAACGTAGGCATCTTCACCTACTCACCCGAAAAAGGCACCCCCGCAGGCGAGATGCCCAACCAGATACCCGAAAAAACAAAGCAGAAGCGTTACCGCGAAGCCATGTTCCGCCAGCAAAAAATAAGCTCCCAGAAGAACCGCTCCCTTGTCGGCGAAACCCTCGATCTTCTCATAGACGGCATAGGCACCCTCGAAGACGGCAAAGGCCGCCAGGTCCCCATCTACGCCGGACGCACCTATCGCCAGGCCCCTGAAGTAGACGGCATGGTCTTCCTCAAAGCCCCCCGCGACGCCCAACTAACTCAGGGCACAGTAGTAAAAGCCCGCATCACCGAAAGCACCCAATACGACCTCTGGGCCAAGGTCCAACCCTGACCTCCTTCCCATAAGGAAAGAGGGAACTTAGTCACAGTCAAAACAAATCCCCTCCCTACCGTAACTGTTCAGACCAGGGGTGCAGGGGTGTCCCTGGATACTCACCATGCACAAAGCCCTCTCTCCCACAAGGGGAGAGGGGCATGGGGTGAGGGGAGGTATTGTTAACATGTTACCTCTCCCCAAGCACCTCCAACAGCAGCGTAGGCCGGTCGCTCACCATCCCGTCTATTCCCGCCTCCGCCACCCGCAGCATCTCATCCTCTTCGTTCACAGTGTAAACAAGCACATGCTTCCCAAGGCGGTGCGCCTGCTCCACCTCCTCAGGGTGCGCCAGCGCCGTTCTATAAAACGGACAATACGCCTGCACAGTATCATCAGGCGGAACAAAGCTCTCAGCCGAAGGCGCGTACAAATACCCAAGCAACAGCGCGGGGTCAAGCTCGCGCATCCGCCTTAGCGCATCGTGGTCAAACGAAATACACCATATGTCCGCCCCACCCCGTATCCATATCTCCCCGATAAGAGCCGCCACCTTCTCTTCCATCCCATCATACAGCCCCGGCGACTTCAACTCCACCACCACTCCCACACCCGCATCAAGGCACAACTCCAGGACCTCCCGCAGCGTCGGTATCTTCTCACCCATAAACTGCGCGCCGAACTTCGAGCCTACATCGAGCCGCCGCAGCTCCTCGTAAGTGAGACCCCCAACCGCTCCCCTCCCCTCAGTTGTCCTATTCACACTCTCGTCATGTATAACCATCAACACCCCATCACGAGACATCTGCACGTCAAGCTCCACAAAGCGCATACCAATCTCAATAGCATGCCTGAAAGCCGCCATGCTGTTCTCCGGAGCCTCAAGCGACCCGCCGCGATGAGCAATCAAAATTGGCCCGTCCATAAACCCCCCTGCCCCACAGTAAGTAGCACGTAATTTATCCACCCCAGCCACTAATTCCCAATCCCCAGACCCTAACCCCTACTTAAACTCCTTCACCCGCCACCCCTCACGTCGGGCGATTTCCAACATCTTTGCCCTCGGGTTTATCACCACAGGGTTCCCAAAGAGCCTCAGCACCTCGTGGTCGGTGTGGTGGTCCGCATAAGCAAACGATTGCGAGAAATCCAGCCCATGCTCCCGCGCGAAGTGCCGGATCAGCCTGGCCTTATAGCTGCCATACGGGAAATCCCCCACGATCCTTCCAGTCAGCTTGCCATCCGCCACCTCCATCCGCGCCGCGATCAAGTGGTCAGCCCCCACATACTCGCGCATCGGCTCCAGCAAGAAATCGAGCGACCCTGAAAGCAACACCACCATCTCCCCTCGCCTCTTATGCTCTTGTATAGCCTCCAATCCCGCCCTCGACATCCTAGGCC
>DAHVFG010000012.1:0-40179 GCA_027317125.1 Chloroflexota bacterium | reverse complement strand
TGGGAGAGGGGCATGGGGTGAGGGTGCGTGAGGGTGCGCCCCACAGTTACCCCGAGAAGATTGCTCCACTCATACTCTGAACACTTACTAGCCGAGTGCCTCTTGCACAACCAGTCAAGGCTAACCAGGTGGGGGCTATGGACTTCATGCATGATCCACTGACTAATGGACGCAAGTTCAGGACGTTGAACGTGGTGGATGTGTATACGAGGGAGTGCCGGGCTATCGAGGTGGACACCAGCTTTGGAGGGCAGATGACACCCACAGATTTCGCCAGGCGCAGCATCTTTTTCAACAGGAATTCTCTCATTGCTGTTGGTTGATATAATGGGGGCAGGTCACAGCCTGAGTCGTGCTTATCGAAGGCGCGTCCGATCCACTCAATCATTTGGCGACAGTATCAATGTTGAACTGAACTCCCGACAAAAATACACCCGATGGTTCCATAATCTGCATTAAAGTTGACTGTGATACTCCTTTCCTATATCATCAAGTAACAAATTACCTCGGCACAATCCGCACAATCCGCAACTATGAGAGCATGCAAACTTCAGTACGCCCTGAGACTAATATACCCGTGAGCGGCGAGCCGAACGGCGCGCACCTTGCGGTGCCAACTCGCAAAGCGCCATTGGCTCTGCTTCTGCTGCGGGCTATGCGCCCTAAACAATGGTCAAAGAACGTGCTCCTTTTTGCAGGGCTCCTCTTTGCTCTCAAGTTCACCGATCCCGATGCTATCTGGCGCGCCTTCGCGGGGTTCACACTCTTTTGCCTCTTCTCAAGTTCAGTCTATATAATGAACGACCTGCACGACCGTGAGCAGGATAAGCTGAACCCACGCACCGTGAAGCGACCCATCGCATCAGGCGCTCTCAAGCCACAGATCGCAGCGGTTGCAGTCGCCGTCATCCTGCCGGTGGCCTTCGTTCTCTCCTGGCTGCTCAATCCCTGGTTCGCCGTGCTCGCCGCGGTATACATAGCGAAGGACATCGCCTACTCATTTGGGCTGAAAAATGTGGTCATAGTGGATGTCTTCCTGATAGCCGCAGGCTTCACCTTGCGCGCGGTGGCCGGAGCGCTGGCGATTGGCGCGCCTATATCATCGTGGCTCTACATGGTGACTAGCCTGGGCGCGCTCTTCCTCGCGCTAAACAAGCGGAAACACGAGCTGGTGCTGCTGGGCAGCGCCGCCGGCAGCCATCGTCCCGTTCTCGGAGACTACTCTCCTGCCCTCGTTGAGGAGATGATAGCTGTAATCACCGCCAGCACCCTGATGTCCTATAGCCTCTACACCTTCACGGCAGACAATCTACCGCCAGCCCTTCGCAGCAACCATCTTATGATGCTCACGATACCTTTCGTGCTCTACGGCATCTTCCGCTATCTATACCTTGTCTACCAGAAGAACGAAGGCAGCAGCCCGGAGGAAGTCTTGTTGCGCGACCGGCCTCTACTCCTCTGCGTTGTGCTCTGGGGACTGACCAGCGCGGCGCTGTTATATGCCTTCTCTCCACTCAGCGGCTTCGTGCCCTGATAAAGTCAACCTCCTGTAGTGGTGGCTAAATCAATACCCTCAGAATCACCTTGCGTTACTCGGCGCTCTTTGTGCCTTCGCGGTTCGTCCAATTGTATGCGCTCCATCAATATCTCAGGTCGTAGCAGTACAAGGTAAGCAAAGCACCGCCTCAAAATGGTATAATATAGAGGCGAAAACGGATGGGCTAGTGCCGTGCGGTTAGTTTTGGGTGAAGTATTAGCTTGAGTTTTGAGGTGAGTGAGAGTGAGTGTACAATCAACTGTAGAGCCAGTAGCAAAGCTGATCGACGAGCTGAACAAGCTGCCGGGGATCGGGCCGAAGAGCGCGGCGCGTCTGGCCTTTTATCTGCTGAAGAGTCCAAAGGAGCAAACGCAGGCGCTTGCCGAGGCGATCACTGAGATGAAGGACCGCATTGTCTTTTGCTCTGTTTGTTTCAACATCACGGAGGAAGATCCATGCACTATTTGCCAGGACGCCTCGCGTGACCGCACCAAGATATGCGTGGTAGAAGAACCACTCGACGTGATCGCTATCGAGCGCACGAACGATTTCAAGGGGCTGTACCATGTGCTACATGGTGCGCTGAACTATATGGAGGGAGTTACCCCTCAACAGCTAAAGATAGACGAGCTGATGAAGCGCGCGCAGGCAGAGAATGTCGAAGAAGTAATCCTGGCCACGAACGCCACCACCGAGGGCGATGCGACCGCCATGTTTATAAACAGGCAGCTCGCTAAGATGGGTGTGAGGACCACGCGCATAGCGCGCGGCCTGCCAATGGGCGGCGACCTAGAGTACGCCGATGAAGTTACATTAAGCCGAGCGTTAGAGGGCCGACGTGAGATGTAATTTACCATAGCTATTGGGCCTGACACCATACCTATCGGGCCGTATAGCAGCACAGCCATAGTGCCTGGTGACCTCGGTACAGAAAGGAGGCACAGCAATAGAAGGAGGCACAGCAATAGATCGATTGATTGAAGCAGTGGGCGGAGCTGTGGCTGCCATTGTCGCTCTGGTTGTCGCCGCCGCAGCAAGTTCTCTTGGTGCGCACTGGTGGGCGCTGGCGCTGATCGGAGTGAGTGGGCTTGCCGCGGGGGTTGGCGCCTACCTGCACCTCGCTTACGGTAGGCCGGAGGGCGTGACCTTGCTCCTGTCTGCGGCGGGGAGTCTTATCATTATGACGGTGCTGGCGATCTTCAGCGTTGGCATCTTCCTACTCCCGGCGGCGCTTGCTGCCTCGGCAGGGGCTGTAGCCGCAAGGCGGCGTTTGGCAGAAGGGTGACACGGACGGGATCTGATCACGTGCTAGAGATTGCCTGTGGCCTGCACAATCCCCACATCGTTTATCCGCACCCGCTCGTGACGCTCGACCTGCGGACGTCGCTTACTACCGGCTAATCCCAACGATGGAAAATGTCGAAGAATCTGCGAAGCATACAGTCAGGGGCTCTGCCGGTTGTTGGGACTAACTGATGCCCAGCCCCAATGGTTCTAAACGCGGCCCCGTGGCGGCAGGGCGTTCGGCCCAATAACTGTTGAAACTTACATGAGATGTAGCCATGGGGCGCTACGCACAACCTGCCCGGAAATTGGCCTGAAATGCGGTGATCAGCAGTACTCTGATCGGTGAGTTCACTGGCCTTTTCCTTTGAGCCGTACCCCCTCGGCTGTATGTATCTTCGTCTATTCCTCGCGAAATCCGTTCTGTCGTGAAGCGGTATGTGCTTATCTGCCGGTGGGCTTGCGTGCGATAGTGTTGACTACCTCCGACTCGCCTATCAGAGCAGGTGTGATTTCGCTCTCTATGCGGCGTATGTGCTCGTCAAATTCCTCTCCACCTATGAGACTGAGTCTCTCTACCAGGCCTCGGCGCGCTGCTTTGAGCGCCGAAATGAGGTTTACCAGTATGCGATGACCTTCAATAGTCGGCCCTCCAACGGTATACAGGCGGCTGCTGCTTTTGATCTGAACGAAGCCCGCCTTTGCCAGATACTCAACATGCCGATCCGCGAAGTCCAAAGTAGCGGCCTGGCGTATAGCTTCGCTGACGACGGAACACAACCTTATCATAGATGGATGCGGGAATGATATGCGTTCAAAGGGCGTGTCGTTCAAGTAGATTACACCACCCGGCTTGAGTGCATACACCATGTTATTGAGTGCCCTGGCAGCGTTGCGGACATGCATCAGTACCAGATGAGCAATGGCCACGTCGAAGCTACCGCCTTGTGCCATATTGCTCTCCGGCTGAAACCGTGCCGGGAGCTTGTCAAGCGCGTCGTGAGTATAGAAACGCAGACCCTTCTTGCCTCGAAAGACACTCCTGGCCGTCATGATTGCTTCCTGGTCTCTGTCGAAGCCAACCACATGCGCATGGGGATAACGGCTGATTATCTCGGCGGCGAACAGACCCTCACCGCAACCAACATCAAGTGTATGCCAGACCGCTGTCTCAGGATCCGTTGATAGCTCACCCAAGCACAAGGCCTGGTCGAACCACTCGTTGAAGTTGGGCCGTGCCAGTTCGTACTGAGTATAAAGGCGGTCTCGGTCGCTGTACGTCTCCAGGATGTAGGTCAACGTGGTGTCCGGTACAGGTGACAACGACTTATCTCTCTTGCTCATGGAGTCATCCTCTCGCGATAATTCATTAGGAGAAATATTCGGCAAATCCCAGAGCCGCACAATCTAGCTTACACTCATGCCCTGAGGCGCGCAAGGTGACACTTTTCCGATTCCTTCTGCTTAAGTAGCTCCCGTGCTGAGAAACGAAGTACAGGCATATAGCGCGTGTTGATGAACCCACGAGCCTGCAACTGCTCCGATGGAGTGAATAGGACAGGTGTACGACCCACATCTGGCGAGGTGGGAGACGGAACAGCTGCACGACCTGGTGAATACTGTCCCCCATAAGGCCTTCCCGAGATCGGGGTAATCACCAGCAAACCAGCAAATTGCCCATTGACAGCTTGCCACTCGCCTGCTATACTGGGCGCAGATATATCTTGCTATCCCAAAAGGAGAATGCAGACAGCATGTCCACAGATAACTTTGTAATACACCTCACCGAAGTCCACAGGGTCCCGCCTACAGGGCTTCCTGCGCAGGGGAGGAGTCTGTCCGCTTTCAGTTAGGGTTCTAACTTATGTAACCAACTGGCCGTGGACGCTTCTCCAGCACCCACGGCTTTTTATTGCCCAATATCGCTTGCGCGTACGGCGAGTGAGAAAGCAAAGGCCGAGGGTGTAGACACCCCGGCCTTTTCGCGCTTTATACCACATTTAGAAGGTGGAGAAATCTACCCGATAGAGCAAGAGGAAAAAAGATGAAGAGCTACGAAGAGATAGCACAGCTTGGCACAGGGAAAATCCAGTGGAGATTAGCAGAGGAAGCACTTGATAAGTACGGCCTCAGCGAGGCGGAGCTTGATCTGCTGAGCGATACTGAGCATTCGACCTTTGAGCCTACAATCTTTCGCGTCACGGTACCCGCAGAAAGCGCTTGTGCGGTTCACCCCTACTTGGGCCGGATTGCCGGAGCGCAGTTCGTCCTCAAGATATACCGTGAAAGTCAGAGCCTCGCGGAACTCTATTCGGAGGTGGTCTATCTGCTAGCGCTCTGCCGCGATACCGAGTTGGCCGTGCCGGAGCCTGTACCCTCGTTACGCGGTGATCTGATTGTGGAATTGCCGAAAGAGAAGAGCATATCGGAATTACGGCTGTGCGTGCTGCTGCGGTGGGTAGAAGACGAGGGCCTGTATAGCGCGACGGCCCTTGAGGAGTCAGAGAAGGTAGATGCGCCCATCGCCTCTTTACACCTATAGCTTTACCGCGCCTGCGGGCCTGGCTTACCCCACAACTACATCAAGGCAGGCGATAAAGTGCCGCCTGCTGGATTACCACACCGGGGAGCGCGGAGGATATATCTAACCGTAGCCGACTTACGATGTCGTTGTAGAAGAAGGCGGTCATATCGGGCGGCTTGATCTTGTAACTGTGTAGCTTACCGTCCGATTTCACATCTAAAGGTGTGCTGGTCCTCTCAACGTCGCCCGCCGGGGTGCTTACAAGCCAGCGCACCACGAGCACTTTGTCTGTTGTGGCACCGCCCGAGGCTACTCGCAAGCTCACCTGAAAGTCGCCCAGCATGGGAGCAGGGAGGCGGAGCGGTGGGCTGCTCAAAACCGCGCCGCTTCCCGCCGCCACGATAAGGCCATTGTTATTGAGCGTCAAGCCACTGCCCCTTGCCAGCCTCCAGCCGGCGAAAGGGGAGATAGGTGGACTTTGCGGCATTGTAGTGAAATCCCAACTAAGATAAGGCCGCGCCACACCTTTTTTTATCTTGGTGTTGCGCTCCTGCAAAGCCCGCACAAGGTCGTCACGCACCACCATGCTGCCGTCTTTGTACTGAACAAAATACGCCTGGCTCAGGTGCTGCTCAACAACCGGAAAGCTGGGGACGGAGATACCCTGTATCGTAGCATTATCATAGATAAGCTGAATTGCCTGCGGGAAGCCTGTGCGGAAAATGAGAGCTTCTTCGTTGGCTTCGGGCAGTGCAGCCGCGTAGATATAGGAGTAGTTGACGAGGTCTGGTCGCAGGTTGTGAATCTGGCGCAAGAGGGATTGTGCCGTTTGGCCCGCCCGCAGCCAGTAATCCGCCTGGCCAAGGGTGCTCAGGGTAGAGGTCAGCAAGAGCGCGGCAAGCACAAGCAGCTTTACAAGGGCGGCACTACTCCACGCCCATTTACCGTGAGCGGGCCCCGATAAATGCCGCAGTGACCACCCAGAGGCAACCATAGGAGTGAGCAAGGCCGCCGCCAGAATAGACAGCCCCGTGGTTGAAAGGTAAACAAAGCGAACGCTCGGCGGTGTAGTAATCGTTGGCAGAAGAAAGAGGAGAAGCCAACATATGCCGAAAAAGGCTGTGCGGATAAGGGGCGAACGCCATGCGCGAGCAGCATCGCGCAGGCGCGCCGAGAGCCAGGCGCTGCCCAGGATAAAAAAGGCGGTGGCAGATACCGCTGCGATAGCGAGAAGTAGAGGCACAAGAAGATCCGATCCTAAAGGCATAAGGAGCCAGTTGGCATAGGAGCGGGCGAAAACGTCCAGCGGCACAAAAGTAGCGCTATCGGGGTTGTATCCACCAACTCCACCGAGCGCATTCACACGCAGTGATAAATAGACCAGGAGAAGAGCGAGGAAAGGAAGTTGCCGAAGTAGCAGGCGCAGCCAGGCATATAAGCGCGGCCCCCACGGGTCGCGCCTGAAAAGTCCAGCGCCAAAGATCAGGTCGGCAGTCAGTGGAATCAGGAAGAAAGCTGTCGCGGACTCCTTGCTGAGGAGCGCAAGAAAGAAGAATACAAGCGCTGAGGCGTAGCTAATCATAAGCCGGCCTCTCGAAGGGCGGCGCTGAGGTAGTACAGCTTGAAAGTAGCAAAGGGTCGCCACAAGGGAGAAGATTCCAACCAGCAGGTCCGATTGGTTGGAGACCCAACTAACGGTTTCTGCATGAGAAGGGTGAGCCACAAATATGAAGCCCGACACAATGGCGACCGTCAAGCGCCTCGACAGCCGCCAGGCAAGTAGAAAGACGAGAGACGAGTTCAGGCTGTATAAGAGCAATCCCGTGAGGTGCCAGCCGGGTGCGTTTTCTCCAAAGAAAGAGTACTCGGCTGCCCAGAGCAGACGGGTGAGAGGCCGGTAAAAGTCCGCGCCCATGCCCCAATCGCGCCCAAAGTAGACGAAGCTATCAGCAAAATGGGGCTGAACAAAGCGAAGCTGTTGGAGGAAGATAAAGTCGTCAGCGACAAAGTATTGCTGTAGCGTTCCTATGTATAGCAGGCACGCTGCCAGGGCCGTTATCAGCAGACCGAGAAGAATATACCCTGTGGGAATCGCTGCTTGCTTTTCGGAGTTGTAGCGCTTTTGAGGGGGTGTCGTGGCGCTTACAGAAGAGTCCGTGTGCCGTATATCATACAATAGATTGCTGCCCGAAGAGAGGAGTGAATAAAGCTTACTCACCTTTGCTGCATGATTATAGAAGGCGAGGCTGACATTGTCAAATTCCCTCATTGCAGCGAGCGTGCAAGATCAGGTGGACGCGTGAAAGGAGAAACGTAGTGGTACGGCCCGCTGCAAGATTACTTCGCTCTACAGCGTGGCATAGTAACTGCAACTGAAGTATGGTACTAATACCGCCCGGCTTGAAAGGTTGTGGAACGTAACGCCGGATGCAGCAGGACGCTCCTTATTAGTATCCAGATGGAAGTAGGTGAAAGAAGTGGAGGATCAACCCATTTCGCCGGCGATGCCCCAGGCTATTTCTCAGGCACTCGCATCGCCCAGCGGTGAAGCAGCGGGCAAGCTGGCCGGAATGATAGAAGCACCCCTTCTTCCTCTGGTTGAGAACATCATCTTCCCCAGGTCGGTATACCCACTTACGCTCCGAGGTGAGCAAGCAGAAAGCCTGTTTCAAGCCGCGCAGCGAGGGGACGGCCTCGTAGCGCTCTTCCTGCAGAAAGACAAAGGCTCCCTTGCACCCACCGACAGCGACCTCTATTCAGTCGGCACACTGGCGCGCCTCAGCCGTATTACGCCCGGACTGGAGGGACTGATAGATGTCACCGCCGAGGGGATAAAGCGCGTTCGATTAGTGCGCGTTGAGCAGTGGGAACCGCACGTGACAGCTCATGTAGAAATCCTCAAGGAAGATGAGGAAGAGGGCGAGGGGCTGGAGCAGCTTGCGGAGCAGGTGAGGAGCCTCTACAGAGGGTTGTTAGCGAGCGATTCTCAGGCGGCGGAGCAGCTCTTGCCAGTGCTCGACAATACGGATAATCTCTCTGACCTGGCCTACCTGGTGGCGGCGACAATCCCCATAAGCTCGGCAGGTCGCCAGGCGATTCTTGAGATTAGCAGCACGCAGGCGAGGTTGTTGCATCTGCTTACCCTTCTAGCCAAAGCGCACGAACTAAGCGCGACCCGTCAGCTAAATATGAGAAACGAAGAGCAGCGCGAAGCAGTTGCCTCTGCAAGGGGGACTTCGCGCCTGGCGTCAAATGAGCAGATATCAACCGACCGCCTGGAGCTTGAGAGTAAGTTACGGGCGGTGCATCTGCCGGTGGAGGCAGCACAGGTCGCAGAGCGCGAACTTGAACGCCTGAGCACCCTCAGCAGCGCATCGCCCGAATACAGTATGGTGCGTACTTACCTGCAAGCCCTGGCCGACCTTCCCTGGCAGGGCAGCGCGGAGCCGGATATTGACCTCGACCGCGCCCGTGCCATTCTTGACCGTGATCACTACGGACTGGCTGATATAAAGGGGCGAATCATTGAACATCTCGCTGTGCGCAAGCTCAAGCGCGAGCGGGCTGTAGGAGCGCCCGACATCTGCGGCACAACCGCAGTGGGGTCTGGCACAGCGCCTACACAGCCCGTGCTTTGCCTCGTCGGTCCACCGGGCGTGGGCAAGACTTCGCTTGGGCGCTCAATCGCTGAAGCGCTCGACAGACCGTTCGTAAGGATTTCGCTGGGCGGGATGAGTGACGAAGCTGAGATACGCGGGCACAGGCAGACGTACATGGGGGCGATGCCGGGTCGCATTGTACAATCTCTCACGCGTTTGGGGAGCAGCCAGCCCGTGATGATGCTCGATGAGCTTGATAAGGTCGGCTCAAAGGGGGCAGGCGACCCCACAGCAGCTCTGCTCGATGTGCTCGACCCGGAGCAGCAGCGCGAGTTTGTAGACCACTATATCAACGTCCCATTCGACATATCATGCGTATTCTTCATCGCTACAGCGAATACGCTGGATGCTGTGCCGGAGGCGTTGCGCGACCGCCTGGAGGTGATAGCATTATCGGGCTACACAGAAGAAGAGAAGCTGCAAATAGCTATACACCACATCGTGCCGAGGCAGATGGAATGGCACGCGCTCGAAGGGAGCGACGTTGAGTGGGAGCCGGAAGCTCTGCTGGAGATAAACAGGAGCTACACCCGCGAGGCAGGAGTTCGCCAGCTAGAGCGCGAGATCGCCACTGTATGTAGGCGGATCGCTACATCAGTGGCGCAAGACGGCGGAGGAGGCAGGCCGTATCGGGCAAACGCCACTTTCATCTCCGAGGTGCTCGGTACGCCGCGTTTTCTGCCGGAGGAGCCTCTATCAACCGACCAGCCGGGAGTGGTGACGGGTCTTTTCTGGACGCCGGTGGGCGGCGATGTAATGCACGTAGAGGTAATTATGATGCCGGGCGACAAAACGTTGACGATCACAGGTCAGCTTGGCGAAGTGATGCGCGAGTCGGCGCAGGCGGCGCTTTCCTTTGTCAGATCGCGGGCTGAGAGCCTGGGCATAGATGCGGATTTCTACAACCAGCGTGATATTCACCTGCATATACCTTCCGGCGCTGTGTCAAAAGACGGTCCTTCAGCAGGCGTTACGGTGGCTGTCGCGCTGGTGTCGCTCCTGACAGAGACCCCCGTGCCAGGCAACCTGGCAATGTCAGGTGAAATCACTCTCACAGGGCGCGTGCTGCCCGTAGGCGGCGTCAAGGAAAAGGTGCTCGCGGCACGCCGAGCCGGTATCGACAGAGTTATCCTGCCCGCAGGGAACCGCCGCGACCTGGACGAGATACCCGCCGAGATAGTGGACGAGCTAGAAGTGATCTTCGCGGATAACATGGACGAAGTGCTGGCTGCAACGTTCCCACGTCGAGCGCCGTAATTTACAATCTATCGAACGTTAGCTCTCTGCTTATCTGCCAGCTTACCGCTAATGCGCAGACCGTAACTCGTGGCTCCCTGGCGTGAAGGCATGGCACAGTTCGTGCACTATGCTAGCGTGCCGCACGCTAACCCGTCTCACGCGGTGAGAAAAGGGCGTAGGAGACACAAATAGACTTTGATTTCATGGAGGACACTAAGATGGGAACAGTGGTAGGATTGTTTGACAATACCTCTCAAGCACAAATGGCAGTACAGCAGCTCCGCAGCAGCGGAATCAATGCTAATGATATTGGCGTCGCGATGCGAACAGCGGATGCGACAGGCACAACTATGGGCACCGATGTTACCACCACAGACACTGGTGGGGGCGGCGCAGTTACGGGCGCGGTCGGGGGAGGCGTACTTGGGGGCCTGGCGGGCCTTCTCGTAGGCATCGGCGCACTCGCTATCCCCGGTGTTGGCCCTGTTGTGGCAGCAGGCCCTTTGGCCACTACCCTCGTGGGCGCGGGCATCGGCGCGGCAGCCGGTGGCCTCATTGGTGCGTTGGTGGACGCTGGCGTACCTGAGGAAGAAGCACGTGTATACCAGACAGGCGTTGAGCGCGGCGGTGTGCTCGTAACGGCTCGCGTCCCGAACGGCCAGGAAGCTATGGCCCAAAATGTACTCAACAGCAACGGCGCACGCGACATCCGCAACGACGCCGCCATGTACAACAACCCTGACTTCCGCTATGGAAGCACAACCACAACAAGCACAGGCACAAACATGGGCACAACGGACCATGCCCATGGCACGTCAGGTGTGGCTACCGAAGCTGCGGGTGGCGCAGGTGGAGCAGCCGCAGGCGCGCTGATCGGCACTGCCGTTGCAGGGCCTCTGGGCACAGGCCTCGGTGCTGCAATCGGTGGTCTGGCCGGCGCTGGCGCAGCAGGGGCTGCCAAGGGCGACGACGCTGGCGAGGAAGTAGGTAGCGCGGGCGGCGGCGTAGCTGGGGCAGCCACAGGTGCAGCTCTCGGTGCTGTCGGCGGCCCGGTGGGTATGGGCGTTGGCGCCGCCATCGGCGGCGCGGTTGGCGCGGGCGCCGGTAAGGGCGTAAGTGACACAGCGGCTGACGCCACCGAAGGCACAGCAGTTGACGACGCGACAACACATAATGACATGACAACCCACGACCACACAACACATAATGTCAAAACCGACACTACCACGAATGAAGGCAGCACCGGAACATACTAATCTCCCGGTGAGTGGCAAAGATCAGAAGGAGAGGGTAGCAATGCCCTCTCTTTTCGTTAGGTTGACGGCAGGCCAGGGGATACGGCCCAAACAGCAAGGTAGGCATGGCATGCGGCTTGCTCCTTTACCGTAAACCGGCCTGAGCCGGATACAGAACCTTTCAATAAGCCTCAGATGGAGATTTCTCATGGACAGAGGGAAGCAGGCAAGCAGCGACCCCCTGGTAAATACAGGTGGGCAACCCGATAGCGAAGATATAGCCGAGGCGGCGACAGGCAGCGCTGTAGTTGGGGCCACGCCTGGAATCATGGGCAGCGGAGCGGCAGGTGCGCTCGCTGGCGCTGCTACAGCAGAGGAGATGGGAGGTCTGGGGGAGCAAGTCGAAGAGGAGATAACGGGTGACACATCCGGCAAGGTGGTAGACGCTGAAAGTGCAGAAGAGCTGGCGGATGCAGTGGCGATGCGTGAAAATCTCGATACAATGACAACAACCAGTGATTACGCAAGCAGTGTTACGGGCGATGCCCCCGGTTCGACGTTAGGCGGTTACACAGGCAGTCTCACCACTGAGGACGCAAGGCCAGGCGGCTCGATGAGCTACGCGAACCTGGACGGCGATGTTGATCGTGGAGACGCCGGGCACAGGTGAATGCACAGTAGTACATTCTTGAATGGAGAGTGAGGAGTTGAGCGACAAAGATGACAGGGACGCAGGAATACGACTTGGCGGTGAGGTCACGGCGGAAGATGTAGCCAACGGAGGGTCGGTAGGTAGCACAACCGGCACAGGCACCGGGGGCATGGCCGATGCAATGGGCGGAGGCGAGGCCAGAGGCAGCTTTAGCGACGTACCAGGCGCGGGCACAGGGGGCAAAGGCATGTCAGGCACCGACGTTGGTAGCACGAATGCCGGGCGCGCGGACCTTACAGGTGGAGGCACCGCAAGTGGCCTGGGCGGCACAAGCGGTAATGGCGTCGGGGTATAGTTCAGCGCCTGCGGAAGATCATCTCTCGGCGTGGGCAGCCTAGATTTTGATATGATGCGCAACCACGACGAGCTGTTCCAACCGCTACGCCCCAGGCCCCGCCATCTTTGTAGTCAAAACCACGATAAAATGCAGCTCTCCTATTGCGTTAATCGTGGTTTTTTATCGTCTTTATTTCCTTCCACTAACGATTGATGCATAACCGATCCTCTCTTATGCCTGAGAAGACGAAGCACCCAGCAGAATCGTGAGGCATTTTGTGCCTGGAAATAGGGTTATGCATCAGTCGTCACTATTGAATCTGCTTTTGCACCAGGCGGTAACGTGATATAATCACCCCCGGCGTAGATTACGTGTTACGAGCTAGCTGTGAGCTAACAGCTGAGAATCCTAACTCGTATAATCAAGAGATGTTAGAGATAAGAGGATCAGCCCTATGGCAGCTATTTATTCGGGAACCGAAGCCACACTCAAGACGCTGGCTTACCAGCATATTCTGTCAGTAGAGCAGTTTACTCCTGACGTTCTGGAAGCGCTCTTTGGCCTTGCGCAGAAGATGGACCGACAGGTAGCTCTTGGACGGAGTGACAGTATACTTACGCACCGCATCGTCGCTAATGTATTCTATGAGCCTTCAACGCGCACCGACCTCTCTTTTCAGGCAGCCACGCAGCGGCTGGGCGGGCGGGTGATCACCACCGCTGGCGGCGTTCACTACTCCTCCGTAACTAAGGGCGAGAGCCTGCACGACACGGTAAAGACAATCGCCTGCTATTCAGACGCGATTGTCCTCCGGCACCCCAATCGCGGCGCGGCGCGTGAAGCGGCGGCGGCTTCTGACGCTCTGACGCGGGCTATGCACAGGCCAACGCCGATCATCAATGCGGGCGACGGCACAGGCGAGCACCCAACCCAGGCTCTGCTCGATCTCTACACGATCAAGGACCGCTTCGGGGCCGACATAGATGGCCTCACTGTCGGCTTTCTGGGCGATCTACGCAACGGGCGTACAGTTCATTCTCTTTTGAAGCTGCTGGCGATAGACCGCTGCCACGTGAAAGTTATCTGCATTGCGCCTGAAAGTCTCTCTATGCCGCCGGAGTATGTGGAGTTTGCACGCTCACGGGAGATGCCCGTCAGCCAGACGCAGGACTTACAGGGGGTGATGCAGCAGGTTGACGTGCTCTATGTCACCCGCGTGCAGCGCGAGCGGTTCGTGGCCCAAAAACTTGACGATCTGGCCGCGCAGGTGTACGGTCTCCCCTACGAGAATCTGGATGGCCAACGTAAAGAGGCGTTGCGTCCTGTGGCCGAACTGAATGCGGCACAAGAGTACCTGGCGGCCCGCGACGCCTATGTGGTTGATCCTATGATGCTCAGCCAGGCACGACAGGAAATGATCGTCATGCACCCCCTCCCGCGGGTCAACGAAATACCGGAAGAGGTAGACAGCGATGATCGCGCATACTACTTCCGCCAGGTACAAAACGGCCTCTACATCAGGATGGCGCTCCTGGCAGCCGTGTTGGACTGTCTGGGGTAAAGTGGCGCAGCGCGACTACGCCTTATCAGTCACCCGTACCACCTGTACGCCACGCCCTTACGGGTATTTTGTTATAGTGGGTAAAGACAAATATCTAACTGGGAGGAGACAATATTGCAAACTAACCATAGTGCTCAAGAGGTGAAGGGGCGCAAGGTAGAAGTGAACGATCTCTATAGCTTCAGACTTCTATCGGACGTGCAACTATCCCCTGATGGGCGAGTAGCGGCCTTTGTGCAAACAAGGATGCGTAAGAAGAAGAACGACTATGCCTCTAACATCTGGCTACTGCCACTCATGGGGAGCGGCGTGGCGACCAAGTTTACGGGCAGCAATGCGCGCGATATGTCGCCCAGGTGGTCAGCGGATAGTGAGAAGATCGCTTTTGTCTCTACCCGTTCAGGCAAACCTCAGGTATGGGTGATCCCCGTCAAAGGTGGGGAAGCACGCCAACTAACTCGGCTGAAACGCGGCGTGGGAGAGCTGGCATGGTCGCCCGACGGCAAGTGGATTGCTTTTACGGCAACGGTTGACAACGAAGCTGACAAAAAGGCGGCAGCCGAAGCTAAAGAGAAAGAGGGAAGCAAAGAGGGCAAAGATAGCTCTGCTGATGAGATAAACAGGGAGCCGGGCGCAGGCAGCGCCGAGGGACTTGCCTTGCCGAGGGTCACGGCGGGCGAGTGGGAGGAGGACGAGGAAGACGAGAAGGAGCCAGAGGAGAAGGGAGATCACGCTAAGAGCATCACTCGACTCTACTTCAAGGCAGATGGCACAGGGCTTGTCGAGCGGCGTACCCACCTTTTTCTTATCCCCAGTGATGGCGGCAAGCCGGAGCAGCTAACAGAGGGGGAGTGGGATGTACAAAGCCCCAGGTGGTCACCCGACGGCAAGGAGATCGCTTACCTGTCGAACAAAGAAGCGGACGCGGACTATATATCTGTCAACGATCTTTTTGTCCTCTCGCTCGAAAATGGCAAGGCCGGCGATACACGGCAGGTGACAGCGCATGATAGCTCTATTTTCAATGCGGAATGGCTGCCGGGCGGCAGTGGCTTCGCCCTCTTTGCCCACAGCCGTATTCGCGAAGGCGCCCTTGGCACCAACGTCCAGGTGTGGACCGTGTCGGAGGATGGAGAGATACGCAAGCTGACAGAAGGCTTTGATCGGGCAGCCGGTTCATGGGTTGGCTCGGACCTGCGCTCAGGTGGCGGAGAGTTTCGCCCGCGCTTCTCGCCTGACGGCAAAACTATCTTCTTCCAGGTGACAAATGGCGGGGCTGTGCAAATCTATTCGGTGCCGGTGAGTGGCGGTGAAGTGAAGCAAGTAGTTAGCGGCCAGCGGCAGATATACAGCTTCGACGTAGCCGGTAACGCGGTTTGCTTCATCGCAACCACGCCTACCAACCCCAATGATCTTTATCGAGCTGACTTGGACGGCGGCAATGAGCGCAAGCTTACTGATGTAAATGGCGATCTGCTTGGCAACGTTGAGCTGAGCGAGCCACAGGAGTTCTGGCTCGACAGACCCGGCGGGGAGCGCGTTCAGGGCTGGATCATGATGCCGCCGCAACTGGCGGAGGGCCGCAACTACCCGATGATCCTGGAGATACATGGCGGGCCGCATACAGCTTACGGAGGCGCATACTTCCACGAGTTTCAACTACTGGCGGCACACGGCAATATCGTGCTATATACAAACCCGCGAGGCAGCCAGGGCTACGGCCAGCGCTTCTCGGACTCTATCACCAACGATTGGGGCGGGGTAGACTACGACGACCTGGTGGCGTGTGTTGATTACGCAATGAGCCAAGTGCCCGTAGACGCTGAGCGTCTCGGCGTGGCGGGAGGCTCATACGGCGGCTACATGACAGCCTGGATCATCGGGCACACACAAAGGTTCAAGGCTGCGGTGGCAATGCGAGCGGTAATCAACCTCTATAGCGCATGGGGTTCGGGCGACGGAACATGGATGCTCTGGAACTGGGAGTTCGAGGGAACGCCTCAGGAGCGGCTCGCGCTCTACATGGAGCGCTCCCCTATCACTTACGTCTCAGATATGCGCACGCCCTTGTTGATCACCCATGCTGAGGACGACTACCGCGTGAATATAGAGCAAGCCGACGAACTATTCACCGCGCTCAAGTACCTCAAGCGCGACGTTGAGATGCTGCGCTTCCCGGTTGGTGCGGGCGGGCACGATCTCTCCAGAAGTGGCAAACCATCGCTACGGATCGAACGCCTTGAAGGAATACTCTCCTGGTTCGACAAGTACCTGGGGGAAGGAGCAATGAGCAACGAGTGCTGAGGCCTGGCCGCTAATTCATGGCCGAGCTGCTTGCAAGCGTACTTTTTGCTCGGAACGACCCGCGCCCTTGCGCTAAGGCACCTGCAGGGTGAAGCCGTATTGCGCGCTCTCTTTGGAGCCTGACGCGCCAGGCCAGCCAACGCTCACTGCCAGAACGTATCTCCCTGATTGTAGGCCCTGTGGGAGCGCAATGCTGAAAGGTCTGCCAGGTAGGTCACCCGTGGCGTGAGCTGGTTGTGATGCGGGGGGAAAGTAGAGCTGGCCGCCAACGACTGTGCTCTGCGCGCTATCTGGATAGGGGTAGAGCACAGCGGAAAAGGTGAGGGGTGTGAGGCCCGCTTGTGGGTCAGCACCGTAGATAGAGCGGAGGCCAAGAACCTCGCCTGCCGTAGCGCTCAAAGCCATCCCCGGCAGCGGAATCCCTATGGTGTCGCGGCACCTGCTGAGCCAGCAATAACTGCCTACGCCCCCCAGCTGCTCACCCGAACGGGTAAGCAACGCTAGCTGCGGAGGAGGAGCAGGAGTAGGGCCAACCGGCACGGTAATTTGAGCGAGCAAAACGCCCTGGTCGCTACTTGCGGCTGCCAGCCACATGGCTTGAGCGGCGGGTAGAGAGGGCGGCATCTGCACAACAGCGTAGATATTGCCGCGACTGTCGGCTGCGGCGGTGCCACTGGCAGGCGTGTTGCCATTAGCAGGCCCGATACTGAACGTCACGGGTTTCTCGGCGGGCCAGCCGGTACCGCTCACTCGTAAAGCTTTGTTGTTGGGCTGCCACTCATAGCCGAGTCGCGCAGATGTACGTGACACTGAGAGCAGGCGGAGTGTACTCACATCTACAACCGCGCCCAGGGCAGCACCCTCAACGCTGACGGAGATGCCGACCTGTAACACGCTTGCAGGCGCTGAGGCCCCTTCACTATATGTGATTAGAGTGTTGTTACTCAAAGCCAAAGACCACTCGACCCCACTCTGATCGCGCATCAACAGCTGCTCAGAGCTCGCCGGCCTTGCTGGGAGTTGAGTGAGCACGCCGGTGATCTGCACCTTGCCAGCCGCAGCCTTGTAAGCTAGAGGCAAAGCCACGCTGTACGACTGGCCCTGAGCGGTGATGCGCACGTTAGCCCCCGAAGCAAGCGCGCTTTGCATCTGCGCGTTGATCGGAATCGACGCCGCGAAGCTACCGACGGTATCCGGGGTGGCGCTTTGCGGCCCCAGGAGAGGTGTTGCGTCTCCTGCCAGATCAACGGAGAGTTGCACAGCCGCGCTTGCAGGCCAGTTCCAGCCGTGAACTGTCAGGCCGCTTTGCATTACCTCGGCGGCGATAGCAGGCTCGACAGGCGAGTCCTTATACCGCCAATTATAATAAGCGCGCCCAACGTTTGCCATCTCAACACGCCACTCCGGGGCATTCAACGGGTTGTAGGTAAGAGCGCGCCGCTCGTATAGCTGTATCAGCACCCGCGCGGGCTTGCCCCCAACCAGCACGTCTGCCCAGTACGGCTCGGTTATCGGGCGGCCAAGCAGGTACAAAGGGTCCATCAGCGGAGCCTGCACCAACTGCCCACCATCCAGCATGGTTGAGCGCTGACGCATCCAGGTATCAAAGACCACAGGGATGTTGTGCCTGCTCACGGGATCGAAAGCCGCCATGCTAAAGAGGGCGGTATCGGTAGGCACATCGCTCTTCGCCAGCGTGGTTACCGCGCCATCTTTGTTTATGCGCTCTTTGACAGTGCCTTGCGCGGGCTGTCCGTCAGGCGGGCTGGGACCAGCACCGAGATGAGTTGCGAAGGCTGCGTACGTGGGCGCATCAGGGCTGGTGGGGTCGCCCGCGACGAGTAAGGTAGCAGGCGAGCGCGCATCGAAACGGCTGTTGCCCGTCTGAATCTGGCCTGTGACCATCTCACGCACCAGGAGGCCACTCGTCACGAACCAGGGTGACGTGCGATCAGCCGAGGGGTCGTTGACCTCCATCCGCGCTTTGTCAAGATATTCTACAAGGCGGCGACCGGTGGGCGACTCGTTATATGGCTCGTCCACCACCGCGTACGGCAACGGCCCCCACAGCCAGGAACGCGCCGCCAATCCTGTAGCTACAGGCCCATCTGCCCGTGACCAAAGGTTGTAGAAAGCGCTGTCAGCCTGCCATTCGCCCGGCCAGATCAGCCCCTCAGCCCTACCCATCGCGGGTAGATTAAAAGATACAGCAACCTGCAAGCCCAGCACGGTGACACATAAGCCAACCACCCGCCTGAGCTGTCTCTTAGAAAGCGTCATTGCGATAAATATATCATGCCCGTCAAGGCCTCCTCCAATAAGTGACGCGCTGCGAGCTACATTAGCATCGAGGCGTGTGAGCAAATAAGAGTGTCATCTGCTTCGTTAGCTTACCGCTAAATCGTAACTTGTACTTCGTAATCAGTAACACGCCAGTAAGTGTTCAGAATTGGGGTGCGGCAGGTGAAGGTGCACAGATACATCTTGAACTTTGTTACACCTCAACTCTGAACGCTTACCATTCGCCGCCCTTTTTGCACCCCAGGCACCCCTGTGCTATAATTTGCAGGGCCACGCGCAGCTAAGGATATTTTAGTCATGCACCTCATTGAGCGGTGACGGGAGCAAGAAGATGTTGAACTACACCGGAACCGGACGCGCAGATTACGAGGAAGTACTCCGCGCCATAGGCTATTTCATTGACCAGAACAACATGAAAGAGGTGTGCATAATCGAGCTAAAAGAAGGACTTCTTGTGCGGGGGCTTATCTATACATCGGAGCGCAGTGGATACCAGACGATCTCCGAGTCCTTCCTGTTCACCAATGAAGACATCGAGAAGATTGTGAACAGCGCCTACGAGCGTCGCAACACGGAGCATGGCAAGACGGGTGGTCTCGGCGGCAAGTAGACGTATAGGAGCGCATGTACAAAGGCCTATCAGTCTCTGTGGTCATTCCTTGCTTTAATGAAGAGCAAGGAATCGCATCAGTCCTTCGCTCGATGCCTGATTATATAGATCAGGTAGTTGTGGTGGATAATAACTCCACTGACGAGACGGGGCGCATCGCGCAAGAGTTGGGCGCTGAGGTGGTCTTCGAGACAAAAAAGGGCTACGGCAATGCATACAAGGCAGGGCTTCCGGTGGCGCGATGCGACATAATCGCCACAGCCGACGGCGACGGCACCTACCCCACCGGCTCGATAGGCCCAATTGTTGACAGCTTGCTTGCGAAGAGATACGACTTTATCTCGGCCAGCCGCTTTCCGTTGCGAAATCCCAAAGCTATGCGCTTCCGTAATGTGCTGGGCAATAAAATACTTACCTACACCACGCGGGTCCTATGGCTGCGCTGGATTGCAGATTCGCAGTCGGGGATGTGGGTCTTCCGCCGGGAGGTACTGAAGCAGATAAGGCTGGAGAGTCGGGGCATGCCCTTCTCCGAAGAGATCAAACTGAGAGTGATAAGTAACCCACGGCTGCGCTTCGGGGAATACCACGTCAACTACAGTGAGCGAATCGGCGAGACCAAACTCTTCCCCATGAGAGATGGCGTTGAGAACCTTGTTTTCCTCTTCAAGCTGCGCTTCGAGGGGACAAAGCTGGAATGGCTCGTCAAAAAAGGGCTGCGAGCAGGGGCAAAGGACCGCCCACCTGTCAGCTGATCAAAAGTTTCAATATTGACACCTCTCATCATCTCTGTAATCGTACAATTACAGTTATAATGGGTACACTGATAATCTAAAGTGCCATACCAGGAGATTGAACAGCGTCCCGCCAGTAGTCCCTCCCACATGGGGCGCACACTTTAACCCTGACAATTTCCTGCACTCGCCGGAGGTGCTGCCGCTATTTATGAGCTTAGCCAGCTTTTACTTTCTTACAAATCTACAAAAAGACATGAAAGTGGAGGGTACTATGTCAAAGAAACAGCTTATTCTAGGCACACTCTTGGCGGTAGGCACGATGGCGGGGAGCGTGCAGGGCACAGCGTTGGCCGCGCCTGCACGCCAAGCTGCCGCGACGGATTGGACGGTTCTCGCGGGCGGGGATAGCCCCGATATGGCTTTCAGCGCGATGCAGTTCTATCCGGCTAACCTGACGATCAACGTCGGCGACACCGTAACGTGGCAGCACAACAGCGCCGATGTACATGACGTTTTCTTTCCTGCGCTGGGTCAGGATCCGCCTGCGCTTACTCTGCCTCCGGATGCCAACGGGATGGTACAGGAGAATCCCCAGTTGGACTTCCCGCAAGGCGGAGCCACTTATGATGGCAGCGCGATGGCAGGCTCAGGGACTATGGGCGTTGGCGCGCAGCCTGTCAAGACATACAAGCTCACCTTCACCAAAGCCGGCACGTACACTTACTTCTGCATCTACCATATGCCGGTGATGAAGGGGACGATCACGGTGCAGGCCGCTGGAAGCACCCTACCGATGACGCCTGATGCTGTGTTGGCGGCGGGGCGTGCTCAGCTTGCCAAAGACCTGGTGGACGCGCAGGATGCGGTCTCCAAGATACCCGCACCACAAAAGCAGCCGGGAACAAACACCTACAACATCAACATAAGCGCGCCCCTGCCAACAGTGGATTACATGCGCTTCAGCACCGATAACCTGACCATTAATCAGGGCGACTCTGTTGCCTGGACCGAAACATCTCTCGGCACGCCGCATACCGTCACGCTCGCGTCAGGCGGCGCAGAGCCGGACCTGAACACCATCGTGCCTCAGCAAAACGGCCCGCCAAAGATATACTTCAACCCCGTAGCCCTTACCAAACAGGGTGGAGATAGTTATAATGGGCAAGGGCTGTTCAACTCAGGTTTCCTCTGGGGCACTATGGTGCCCATACCAGGGTCGCGCAGCTACTCTCTGACTTTCTCAAAGCCCGGCACCTATGAGTACTATTGCATCTTGCACGACACCATGTCGATGAAGGGTTACATAACGGTGCTTGCTGCCAATGGTGGTAATGTACCGGGTATGCCGACCACAGGGGGCGGAGAGAGTCTGTGGCTGGGGCTTGCGGCTATAGGCGCTGCAATGCTGCTCGGCGGCGCACAGCTTCGCAGAGTGAAGGCTTCACGCTAATTCACAACTGCGGCTGAGTAAATAGGTGGGGGGGTCGTAGGGACGCGGCTGTGACCTGTTCCTGCGACCTTACAAATCAAGATGATCATTAGCTTTTTCCCGTGCGTCACAGTTACGATGTCTGATTGCAAATGCTGAGTGGATCGATCAACCCCCTGAAAATCTTCCGCGTGGGCGAGCTTGCCTCCTATCTGCGTGAGTTGTTGGAGAGCAACGATGCGCTCTACGACTGCTGGATCGCGGGCGAAGTGTCAAATCTGTCACAATCAGGCTCAGGGCACTATTTCTTCACCATAAAGGACCTCGACGCGCAGATGCGCTGCGTGTTGTTCAGGCAGCAGGCGATATGGCAAACTGTGCTGCCCATTAATGGCGCGGCGGTGGTAGCGCACGGCAATGTCTCTCTCTATGAGGCGACGGGCAACCTGCAATTCTACGTAGACATGCTCCAGGAGGAAGGCCAGGGTGCGCTCTACATGGCCTTCGAGCAGTTGAAGGCAACACTTGAGCAGCAGGGCCTCTTCGCCACTGATCGCAAGCGCCCACTGCCTCTTCTGCCGAGGCGAATCGGTATCGTAACCTCGCCACAGGCGGCAGCTTTGAAAGATATACTGAACGTATTGGGCAGGCGATATCCTCTCGGTGAAGTGGTGCTCTCGCCAACCCAGGTGCAGGGAGAAGGCGCTTCCCGCCAGATTGCCCGCGCAATCACCGCCCTCAACGCGATGGAAGGTGATGAAGCGGTAGACTTGATGATTGTGGCCCGCGGCGGCGGCTCTATAGAGGAGCTGTGGGCCTTCAATGAAGAGGTGGTGGCCCGCGCGGTCTATGCCTCCAGAGTGCCGGTGATTAGCGGCGTGGGACATGAGAAAGATTTTACTATAATAGACTATGTAGCCGATCTGCGAGCGCCCACTCCATCAGCAGCAGCCGAGCTCGCCACGCCCGACATCGCAGAGATAAGGGCCACTGTGGCGTCGTGGCAGCGCCTTCTGACAGGCGATATGCGCGGCAGGCTGGCAATTGCGTGGGACGAGCTTGCCTCGGAAAGGGCGCAATTGGAGCGACTATCGCCGGTGTGGCAGGTAAGCAACGACAGGCAGCGCGTTCAGGCATTGTCTGCGGCGCTCACTACGTATATGGCGCACAGCATGGCCCTCAAGAGGGAGCGCGTTACGGGCATGAGCGATAGGCTCGACGCCCTCTCTCCGTTGCAAATACTGAAGCGCGGCTACGCCATAGTACGCGACCTGGAGACGGGTAAGGTACTGAGCAGCATCAAAGACGCCAAGAACGGCCACCGCATAGAGGTGCGAGTAGCCGATGGAGCGGTCGAAGGAATTATGAAGTATGAATCGCGCAGCAGTCGTAGCTCGTAATTCCACAGAAGGTAGGAACTATGGCACAGAACAACAGAAATGGCGCACATGGCGATAAGAATGAAAGCTTTGAGCAGAGCTACATCAGCTTGCAGGAGGTTGTGCAGAAGCTCAGCGAGGGAAACCTGACGTTGCAGGAGGCGCTCTCAGCCTTCGAGGAAGGGATGGCTCTGGCTGATAGTTGCACAGCAATGCTCGATGAGGCAGAGCTGCGTGTAAAGCAAGTTAGCGAGCGGGCACTGAGGTCAGCGGCTGTGGGCGCAGGCAGCTTTGAGGCGAGGACTCCTGAAACGGGTGAAGCCGAAGCGCTGTCGTTTGAGGTGGAGACCTTCGAGAGCAGCATCCTTTTCGGCACACCCGCGAGTGAAAAGGAAAAGAGAGGGGGCAACTCGACGCAGAGTAACGAGGCAGCACCGCCCACTGATGGGGCACGTCAGGGCACGAGCAGGGCTTCTACATACACCTTCAGCAAAGGTCAACTCGCCGCCGATGAGTTAGAGCCGCTCTTCGATGAGGACGACTGAGAGTTGTTATTCGACATTTTGAGCCTCTTTCCAGAGATGTTTCCCGGTGTGCTGGGGGCGAGCATCTTCAAGAGGGCAATTGAGGCGGGGCAGATAGCTGTACGCCTGCACAATATACGCGACTACACCACTGACAAGCACCACACAGCCGATGACTACCCTTACGGCGGCGGGGCAGGCATGGTGATGAAGCCTGAGCCTCTATTCAGGGCAACGGAGTGGGTCTACAGGCTCCCCGAAGCAACCGAAGGCGTCACCTTCTATACACCGCCCGCAGAAGCCTTGCTGGAGGCGCAGCCTCCGATCCCTGATCCGCCGCAAGCCCCCATAATCCTGATGAGTGCACAGGGGAAGCGCTTCACTCATGGTGTGGCTGAGGAGCTTGCGCGCTATCCTCGGCTGATTATCATCTGTGGGCACTACGAAGGGGTAGATGAGCGGGTGATAGAGCATCTGATCACCGATCAGATAAGCATCGGCGACTACGTGCTCACCGGAGGAGAAGTGGCCGCGATGGTGGTGGCGGACGCGGTGGCAAGGCTGGTGCCAGGTGTACTGGCGGAAGGCTCGGCAGAGGACGAATCACACGCCCAGGGGATGCTGGAATACCCACAATACACACGTCCCGCCAGCTTTAGAGGCTGGGGAGTGCCTCCGGTGCTGGTAAGCGGGCACCACGCCCAGGTCGAGGCGTGGCGCAGGCGGGAGGCCGTCGCACGGACGTTGAAAGTGCGGCCCGACCTGCTTGAAAGAGCCAAGCTCAACAAACAAGAGCAAAAGTGGCTAGATGAGATGAGAGCGCAAGGTGAGGAATAGCTGTCGCCCAGCAGAGAGCGCCGCTATTGCAGCGTGAAGCCTATTACTCCATCAAGCCCCGACCGAAGCCCTCTTAGCTCAAAGAGCCATACGCCCGTGGGAGCGGCGGGGAATGCCTGCGCGGGCACCAGAGAAAAGATGACGTTGCCTGCGCCATCGGCTGTGTAGAGGCCGTTGTTGGAGCCCGCGGGATAGACCACCGCGCCCGTTGGATCGGTGAACTGCACCTGTGCTTGCTCACCGGCGTTCAAGCCGCTCGCGCTAAAAGTAAACTGACCGGAGGGGGAGCCGTAGCCAGGGCTTACGGCCAGGACAAAGCCCGATGGTGGCTCCGTGGGCACGTTGGGCATCGTGGGGGTTGGCGTTGGGCTGCCCTGCGCCGCATGCGTCGGCACTCGGGTGGAGGTGGCGACGGCTGTCGCTCCGGCGGGCTCTGTAGAAGTGGGCTGCTGGGCCGCATCTGTGGGTGTCGCTGTGGCTGACGATGGTGTGAGGGTGAAGTAGGCTACCGACTCGTGGTTGCTGGCCCTGCCATGAAAGGTGATGGCCCACACGCCCGCGCCGAGGCCCGCAGTGGGTATCGAAACATCGCCCACCGTGCCATCCTCAGCGGCTTTGAGGTTGATACGGGCGTCGCTGGCGTCGCCACCTGGCCCTGTGAACCAGGATGCTATAGCTTCACCGGGACGAAAGCCGGAGAGCGATGCTGTGAGGGTCGCCCCGCTCGCGGCTGTGGCTGGGTTTATGGTGGCATCTATGTTAGCGGGAGGCTGAGGAGGGGGAGCGGGCGCGCCCAGTGGCACAACGGGGCTGGGGAGCGGGCCTCCATAGAGCCAGCGGTAGTAATCGCGGCCAACATTGCCCATCTGCACCTGCCAGCCTTTAGGGAAAGAAGGTATATAGGCAAGCGAGCGCCGCTCGTACATCTGGAACATCACATCATAGTAGATGCCGCCGATCTTCATTCGCGCCCAGTAAGGCTCGGTAATCGGGTAGCCCATCGTAAAGACCCAGTTGGCGAGCGTTTGCCCGCTCTGCGTAGCGCCATTTTGCTCAACCACCCCTTTGAGGTTGAGGAAATCCCACATGGCTTGCGGGATGTTATGGCCCAGCACGTCGCTATAGGCGGCTATTTTGGTGCCGGGGTAGAGGGCGAGTGACGGATTGTCGCCCACCTGCCCGGCGCGGTTGATAGTGGCTGTGACAGGCTGGCCTGTGCGTTGTGGAGCGCGGTTGGCACCCGGCCCGGTCAGGGAGGCTACGGGGCGGAAAGAGGTGTAGGTAGGGGCATCAGGGTCGGCGAGGAGGCCGTCGCCGCCGACCGCTATCTCGGCGGGCTGCCTGGGAACGAACGACTTATCGCCCACTTGCTCCTTGCCGGAGACCATCTCAGCAACGAGCAGCCCGGTGGTGACGAACCACTGACTGCTGCGGTCTCCTGCCGGGTTGTTTATCTCCATGCGGGCTTTGTCGAAGTACTGGACGAGGCGGGTGCCGCTTTTACTGCCGGAGTACGGCTCGTTGCGGGTGATGCCGGGCTGAGGACCCCAATACCAGCTGCGCTGTGTCTGGCCGGAGAGGACGGGGGCGTCGGTGCGCTCCCAGATACGCTGAAAGGCATTGTCGGCGAACGCCACGGGCGCAGCACTGCTTGGGGAGGGCTGGGCCGCCAGCAAAGGAAGCAGGCTTATGAGCGCCGAGGCGAGAAGCCAGGAAGAAAAGCGTCGGGATGTTTTGGAGCGATGCCCTGTCACGCGACCAGTCTAGCACGGGTGGGGTGCGGTGTCAACGGGTTGAACGGAGTAAAGGTTCAGATTAGGGGTGGGGCAAAAAGTTCAAGAGGTAACTGTGCGCCCTCACCCCTCGTGGGGTGAGGGCGGGTGACGCACCCCTATTCTGGAACATTTGCATAGAGTGAAGATCAGGGGCGCGGCTACAAACAGCCTCTCATTTGTGAGTGTTTAGATCGGCAGCGACCGTCAGTTATGTGGAAACTTCGAGAGGTAAATACCATGTACAAATCAGGAAGAGTAGCCGTCAGATATGGTAGACTGATTAACTGTGAACATCGAGTGTAACCTCGAGTGTAACCTCAGCAGGCGGGCACTCGTATAACGTCTGCTTTGAAAGTAGGGGGTGCAGGGGTCTCGCCTGGCGGGGTTGGAGTATCCACAAACTTACCCCTATTTTCATTGTCGGTGGTGGCCCACAGGGGCATGATTACTCGGAATGCATTAGTGATTCTCTAGTAGAGGGCAAAAACATCTGTGATAAGTGACAACGGAACAGGCTTTCAGTACAGCAGCGCCGGTAATGTGCCCGCTATAAGCGCGCAGGGGCTAAGAAAGAGCTACGGAGCGCATGAAGCGGTAAAGGGGGTGGACATCCTTATTCGCCCAGGCGAGATCGTCGGCTTTCTTGGCCCTAATGGTGCAGGCAAGACTACAACGATAAAGATGCTAACCGGGCTATTGAAGCCGACGGCAGGCAAGGCAGCCATCATGGGCCACGATATCGAGGCAGACCCTATCGCGGCCAAAGCCCAATTCGGCTATGTGCCGGATACTCCCAATCTATACGGCAAGCTCAATGCGTGGGAGTTCCTGCGCTTTATGAGCCGTCTTTATCGGGTGCCCATTGATCAGGCAGAGCGGCGAGCTAATGAGCTACTACGCATCTTCGATCTCACCGATGCCGCGACGGATATGATCGAAGGCTACAGTCATGGTATGCAGCAGAAGATGGCATTAGCCGGGGCATTAATACACAATCCGAACGTTCTTTTCCTTGACGAGCCGACGGTCGGCCTCGATCCACGTTCCGCGCGGCTCATCAAAGACATGCTCGGTCAGCTTCGCGAGCGTGGCGCAGCTGTCTTCTTCTCAACGCACATAGTTGAGATCGCCGAGCGTATGTGCGACCGGGTGATCATCATTAACAACGGCGCGATAGTGGCTACAGGCACAATAGCTGAGTTGCGCGGCACGCAGGGGCAAAGTTCACTGGAGGATATTTTCCTCAAGCTCACGGGCGGCGCGGAATATGCGGAGATGGCCGAGGTGCTCGCATGATTGCCGATACCTGGCTTCTGTTGATGCTGCGTTTGCAGATAGGCTGGAACAACTTCAAGAGCCGCAAACTCTTACCTAAAGTGCTTACCGTAATCGGCGCTTTGTGGGTGGGTGGTGTTTTGGTCGCCACGTCAGGAGTAATAGGAACCTTCGCCGGTGTGCTGGTAAGCGACAATCCAGATCAGCATCTGGAGGCGCTGTTGCCCGGGGTGATATTGACTGCCGTTACGCTGCTGGTGCTTCTTACCAGCTTTGGCACCGCACTCGGCTCGCTCTTCTTGTCGAGCGACCTGGAACTGCTGATGAGCGCGCCGGTAAACCGCCGGGCAGTATTCGCCAGCAAATTGCTGGATGGGATGGTCTGGAACTACGCATTGCTGGCGGCCACGGCGTTGCCCGCTTTGATCAGCTATGGCATCGCGGCTCAATACGGGCCGCTCTATTATGTCGCGGCTCTGCTGGCAGTCACGGGCACGCCTCTACTGCCCGTGGGCCTCTCGGCAATCCTCGTCATGCTTGTAGCGCGCTTTGCACCCGCGCGCCGGGTGCGTGAGGTCCTCGGATTGTTTGGTGCCCTCTTCGGGATAAGTTGTGGTTTGATAAGCCAGACATCGCGCCTCTGGGGTCGCCAGATATTCAACAGCAACGGGCCAGCCACGCTGGAGAGTTTCCTTGACGGTCTACGGGGAGTTGCCAATCTGCCGATACCCTCGATGGTGGCGGGACATGGCCTCGCTGCGGCAGGGGTTGGCGATCTACTCGGAGCGGGGGCAGGGCTGGCAGGCTTTTTTGTGCTAACTTTCGGGCTTTTCGGCGGCTGTCTTTTACTTGCAGAGAACCTTTATGCCAGCGGTTGGGTGCGTATGCAAAGCAGCGGCAGCGCAAAGCGAAGCAAAGAGCGCGCAGTACGAGCCGCAAGCCACAGCGGGCTGTTAGGTAAGGCCTCCGCTTCGATGGCGATTGTTTTCAAGGACTGGCGAGTGCTGCCACGCGATCTACGCAATTTTGCGCAGTTATTCGCACCTCTTGTCTTTATCCCTATAGTCTACTTGAACGTTCTGGGTGGCGGAAGGGGCAGTAGGAACCCTTTTTCTTCATTGACTGAGCATAATGGCATAGACCCCACGGGCATATATGTATCGGCAGGCGTGCTGGCGATCACAGTCCTTTTCTTCGCCCGCATAGCGGCGACGAGCATAAGTATGGAAGGGCGCTCCTGGTGGATTCTCAAAATTGCCCCTATCACAGGCTTGGAGTTGTTGCGCGGCAAGCTGCTCGCTTCACTTATCCCTTTTATGGCGTTGAGTACAATACTGATGATAGCGGCTGAGCTATGGAAGGGGTTTAATCTTTTGTGGTTCTTTTACGGCTGGTTGGCGGTTGAGGTGCTTGGGGCCGGGCTGCTGGCTATAGAAATTGGTTTCGCGGTGCCCTGGGCACGCCTCAACTGGGACGATCCGCGCCGCATGACCTCAGGCTGGGGAAGCGTCTTTGCATGGATAGCGTGGATAATCCTCGGACTAATTGCAGGGACGCTATTCTTGCTGCCACTCCTCGCGCAACTTTTCCAACCGAGCCTGGTTGCGCCTGCATTCCTCGTTGGTGCGCTTGCTGCTACAGCCGTTACCGTAGGCATAAGCTGGCTGGTGCTTGCCTTTGGATTGAGCCGCCTTTCCTCGGTCGGTGAGAGTTCTTAGCCACCGGTGCCGGTAACACTGACCTTCGGGGATATGTAGTCCACATGTCGGGGCCGTTGGGGGAAGAAGGAAAAGAGGCCGTTGTATCCCGGCCTCTTTTTCCTGTTGTTTTGCACCCTGCTTGCTAAAGTGGGTGCTGGCTAAGTAGAAAGAGCTAGCGGCAGGTGCAGCCTGTGCCGGTTGCGCAGCCCTGGCAGCAATATGTTTCACTGCCAAGCTGGACACCTTGTCCGTTGTTGCCCTGCCACTCTTCCTTTGGCATGCCGCACTTGGGGCATGTCTGCTCATTGGTCTGGTTGTTGTTCACTGTAAAGCCTCCTTGATCTAGCTTTTTCAATAGTTGAAGTCAACTTCGTTAAGCGCCTTCTAGCTCTTCTTCGCCTTCTTGGCTTTGCCTTCCTCCCGCTTCTCTTTGTTTACGGTACGGGCGGCTATCTCTTCAGCGCGATCTTCGGAGCTACCTCTCTCCTCATACGAATCCTTGATGTGCTCGTACTGGCGGTCGAGTTTGCTTCCATCTTTGATGCCCCTTGGTGACATTTATGCCCTCCTTTCGGTTCTCGCGGCTCTAAAACGCAACCACAGATATTCAGAGCAAAAACCGGACCAAGCGGCAAAAGGCCTTGGAGCGAGCTACGATGTGCGCTTGTCGCGTCTGCGGTCAGGGGCTGAGTCGCCGCTTGCGTGGCTTGTTGTAGTGTCGTTCACGTCACCCCCGCCCTGCACTTTGGGGGTCATGGCGTTTTCCTTGCCTGTGGGCGCAACCGCCCCCAGGGTGGATTCACCGCTGTCACTGGCAGAGCTGGTGTGAAGCTCGCCCGTCTTGGGGTCGTAGGCGGGCCTGCTATAGCTGAAGGTGCCGGTGATAAATCGCTGTGCCCTGCCCCCTGCGGTGAATTCAAGATTTCGCCTGATCCCCACCTGTGCCCCAATATCAATTTGCGCCCCACCACCTGCTCTTGTGCCACGTAATGGCAGAACACCCAGCGACTCGGCGGGAAGGCCCGATGCATCAGCTGTCGTGGAACGCTCGCCTGGGTTGGGGTCTGTCGCAGGGCCTCGGTCCGGCGTTATCACTGCCCGTTGTGGGGGCACCAGCTTCTCATTTGCCATGACGTTTCCTTTCGTTGGGCCGATAGAGAGATAAGCCTGGACGCGACAATCCACACGCCTTAGCGCTCAAGCTTCCCTTCGCTCTCTTTCTCTTTGAGGTCAGCGCTTATCGTGTCGCGATCACCCTCGGCCTGGCTTGGCTTTGCCGTAGGCTCAGGCTCAGCGCCACGGGGCTGCTCTATCGTAGATGCGCCATCCTCCGGTCTTTGGGTTCCCTCTTCATCTTGAGCGGCCAACAGCGTCCTCCTTCCTCATTTGGAAGAACAAGAATTGTAGGCTAAAGTGACAGCAATGTTTATACCACCACGAAGCGAGAAAACCACTCGACAGCAAGCCGGGAGACCTGCTCCAACGCGCCAAGCTCTTCAAAGAGGTGGGTTGCCCCTGGGACAATCGCCATCTCCTTTACTGCGGGGAGTTCGGCAAACGCCTGCTTATTCAGTTCTATCACCTGCGTGTCCTCGCCCCCGACAATAAGTAGCGTAGGAGCAGCCACTTGCGAGAGATGCTTCCCGGCAAGATCGGGCCGCCCACCACGCGACACAATGGCTTTCACATCATCGGGCCGGGCAGCCGCAGCTACAAGCGCTGCGGCTGCCCCTGTGCTTGCGCCAAAGAGACCAATAGGCAGGGCAGCAGTTGATTCTTCGCTTCGCAGCCAGCTCATAGCATAGACGAGCCTCTCGGCAAGAAGGCTAATATCGAAGCGGAGGTGACGGGTCTGCGCCTCAGCTATCTCTTCTTCAGCGGTGAGAAGATCGATGAGTAGAGTGGCGAATCCAGCATTCTGAAGCTCACGAGCTACCGCACGGTTGCGCGAGCTGAAGCGGCTGCTTCCACTTCCATGCGCGAAGAGCACAACCGCGCTAGCAGAGCTGGGTATCGTCAAATCGCCGTCAATAGAAATATCGCCTACCGGCACCTGTACAGCGCGTTGCACAGGTGTTGCTCCTTCTGAAGCAGTCAAGGTCCACTTCAGAGAGGACGACTCCTGTGCACCTTGTGTTACGGTGCGCCCCTGACGGGAGGGCTGTGAACGCTCAAGCAAGTCAACAACTTCCTCGTCCGTAGTCTGCTCGAAGTTGGCGTACCAGAGACCGACAGCGGCGAAATGCTGCGGCGTCTCTACACAAATCAGGTCATCAACTTGCGCTCTCAACGCGGCGACCGTTGCGCTCGCGCAGACCGGCACCGCCAGCACAATACGAGCAGGCTCCTGCTTTCGTAGCGCTATAATCGCGGCAGAAGCGGTAACGCCCGTTGCAAGGCCGTCGTCTACGAGTATAACCGTCTTGCCATGTACATCAGGAGGTGGAAGAGCACCCCGAAACGCGAGCGTGCGCCGCTCCATCTCCGCGCGCTCTGCCCCGATGACTTCTTCGATCTGCTCGCGAGTAATACCAAGCGCGGCAATGGCGTTATTATCCAGGATAATCACGCCGCCTGGAGCTATAGCGCCAACTCCAAGCTCCGGCTGGTCAGGAGCGCCCAGCTTACGCACCACGTAGAGGTCGAGCGGTAGACGCAGGGCGCGCGCCACCTGGTAGCCCACCGGCACTCCTCCACGTGGAAGGGCCAGCACCACACCGTTCGCACCTTTGTACTTCTCTAACTTTGCAGCCAGTTGCCGCCCTGCATCTTCCCTGTTGGCAAAGATTGCCCCACGTGGAAGGAACAGCCCGCCCCCAGCAGGCTCCTCTTCAGGCGACTCGCCAGCAGCATGCGCGTCTGCCATCCCGTTTGCCTCTCAGTAGCCTTTAACTTATGGGCAAACCACAGTTGTTCAGGACACCAGCATAAACTATACCTATGTATTATCTAACTGAGACCTGAAGCGTCCAAACGGAAGTAGGCCAGCTATGAACAAGATCAACAACGCGAGCGATCCGGCGCTCAGGATGCCGCCAGGCAGAAGAGTTGTCGGCGCGAAAGTAAAGGTGATTCGGTGCCTGCCGGGGGCGAGGGGTACAGAGCGCAGCAGGTAATCAGCCGTGTATATCTGTTGTTCGTGGCCGTCCACAGTGGCGCGCCAACCCGGGTAGTTAGCGTCTGCCAGCACAAGCCATGCGTTGGTGTTCACCTGCGCCTCCACAACGACGCTGTTGCACTTATAGTCGGTTATTTGCACGCTGCCTGGGGCTGAGGTTGTGGGTGCGGCCACTTGGGGCGGCTGCTCGTCAGCCTCAAGGAGCAACACCTTACTGGGGTCGAACTGTGGAGAAGCTAACTCGGCCCTGACTTGCACGGTGGAGAGTACTTTTGCCTCCGTCAGCAGGAAGGCGCGCGGCAATGCGTTGCCGTTCTTGTAGATGTATATTTCTCCGTTGTAGGAAGGGGTGTAGCTTGTTGGTATGCTGATCGGAGTGGAGGAAGCAATATAGCTGACGTTTAGAAGGTCTGCCAGCGTTGAAGTATAAGCTTGAGGGCGAACAGAAACGTTCGAGTAGGGGTTGCCCCGGGCAACAGGCCGCACCTGCGCGTCAACCGCGCCCCAAAACTCCTCATAACGGCGCGTGTGCAACGAATCGTATCCCTCAACTGATGAGAAGCCGTAGAGCATCTGCGTATTAGGGTTGAAGGTAACACCTCCTGCGTCTAGCCCAAGCAGTCGCCCATTGCCCGGCTGGGCACGAAGCCAGATGAGCGCCGGAGTAACGGGCACCAGCGCATCAGGCGAAACAAAGGAGTTATAGCCGGGCACTGAGGTTAGCAGGTCTGCCGCGACCAACAGCGCCAGCAGTAGAGGGAGTGCGGCCCTGAGAGAAGGCGCACTTCGCGGGGCAAGGGTTCGCTTCAAGGAGAGAAGCGGCCAGAGCGCAAGAGCCGCCAAGCTTATCAGAGATATGACCGCGCCGCGCCACAGCTGCTCCCCCATCAGTTGCTGAAGCGCGGTATCCGTTTCCGCGTTTCGGAGCAATAGGCCGGCCAGCAACGCCCCGGCCAGCGCTAGCGCCAGCGCGCCAAGCCACAGAAAGGCGCGCCGCGGCTTCTCGTCTGCAATACGCAGCCACGCGCCGAAGCCAAGAGCGGCCAGCACCGAAAGCGAGGTGATGAGCAAATAGCCGATGCGCGAGGGAAGGAGCGCGCTCAGCCCCGGCAGCCGGCGTATGTAGAGGAAAGGCCCGATGCCGAAGGCCACCAAAATTGCGAAGGTAGCCAGGGCGAGCCAGAAGCCCACCGAGCGATGCGCTCGGCGCACCACTGCCACAGATGCCAAGAGCAGCGCAGGTATGCCAACGTACCAGAGGTCGTTGAAGACCATAGGCGTACCTACCCCGGGCGCAGCTGTGCCGAAGAACTGCGGCATGAGAAGCCTCAGCAGAGTAGATAATGGAGGCGAATGAGATGAGACCTGGCCTCCGGTGCGGCCCGCGAGCGACGAGAGTTCCAGGAAAGGCGCGAGATGGATCGTTGACAGCACCAGCGCCGCTGTGAGTATCAGCGCCCCGCGCAAGAGGGTCTGCCATGTGGAGCGCCAGCTCGATGCAAGGAGAATTCTCCTATGCCCGGTAACTTCTAATCTATAATTCATAACCGGTAAGGCGCGCCACGCGATCCAGCAGCCCACTGCGAAATAGCTGTAAAGTACCCACTGCAAGTTGCCGGCGACTGTCTGGAGCGCGCAAACCAGGATTGCCACAGCTGTCCAGCGCGCGCTCTTTCGAGTCAGCGCCATCTCGGTCGCAAAGAGCATCCACGGCAGCCAACCATAGACGGAGGCTACTCCGGGAGCTTCCAAAGCCAGCTGCATCATCCCGCTTCCCGCGAATACAAGGCCACCAATCAAGCTGCCGAGTTGTGTGGCTCCAAGCAAGCGGCAGAATGCGTACATTCCCCAGCCTGCTAAAGATAGATTGAAGAGGGCGAGGAGTTGAATAGAGCCACTCAACGGCAGCAACCACAGAAGCCAGGTCAGAGGGTAATAGAGTTGGTTCTGAGAGTTGGCGGCGAAAGAAGCGCCTGCGAAGGAGTATGGGTCCCACTGCGGCCACTCCCCTGAAGCCAGCGACGCACGCTCAAATGCTACCCAGGGGAGATACAGGAGGGAGGAATCCGCCAGCGCGGAGTTTTGCACAGGCGCATGCGGCAGCTTGCTCCAAGGCGCCCACAGGTACAAGGTGTCGGCAGCTACAGGCACTTTTCCCAGGAGCACAGGCCAGCACAACGCGAGGGCGAACAGAGCTAGCGCTGCGAGGGCAGCAAAGTCAGCTCGTTTGCGGCTGCCCTTCAGAGACATCATTCATCGCCCGGCGCCGGCAGAGGTCTGTAAGGGCCGGTTATATGCTCGAAGTTAGGGCGGCAACGTTCGGCGTTGTAGTGGGCGGGGTCAACTCGCCTTGCAGGGTGGCTCTTGTCAGGCAAATCGGTAAAGACAAAGCCGCCCTCCCGATATGCGGACATGGCGCCCCCTGTGCCTTGCTCTACAAGGCTCATAATCAGATTGGCATAGTATATTGCCATATGCTTATCGTAAACATCGGGTTCGCCGCTTCTCAGGATATAAGTGAGATCAACGGGCAAGAAGCGCACGTTGGGCATAAGCTTCGCAAGCTCCTCTGCCAGAAAGTCGGCCACATTGCCCTTCTTGCGATGCCCGTATGCGTCTGCTTCACCCACTTCCGGCACAGCGATGCCGAAGTTGGCCCCTTCGGAAAGGACAACTGTCGAGTAAGAGTAAGGGTTTCGCCTGTCGCCTTCAATCAGCGCCGCCAGAGTGTCTAAACCGACGGCGACTTCGGGGATCAGCACACGGTCAGCCCAGGTGACAATAGCAGTTTCGAGAGCCGTAAAGCCCGCGTCGCGCCCAAACATGCGAAAGAGCACTGTCTCACTGTGCGACGCCGCAGTGGAGCGCATCCGCTCTATGAACTCCCCGGCACGGTGAAGAGCAGTCTGAAAGCCGAGGCAGTATTCGGTGCCTGGCACATCGTTGTCCATCGTCTTTGGAATCCCCCAGACAGGCACTCCCTTGGCCGACAGCTTTGCCCCATAGCTGAGTGTGTCGTCCCCGCCAATCACAACCAGACCATCGAGGCCGAGCGCCTCAATATTAGCCACAACTTGAGGTGTCAGGTCAACCTTGTCGCCTGGAGAGTGGCCCTGGGCGAATGATGCCAGATGTGGCGGCAGGGCGCTAACCTGAACGGCTGCGGGGTTGGTTCGGGTAGATTGCAGTATCGTCCCACCTGCACGCTCGATGTCGCGTGTGTTGAGGCGATTGAGCACCAGGAGGTAACCGTCACGCCAGGTGCGCTCATCGCTCGGCTTGAACTGAAGCTCTTCACGCGGGCGGCTGGCGTCAATGTAAGCTATGCCTTCCCACCCCAGGCGCAAGCCGAGCACCTCGATACCGGTATGGCTCCCCCTGTAAACCAACGCTTTGATGGCGGCATTCAAGCCGGGCACGTCACCGCCACCTGTGAGCACTCCGATGCGCCGTATTCGCCCACCACTCTGTTGCGCCATAGACCCTCCTGCCCACCTCGCGAAATTACTTTCCGCCTTTAGCGGAATCATGAATTGGAGCACGAAATTATAATTCCTAATTCATAATTCCTAATTCATAATTTATAATTCATAATTTATAATTGCGCACGCCGATGGCATAGAGTGTGCAAAGTGTGTATGCACCTTCTAAATAGGAGAAAGAAACTGTGGCATCTGAAGAGAAATGTCGCAACCCTGCCCCTGGTGGGCCTGGTATCCAGCCCCACTGGACGAGCAGCGCCAAACAAGCAGTAGGCACAGCATATTCTACCGCAAGCTCTGTCTGGTACACCCTCACTCTCGGCATCCTGAGTGAACTTTACTATCCCACCGTAGATAGACCGCAGATACGCGACCTGCAATACCTCATAACTGACGGCAAGACCTTCTTTCACGATGAGCGGCGCAACCTGGCCTCGGAGGTAGAGGCTCTATCAGAGCATGGCCTCGGCTTTCGTATCACCAACCGTGACCCCGAAGGGAGATACAAAATTGTCAAAGAGGTAATAGCCGACCCGCACTTGTCGTGCATACTGATTCGCACGCGGTTCGACCCAGGCCCAGGCTTCGAAGGCAAGTTGCGCCTCTTCGTCCTCTGCGCGCCCCACCTCGAAGTGGGCGGCTGGAACAACAACGGCGAGGTAGTCGAGGTACAGGACCGTAAGGTTCTGCTGGCCTACAAGGGTGAGGTCTACCTGGCAATTGGTGCAAGCGCGCCTTTCCTGCGTTGCTCATGCGGTTACGTGGGCGTCAGCGATGGCTGGACCGACCTAAACGATAACTTTGAGATGGACTGGCAGTACGAGTGCGTGCGCGATGGGAATATCGCCCTCACAGGCGAAATCGACCTCTCACAAGGCAACGAGTTCACATTGTCGCTGGCCTTTCAAGACTGCCGCCAGGGTGCAATAACCCTCCTGCGTCAGAGCCTCTCAACGCCCTTCTCCGAGCGGCTGGAGAGGTTTTTGGAGCAGTGGCAGCGAGTCGCCAATCACCAACGCGAGCTTGAGGAGGCGTCGGGCGACGCGGGTGGTCTCTACCATAGGAGCCAGGCGCTGCTCCTCGCCCACGAAGACAAAAGCTACCCAGGCGCTATGATCGCCTCCCTGAGTATACCCTGGGGCGAAGCCAAGAGCGACCAAGACGGGCTTGGGGGCTACCATCTCGTCTGGACCCGCGACATGGTGCAAAGCACAACAGCGCTCCTCGCCACCGGCAACACAACCACGCCTCTGCGCTCGCTCGTATATCTCACCTGTGCCCAGCTCGAGGACGGAGGCTTCTACCAGAACTTCTGGATCAGCGGGGAGCCGTACTGGCGCGGTGTGCAGCTCGACGAAGTGGCCTTCCCGATTATTCTCGTCTGGCGGCTCTACTCGTTGAACGCCCTTGAGGAGAGCTATCCAATCACACTGATACGCCGGGCGGCAGCGTACCTTATCGAGAATGGTCCGGCTACCCCACAGGAGCGATGGGAGGAAGACAGCGGTTATTCACCCTCGACCCTTGCCTCCAACATTGCCGCGCTAACATGCGCTGCCCTCTTTTTGCGCAAATCAGGCGACGATCAGACCGCTGCCTTTGTTCAGGAATATGCAGACTTTCTGGAGAGCCACATCGAAAGCTGGACCGTGACTACGGAGGGCACTCTTGTGCCTGGGATCACTACACACTACATCAGGATCACACCCGCCACCGCCGGCGACCCCCACCCACACGAGGACCCGAACACAGGTACGCTGCACATCGCCAACAGGCCCCCAGGCCAGCGTGCTGATTTCCCCGCCAAGGAGATTGTGGATGGGGGTTTTCTAGAACTGGTGCGCTACGGGATACGCAAGCCTGACGATCCCATTATCGTAGATTCGGTAAAGGTGATTGATGCTCTGCTCAAAGTGGATACCCCCTTTGGCCCTTGCTGGCATCGCTATAACCACGACGGATACGGCCAGCGGCCGGATGGCGGCCCATTTGAGAGTTGGGGCAAGGGCCGCGCGTGGCCGCTCCTCACCGGGGAGCGCGGGCATTATGAGCTTGCTGCGGGCCGCCCCGCAGAGCCTTATATCAAAGCGATGGAGGCCTTCGGCTTCGGTATAGGGCTTCTTGCCGAACAGGTGTGGGACGAGGAGGACCGCCCGGATCTGCATCTTTACTGCGGCAGGCCAACGGGGTCAGCCATGCCGTTGATGTGGGCGCACGCCGAGTATGTAAAGCTGTTGCGCTCCGCTGCCGACGGTAAGGTCTTCGACCTGATACCGGAGGTTGCACAGCGTTACCTGGGCGATACAAAGCGCCCCAAACTGGAGGTGTGGAAGCACAACCGTCAGGTAGGCACCGTGCGAGCAGGCTGGACCCTTCGCATCCAGGCGGATGCGCCATTCGTCCTACGCTCAACAACTGACGGGTGGCAAGAGAACGCCGACACGCAGTCCACCTCGACAAAGTTAGGCATAGACTATGTGGATATTCAGGTCGCGCCGGAGCAAACCGCACCGGTCGAGTTTACCTTTCACTGGCTGGATGGCCGGTGGGAAGGGCAAAATTATAAGGTGGCTGTGGCAGGACAGGGGGCAGCAGACGCACGCTAGTCTCTAATCCGTGTCGCGGCCAGCATCGCACTCAGCACCAGCAAAACAGACAAAAGAAAGAGGACGCTGAAGCCCAGCGTGTCGGCCACCACACCACCGAGAACCGGAAAGAATGTAACAAGGCCCAGAGCGGTATTCAGGAAGCCGATGTAGGTGGCGCGATCAGCAGGGGGAGCAATCGAGAGGACAACATGGTTATTTACTACCCCGCCTGAGCCGGCGGCCAACCCCACAAAGACGAAGACGAGCGCGAAGGCTGTGAAGAGTAGATCAGGGGCCACCGAGCCTTTGAGGAGCGACAAGAGGAGAGCGGTAAGAGGTACAAGGGCTACGGCAGAGACAGTGGCTATCATCAAAGTTCGCCTGCCCGCACGGTCAGCAAGAGGGCTCCAGATAAAGTTTGAAAGAAGTGACGCGCTGGTGGAGGCGGCGAGATAAACCCCGATTGTCGAGGCGGGTGCGCCGAGATTGCTGCGGGCGTAGACAGCATAGAAAGGGTCCGACATGGTGGCAAGAGCCATCAGAATACGCACCGCCATGAAAGCTCTAAAGTCGCGGTCAACACCAAGAGCGCGCCAGCCGCGCTTCACAAGATGGCCTACGCTCACCGGGGTGTGTACCGAGTTGGCTACAGGCTCCCGAACAGCGGTCCAGGCCCAGATGCCGATGGCTATGGCGAGCGTCGCCAGGCCGAACAAGAGAGCAAAGTTGTTGGGGAAGGCGAGGCCGGGGAGCTGTTCCGCCAGCAATGTCCCTATCAAGCCGGCGGCGAGCAGGCCCAGCAAGCCGCCGAAGAAACTCCGCATCCCGAAGAAGGCCCCCCTCCGCCGCAGTGGAATGGTTTTGCTGACCATCTCAAGCCAGGGCACAGTGCTTAGTCCTCCCGCGAGGCCATAGAGGGAATAGAGAACAAAAAAGGCAATGAGGAGCGCCAGAGGCTGGCCCGCCAACGCCACCGTAAGCGCCGTCAGCAAGGCAATCGTGAGAATACGCAATATGCCTGCGCGCCGGTACAGCTGCATTACAAGTGGCCGCCCCTGCATACGGCTGGCAACGAAGATCTGTGGAAGGAAACCGCCGCTGGCCGCTATGGCGGGAAGGGCGCCCACCATCACATTGGGCGCGCCAAGCCTGTTGATGAACCAGGCGAGCACCAGGGCGGGCGACATCAGGGAGTCGACCAGCGTGAATACAACGCCGTTGAGCACACCGAAGCGGAAGTTGTGGCGGGCATGGAGCGCCGCCTCCGGGCTGATCCCCTCAACGCTCTGAATGCTCCGTCTGCCGATTACCTTCTGAACAATGGGAATGTGTGGTACGCGAACGCGCCGCCGCGCCTGGCGCAAATGCGCAACTCCACTGCTCAGGGTCGCTCGCCCGCGCACGACTTGCTGAACGGCACGTGCTCTCACCTTTGCTCCGGAGAAGCTATCCAAGCGGGTGCGGCGTGGCCTGCGGGCCCGCATCAGGAACCCGCTTGGACAGGCTGCATCTCTCCCCAGTTCTTCCCCACCTTGATCTCAACGCGAAGCGGCACGTCAATAACAATAGCCCCTTCCATTGTGCCGCAAACAAGCGCACTTATCTCACCAAGCTCAGAGCGTGGCACCTCGAAGACGAGTTCATCATGAACCTGGAGGAGCATCTTGCTCTTAAGATCGCGCCGCTTCATTTCAGCAGAAAGGCGGTTCATCGCGATCTTGATTATGTCGGCGGCGGTGCCCTGAACAGGGGCGTTGATTGCCATCCGCTCTGCCTGTTGGCGGATACCACCGTTGCGCGACAGTAGCTCAGGCGCGTTGCGGCGGCGGCCAAGCATCGTGGACACATAGCCGCGCTCGCGTCCTTCCTGCAACGTCTGGTCCATAAAGTGCCGCACAGCAGGGTATCGCGACCAGTATAGCTCGATGAATTTCGCGGCTTCCTGCTGCGAGAGCCCGGAGTCGCGGGCCAGGCCATAGCTGCCCATGCCGTAGAGAACCCCAAAGTTGATGGTCTTGGCGAGGCGTCGAGAATCGGGGTCAACCTTGTCAATGGGAACGCCCATCACCTCGGCGGCGGTCGCGGCGTGGAT
>DAHVFG010000129.1:0-7346 GCA_027317125.1 Chloroflexota bacterium | reverse complement strand
GATCAACGCTGAATCTCTCAAGGGCTTCGTAGCGTTCTTCAGGGTTGGCATCGGTAACTCGGCGGTCGCCTCTGATCTCGCGCAGCACCGAGTATATCTTCTCCTGGTCTATCTCTGCTTCCTGCAAGAGGCGGGCTGTGTAGCCGCCGCGCTCGCTGGCTATCGCCAGCAAGAGGTGTTCGGTGGAGATAAAGTCGTCGTTGAGGCGGTCTGCTTCCTCAGCAGCGCCCTGGATGACGCGGTTGGCTCGTAGCGTCACATAGCTGGTAGTGGCGCTGCGGCTGCTGTTGAAGCTCTGCATCGTGCTGAGCGAGCTTTCGAGGCGGCGAGTCATCATCTGCACATCACCGCCCAGCCTGGTGATTATTTGTGTGGGCACGCTGTTGCGCTGCTGCAACAGGGCGAGGAATATATGCTCTATATCCAGCTGAGTATGCTGCTTGGCGAACATAATCTGTTGGGCCCGTTCCAGGGCTTCTCGGGCTTTTTCTGTAAATCTGCTCATCATATCTTTGTTCTTCCGTTTCTTTTATATCCGAATGATAATATAGTATCGTTTGTAGCCGGGTAGAGCGTGTGGAGAGCGAAGAGTGTACTGCCAGGGGATTCGCTACAGGTGCGAGAACAAATCTCGCCACCGGAGTATAGACCGAAAGTGTGACATCTTAGCCCTTTTCCACAGGCTGTGAGGGTGACTGGTAATGCGTAATGGGTAATGCTTATGTGTACTATCTATATTATACAGGATGGCGATGCTTTCCATCCCGCACATGCAGGCTTTATGCACACTATTTCACATATCCTCTACGTCAAGCTCTTGTCGCAGTCTATCAAGCTCGATTTCCATCTCCTGGCGTATGCTTTCAAGCTCGCGGCGCATTTGCAGCATCCGTTCACGCATGTTGAGTATAGCTTCCGCGCCCGCCAGGTTGACCCCGAGATCGTTGGTGAGGCGCATTACACGCCTGACTTGTTCGATGTCTCGCTCAGAGTAGAGGCGTATCTTACCGCCTGTACGCTGCGGTTCGACCAGGCCCTCGCGCTCGTAAAGGCGTAACGTCTGGGGGTGAACGCTCAGAAGTTGGGCCGCCACGCTTATCACATATTTCGGCTGGTCGTCCTGGGCGGGAGAGCCGTAGCTCCACCCGCTTTGGTCGCTACTGCTGGCCGTACCGCGTTCAGGATCGGCTCGCATCCGGCTCACCTCCCTTACGCTCACTATGTATACGCGCTAACTCCTCGTAGAGTTGCTTTTCGTGGTCATTGAGCCTGGCGGGCAACTGCACGTCGATCTTGGCGAAAAGATCGCCCCGCTTGTCGGGTTTCTTCAGGTTGGGCATACCCTGGCCTGTCAGCTTGAAGCTGCGCCCGTTCTGCGTGGAGGCAGGTATCTTTAGAGCAAGCTTTGTGCCCTTCAACGTTGGCACCTCTACCTCGCCACCCAGCACCGCCGTGTAGAGCGGAGTGGCTATTGTGGTGTAAATGTCGTCGCCTTTGCGCTCGAAGTGGCTGTTCGGCAATACCGTCACCCGCAGGTAGAGATCGCCTTTTCCGCCGCCGCCTGTGCCCGCGCCGCCTTCACCCGCGATGCGTATTCTGGAGCCTGTGTGTACGCCCTTCGGTATCTTCACCTCCAGGCGTCTCTTGTGCGATACTGTGCCTGCGCCGTTGCACGTTGGGCACACCCGGTTGTTCACAACGCCGCTACCACCACAGGTAGGGCATGCCTCCGGTACGTCCATCTGAAGAAGGCGCTGCCCGCCCGCGAAAGCTTCTTCCAGCGTGACATCTATCGTGTGCTCGTAGTCCTCACCGGTACGCGGCACGGTGCGTACGCGCCCACCGGTGTAGTAGGGGCTGCCGCCTCTACCGGCAGCCGACTGCCCGAACAACATCTCAAAGAAGTCAGAAAAGTCGCCCGACTCGCCGCCGAAGCTAGACGAGGTAAAGGTAGTACCTCCACCCCCACCTGTATAACCTTGCGAATACTTTCCGAAGTCGAAGCCGCCTGATGTGCCTGCACCCTGCTGGTAGCGTTCCCAATCTGAGCCGAACTCGTCGTACTTCCGCCGCTTTTCAACGTCGCTCAACACCTCGTAAGCCTCGTTTGCTTCTTTGAACCTGGCTTCGGCCTCTCTGTCATTGGGGTTAAGGTCAGGGTGGTATTTACGCGCCATCTTACGGAAGGCAGACTTGATCTCCTTCTCACTGGCCTTGCGTTCCACGCCTAGTGTTTTGTAATAATCTTTATATTGCATATTTCAGATCCTCTTGTATGAGTACAGTTCTATTATAAGGGTTGAGTGTAACCTTGTCAAGGTTAGCCTCGTATGATGGTGGGCGCAGTTGCCTCGGCTGCGTTTTGCTTGACGCTGCTCGCTTATCTATTTATAATGCTCCCAGGCTTTGTGCTCTTCTCGCCCTCGCGGTTTCGCGCTCCGCCCGCTTGTTCAATCCCTGTATTGCCTCGCCTGCGCCATGTGTCTGCCCCGTTGTGAGTAAGGATATATTCTCTGTTGAAGATAGCCATTTTGCATTACGCCTGCCAGCCTGTCGTCGGCGGAGTTGAAAGTATAATCTCTACCCACGCCCGACTCCTTGAACGTGAGGGCCACCAGCCTTACATCCTGGCTGGGCGCGGCGACCCGCAGAGCGTAGGGCTGCAAGGGCAGATCATCCCTGAGCTTGACTCGCGTGACCCTGAGATACTCAAGGTCCAAAAGGCGCTGCTAGGAGGAGAAAGCTGGGCCCCTGCCGCCTTCGACTACTGGGTAGAGCGTATCTCCGGTTTGCTGGCTGCTGCTCTTGAAGGGGCAGATGTGTGCATCGTGCATAACGCCTTCACTCTGCACAAGAACTTACCGTTGACGTTGGCGCTGGCTAAGCTGGCGGGGGAGGAGCGCGGCGAGCGGAGATGGATAGCCTGGTGCCATGATCTGGCCTGGAATAACCCTCTCTACAAAGATGATTTGCTCCCACTCTGGCCCTGGACCGCGCTCAAGACCCGGCTCCCCAATGTGGTCTACGTCGCCATCTCCGAGCAGAGGCGCGCTGAGATGGCTGAGCTTTTTGATGTGCCTCTGAGAGATATATGCCTTGTGCCTAATGGCATTGACCCCTCAGCCTTTATCCCCTCCTCCCCGCGGATGTCTGACTTGCGCGCACAATTACGCTGGGACGAGCGCCACTGGGTTTTCCTCGCCCCCGTTCGTATCACTCGCCGCAAAAACCTGGAGCTGGCTATTGAGATAACCGGCGCGATAAAGGCTCATGGGCATAGCCCGTTGCTGGTGATTACCGGCCCCCCGGGCCCGCACAATGTCCGTTCCGGCGAATACCTGGACGAGCTAATGCAGCGACGCGCCGCACTCAACTTGGAAGGCGAAGTTGCGTTTCTGGCACTGGAAGGCGACACGGGCAGCACTATGGAAGTGAGCGACGCCCTGATGACCGAGCTTTACTGGTGGGCTGACGGACTTATCCTTCCGAGCGTGCAGGAAGGCTTCGGCCTGCCCCTCCTTGAGGCGGGGCTTGCGCGCCTGCCGATCTTTTGCAGCAATATCGCAGTGCTACGTGAGGTGGGGGGTGAAAATGCAACCTATTTTGCACCCGGCGATGACCCCTCTAGAATCGCCGAAACTATCCTCAATGTGTTAGAAACGCCGGGTGTAGCCTCTATGCGCCGGAAGGTCTTTGCCAGCTACACATGGGAAGGAATCTTCCATTCGCGTATGATGCCGTTGTTGAATGGGAATTAGGGGCGGGCGATTATCAATTGCGCTCTGCCGGTAAACCGGTGGGAAGCATACAGACTACTCATCATTAGCCTATGAGCAAACTACGATGAACGATCAAACAACTGTTGTTGCCAATGCGCCTGCTACGGGGGGGCGCACAATAATTATCCTTGTGAACTGTCTGACGCCGAGTGGTGCTGCGGTCTTTGGGCCGGGATCGGAAGGGCTTTTCTTGCTGAGATTGGCTAGCCTGCTCGCCAGCGGCTCCGGCGGTAGGGTGCTGATTTGCAGCATTGTGCCTGTACCGGAGGGCGAGTCGGTGAGCGCACACTCCATCACCGCGCAAGCGTTGCGCCGCGATCTGGAGGCATGGGCGCTCACCGCGCTCTCTTCATCAATAGCTGTTGCGGACACCGAGGCACTTCTATCTGAGGGAGTAACCCCCCACGCGCACGGCCTTATCGCCCCTGTGGTGAGAGTAGCCCCTGAGAAAGACATGGCAGGTGAGGTACGCCGTTTCCTTGAGGGAGAAGCTAACCCTATGGTGTTGCTTCCTCTGCGGCGTTTGCAAGGAGAATGCGGCTGGCTGCGTAACGCGTTACGCAGCCCTCTCCCCTGTGACCTTGCATGGGCGCGCAGGCCTTTGCCTGGCTACGCAGGCGGCTCGCCTACTGCTCCCTTTGGCACAGGCATGAGGGTGCTGCTCCCTGTGCGTGGTGGACCCCAGGCAAGGATGGCCCTGGACCTTTCGCAGGCCCTTGTTGATGTGCTGCGCGCCCAGGTTACGGTGCTCCACGTACTGCAAGATATGCCTGAGAAGATGCGCGCCAGCGAGGAAGCTCCTTTCACTGAGCTGGTGCAGCAGATGGAAGCTACCCGCTCTGGCTTTGTTATGCCGAGGCGTACCTTTGCCTCCGGGGATAACCCTGTCACTAGCATCAGCGACAGCACAGCTAAGTACGACCTCGTTATCATGGGCGCGGGAGGGCAGGCGGCCACAGATGTGGGCAAGTTCACAGAGGCGGTAGCGCGTGAGACAGATGCGGCTCTCCTGGCACTCAAAACGCGTGTGCCCGTCGGCCCTGCTATTCGCGCAGCGCGTAAGCGCGCTCGCCTTCATGCCCTCGATCCACAGGCTCTCTCTATGCTCGTTGATAAGTGGTTTGCCGAGAACACCTTCCACGCGGATGAATTCTCTGACCTCTCGCGGCTGGTAGATATAAAGAGGCAGCGCGGCGTCACTATCTCGGTGGGTCTGCCTGCCCTCAACGAAGAAGCTACCATCGCGGGGGTTATAACTGTTCTCAAGCAATCGCTGATGAAAGATGTGCCTCTAGTTGATGAGCTTGTGTTGATCGACTCCGATTCCAGCGATAAGACACGAGAGATTGCCGCCGATCTGGGGGTGCCTGTCTACATCCACCAGCAGCTACTGCCAGAGGCGGGAGAGCCGTTGCGGGGAAAAGGTGAGGCGCTCTGGAAATCGCTTCACGTCCTAAAGGGGGACATAATAGCCTGGGTGGATACTGATGTAGCCAATATGCAGCCGCAGTTCGTGTATGGCCTGGTGGGGCCGCTCCTGCGCGAGCCGCGCATCGGCTATGTGAAGGGCTATTATCACAGGCCGATCACTACCGAGGCGGGGCTACAACATGAAGGTGGTGGGCGCGTCACGGAGCTAACTGTGCGCCCACTCCTCAACCTTTTCTTCCCTCTGCTCTCGGGGCTGGTGCAGCCGCTGGCGGGTGAATATGCCGGGCGGCGCGAGGTGCTTGAGCAGCTGCCATTTTTCTCTGGCTACGGCGTCGAAACCGGTATGTTGATAGATTTGTTGGAGCGTTACGGCCTCTACGCTATAGGCCAGGTGAACCTCGACCAGCGTATACATCGCAATCGTTCGCTCTCTGATCTCTCCCTGACTGCTTTCGCTATCGTGCAGGTGATCTTATCTCGGCTTGAGGAGCGTGCTCGCATCACCTTGCTGGAAGAGGTTAACCGCAGCATGAAATTGATTTGCTTTGAAGGCGACCGTCTATCGCTGGAAGTAAACTACGTCCGCGACGGTGAGCGCCCACCGATCATAACTCTTCCTGCGTATCTGGGTGCTCGTGGCGTTCAGGAGTTGTAAGCTCGCCATATCAAAACGACATATCGCTTGCATAACCATTTTACTTGACATATAATCGGGGCAAGAGGACCGTTTGTAGCCAGATGGAGCGTGAGAGATGAGCACTACGAGACGAAATAGCAGGCAGTCTGTGGGTATTGAGCCGCAAGAGGAAGAGAACCAGGGGCACCGTGAGCGGCTTATTCAAGCGCAGCTTTTCACCCTCAGCACAAGAGGAGAACTGACCCAGCCGATGGCGGATATACCCGCCCTTCATAACACTTGCAGCCTCGACGTAGCTCGCTGGTGGTTCAGACGACATCTTGAGCAACAAAAGCGCCCGATTAACACGATTGATTCATATATGTACGACCTGGCGCTCTTCCAGGAGTCTATCGGCAATAAGACCCTCGACCGGATAAACACCACCGATATCGCTAACTTCCTGGGGCAGGCTAACAACAAGTCTACTCGCAAGCGGCGTCTGACTTCGCTACAGGGGATGTACCGTTACCTGGTGGATAAAGAGAAGGTGCTGCCCAAAAACCCCGCCGACAGCTTCTTTCCTGACTACATCCCACTCAAAACGCCTCATACCCTCTTTCCTCAAGAGCAAGATGCCATCCTCGATGCCGCCCATGAGGAGAACTTACGCACCTATTTGATAACCTATTTGCTCCTCAAGCTCGGCCTCACGCGCACAGAGCTACTGGCTCTCAAAGTCGATCATGTTGACATAAGCGACCAGGCTAACCCTGTTGTATATGTCTATTACGATGAAATCAGGTGGCAGCCAAAAGAGCGCAAGCTGGGTGCGGGCCCGGAGTTTACAGAGGCTTTTGAGGAGTACGTGGCGGATTACAAACCTGTAGCGCGTATGTTCAACCTGCTGCCGCAGTCAATCAACAAGATTGTGGATCGTGTAGCTGAGGCTGCGGGGATAAACAAGACCGTTACGCCGCAGTCGCTACGCGATACCTTCGCGGTAGAGCAAGCTAAGGCCGGGGCTGACGAGAAAAAGCTGTTGCAGATACTTGGCCTTGCCCCCGACAGCCGCAACCGCAAAAGCGTAGAGCGGTATATCAAACTGGCCGCGCCGCCCATCGCGGGAGTGGTGTAGGTGAGCAATGATCCCGTAGCAGTGGGCGGGCCTGTGGTGACGCACACCTTCAGGGTGAGATATGTTGAGACCGATGCTATGGGCATAGTACATCATAGCAGCTATGTGCCCTGGATGGAGATGGGGCGCACCGAGTTTATGCGACATTTTGGTTTTACATACCGACAGCTTGAGGAGATGGGCGTGGTGATGCCCGTGCTGGAGATATGGGTCCGCTACATGCAGCCTACCTTTTACGATGATGAGCTACAGATTTCCACCTGGCTGGAAGAGCTTACTCGCACCAGGATAAAGCTCGCCTACAAGATAGCGCGCCTATCAGACGACAAGACGGTGACCGAAGCGTGGTCGCTGCACACCTTCGCGGGCCGAGATGGCCGCC
>DAHVFG010000128.1:0-7355 GCA_027317125.1 Chloroflexota bacterium | reverse complement strand
AATCTGGCCCTGATACTTGAAGAAAAGAGCCTCAAAAGCGGCCATATCGCCGCGCTGAATAGCGAGCACAAGCTGCGTATCCGCGTGAGCAGCCTCGCTTGGGGTAGTAAGTAGAGGTTCCAAATTGACCTCCTCTAGCTGCACCAGAATGTCGTCCGCCGAGTCGTCTGAGTCGTCGTCACTGTCATCAATATTCGAGTTGTTTAACCGGAGCCGCTCAGCGATCAGCTGGAAATCTATATCCATCGGCGACACCTGCACAATTCAGCTCGCGTTTCAGTCGAGACTTCCAGCAATACAATCAAGCAACGGCTCTGATAAGCAAGCACGATCAGAGGGGAGGGCAACCGCGCCGACTGGACGCTGTCGGTAAGTATAACACATTTTTTAACCCTTTGTAAACATCTCGTAACCCAACACTCGGTCCGCAAATCAGAGCTAGCGTATCTAAATTAAGGCTGGGATATGGACGCGGGCCAGTCACATCAGGCAACAATGGCACGAAAGCGCAAAGACGCTAGAGCATGATGTCTAAAGAGAATAGACCCCGGTTACAAAGGTAAACGGTTGACGCGGCCATACAGTCGCTATATTATCCTTTTATGTCTTCTACAATTAGAACGGGCAGCGACTGGCCGGGTTCTGCCAGCCGACAGAGGCAGCCGGATTGAGGGGGTGGTCGCCCCGAGGGGAAAAGAGCCGTCAGGACGTGTTTGTCTTAGGCGTATACACGGTGCTTGCGCTAATCTTCACATGGCCTATGGCGAGCACCATGACGAGCGCGATACTGGGCGATGGCAAGGATGGTTGGCAAGACACCTGGGAGATATGGTGGCTGAACCGCGCGATCAACACAGGCTCCGCACCCTACCACTTCTCGACGCTCTACGCCCCCACAGGAGCCACCAACTATCTCCACTCACTTAATCCCATATTGATAGTTCTTGTACTGCCTGTTCAGTGGCTCTTCAACGTGCTGGCAGCCTTCAATGTAGCCACCTTGATGGCGATTGTGTTCACCGCCTTTGGGAGCTATCTCCTGTGCCGTGACATTACGGGCGATAGGGCTGCGGCTTTCGCAGGAGGCTTGATCTTCGGCTTTGCGCCCCACCAGTTCGCGCAGCTGTTGAGCCACCTCGACGTGGCCGCGCTTCAGTTCTTTGTACTGGGCGTCTGGTGCCTCTACCGGAGCCTTTCCACTAACGGCAGGGCGGGCTTAGTATGGGCGCTCTGGGCGGCTGCATGCGTCGCCGCCTCCGAGTTGAGCCACCCCTACACACTCGTCGAAGCCCTGCTCGTGATGGCGCTACTTGGCATTTGCTGGACGATGTGGACGCTGTGGATGCGCAGCGCGCAGCCCTGGTGGCAGCCCCTGGGCAGAACCGCACTTGCTATCTCTGTGGGCATCGCCATAGTTAGCCCAATGCTCTTTTTACAGGCTCGCCAGAACAGTGGGCCTGATGCTCCGGGCCAGGGAGATAGCAGCGCCGCCGACATCGAAAACTACTCGGCAGATTTGCTCGCTTATGCAATCCCTAGCCCATTCAGCCCTTTGTGGGGCAAGAGCGCATCAGACGCCCTGCGCCCACTCAAAGGCACTCTGATAGAAAAGATTGTCTTTCCAGGCTATGTGGCTCTGCTGCTAGGAATAGTCGGCGCGGTGGCGCGGCGCACACGGCGCACCGCCCTCTTCTGGGTCGCGCTGGCGCTTATCGGCTTCCTAATGTCTCTTGGCCCCCGCTTACTCGTTGGGGGGAACAACACAGGGCTTCCCTTGCCCGCCTCTATCTTCTATACCCTGCCCGCAAGCGCTATCTTCCGAGCGCCTGCCCGTTTCAGCTCGATTGCCTTCCTCGGATTGTCCGTCTGCGCATCGCTTGGCGTGCAGGCGCTCACCGAAAGCCGAAGCCGCCGGCGGCGTGCGCTGGTTATGTCAACCATGTTGCTGATTGTGTTGGAGTTCTTCCCGGCTCCATTTCGCACGGCAGCGCAGGCAGTAGACCCCTGGTACCGCCAGGTTGCGAAGAGCGGCACAGGCGCCGTCCTTGAGGTGCCATTCGACAGGTGGGACGCTCGACCGCTTGAGTCGCAGATCGTTTCAGGATTGCCCCTGGCGGGGGGCTACCTCTCACGGCAGCCTGTCTATCCGCTGTCGCGTGGCGTGCCGCCCTTCACCGATCTGGGCCTCAACCGAGTACCAGGCACGCCCCTCGTAAATGTGGCGGCGAGCGCGCTCTGTTCGCCTGCACCCGATAGATCAACTTATCTGGACATCATGCGCCTCGCGGGAGTACGCTATTTGGCGCTGCATCTCGACAGGCTGAAGGGAAGTGACCCCCGGATCGAGCTGGCACAGGAGCTATTCGCCGCCAGGCTTGTATATCAGAGCACCGGCCTCGAAGTGTACGACAACGGTGGGGGGCAAGCGCCTGCATCTCTTTTTGGAGCAGTAGAGGACAGCGAAGACTGGGGAGCCATAGAGCAAAACAACTACAGGTGGGCAGGGGGCAACTATGCGCGCATCTACTTATGGAGTGGGGTGGACAGGAAGGTGCAAGTGAGCTTCTCCCTGGCAAGCTTTTCACTAACCCGGCAGGTAGAGATTAGCGCATCCGGAAAGGTGCTCGCCCAAAGGAGCGTCGGCCCCAGTGCGCAGCCCTTCGACCTGGAGTGGGAGCTCCCCAGGGGCTTCACCACGCTGCTCATCTCGGCGAGCGGCGAGCCGCTAATCCCAGCGTCACTGGGCGTGGGGGCAGACACACGTCCCCTCGTCCTGAATCTCTCAAGCTGCCGTTATTCAGCTAAATAGAATGGCTCTTGAGAGATGGGGTAAGGGCTTGACACTGAACAGTTTTTAGCTTATTATATCATCCCATGCTGATGTAATGATGTAACTGGAGAGTTGGAGGTTTCATAATCTATGCTAGTAGCAGGTAAGTCGGTCACCGGGCTCAAGGCCAAGTTGTTTCGCGGTTTTTCCGATACGTCGCGGCTATCCATTCTTGAAGCTCTACGTGATGGGCCGCTCACTGTAGGACAGATCGTGCAGATCACAGCTCTCAGCCAGTCAAACGTCTCCAATCACCTCAGCTGCTTGCGCGACTGCGGCCTGGTATCGTCTGAACAGCAAGGGCGTAGCGTCAGCTACAGGCTGAGCGATCCGAGGGTCGGCGAGCTACTCCGTCTCTCAGGAGAGTTACTCACAGAAGTGGCAAGAGGGGTATATGAGTGCGCCCGGTACGGCTCAGAACGATCAGAAGGAGAGAAATAGCATGGCGACCTTGCAAACGATTGAAGTGTCCGTTGCGGGGATGGACTGCGCGGAGTGCACTCAACACGTCCAGCAAGCTCTACAAGGGATAGCGGGTGTGGAGTCGGCCAGCGTTTTTCTGGCTTCGGAGAAAGCAGTCATAAAGCTGGACCCTGACAGAGCAGACATGGCGGCAATACGCAAAGCGGTCGAAGGCGCAGGCTACAAGGTCGCTGGGCAGAAGGGCGGACAGGACGACCCTACAAGTGCGTCCCCAGCACAGGCCTTCACGCGCCAGCTTCTCACGCTCTTCGGCCTGCTGTTCGGCGTGGTTCTGCTGATCGTCGTAGTGGGCCAGTGGCTGGGCCTCTTTGAGCAGGTCACAATGTGGGTTCCGCTGCCGGTAGGCGTTGCGCTCGTACTTATAGCGGGTTATCCGGTCTTTCTCAACGTCGTCCGGGCGGCCATGCGGAGGCAGGTCATCTCCCACACTCTGATGACCATTGGTGTGGTAGCGGCACTGGCCGTCGGGCAGTGGGTAACCGCCGCAATCGTGGTCTTTTTCATGAGGGTAGGTGAATACGCTGAGAGCCTCACGACAGAACGTGCACGGCGGGCAGTCAAGGAGCTCATATCGCTGACTCCGCAGACGGCGAGGGTAGAGCGGGAGGGGGCTGAAGTTGAGATGCCGATCGGAGATGTCGAGGTGGGCGACGTGGTGGTGGTGCGCCCTGGCGAGCAGATCCCGGTGGACGGCGAAGTGATTTCAGGGCAGGCTACAGTAAACCAGGCATCCATAACAGGGGAGTCTATGCCGTTGGAGGTCGGACCAGGCTCTCGCGTCTTTGCGGCCACATTGGCTCAACTAGGTAGCGTGCGCGTGCGCACCATGCGCGTGGGGGCCGACACCACCTTTGGCAAGGCTATCAAGATGGTGGAGGACGCAGAAGGCCAACGTGCCGACGTGCAGCGCCTCGCCGATAAGTTCTCAGGCTACTTCCTGCCGGTTGTTGCTGGGATAGCGGCCCTCACCTTTCTTGTCAGCCGCAATCCTCTATCCACTGCCGCCGTGCTGGTTGTGGCGTGCTCCTGCTCGCTGGCGCTCGCCACTCCGGTCGCCATGCTCGCGTCGGTGGGAGCCGCCGCCAAGCGGGGCCTACTCATAAAGGGGGGTAAGTACATCGAGACACTGGCTCGCGCCGATGTGCTTCTCATTGATAAGACCGGCACACTGACGCTGGGCCAGCCCCAGATCACCGATGTGGTGCCCTTGAACGGTCTTGCTCACCACGACATCCTGGCGCTTGCGGCCTCAGTTGAACGCTACTCCGAGCACCCCCTGGCTGAGGCTGTGCGTCTGGCCGCGAAGAAGAGCGGTCTCCCGATGGTTGAGCCACAAGATTTCAGAGCTATACCCGGCTCCGGTGTGCAGGCCCAGGTAAACGGGCAGACAGTGGCGGTAGGCAATGCTGCGTTTGTTGCGGGAGCCTCTCAATTGCCCCAGGCCCGCACTCTCCAGGAAGAGGGCAAGACGCTCCTTTTCGTTGGCTATGACGGCAAGCCTGCGGCGATCCTTGCGGCCTCCGACACCCTGCGCCCTGAAGTACCGGCTGCTATGGCTGAATTACGGCAGATGGGCTTCAGGCAGATAGAGTTGCTCACGGGAGATAACGAGCAAACCGCCGCCGCCGTTGCCGAGCGCGTGGGCGGCATTAGCTACCGCGCCAGCTTGCTGCCTGAAGACAAGATAAAGATTGTGAAGGAGTACCAAAGCAAGGGACATATAGTTGTAATGGTGGGGGATGGCATAAACGATGCCCCTGCTCTCGCGCAAGCTAACGTGGGCGTCGCTATGGGGGCTGCGGGCAGCGACATAGCGATGGAGGCCGGGCACGTGGTATTGCTGCATGAGGACTGGATGCTCGTGCCCGAACTATTCCGCATCTCTCTGCGCACCATGCGCGTGGTCAAGGGGAACATCGCCTTCACTGCGCTCTACAACATAGTAGGGCTTACGCTCGCAGCGCTCGGCTTCTTGCCCCCTATCCTGGCCGCTGCTGCCCAGTCGCTCCCTGATCTTGGCATTCTCGGCAACTCCGCGAGATTGTTACGCCCAGGTCGAAACGCAGGCCAAGCAGAAGTAGAGAGTTAGGTGGGCTGCTGTTCATCATAGTTCCACAGGGTAGCTGTCTGTATTTTGCCTTCCCTGTACTGTTGAAAGCACATAGCGCTCAGCGCCACCACTTCGCCCTTCTTTGCGCTCTTTGCGGTTCGTGTCATCATTACCCTGACCTGAATGCGCGGATTTTGTGCCCCACCCCACCCTCTATTTGGATGCAATCGCCCTGTTGTACAGCTTTGTAACCGTTCAGAATAGGGGCCACCGGGGTGTCCACCCTCCCCTGTGCACTCACCAGGAGTAAAGCCCCCTCTCCCCTTGTGGGAGAGGGGCATGGGGTGAGGGTGGGTCAGGGCACACGGGCGCACAGCTACCCCTTGAACTTGGTTCTATCCTTACTCTGAACACCCATACACAGTCTCCTACGCTTGACTGGTTTGAACACTTTTGGTACAATTTAGCGGACGTTAAATCGTATTTGGAGGAGCGCCTAATAATGACCAGGTCGATGAAGGAATCAGGTGCCGGCGCCGGAAAAGGCGTGTCTGTGGAGGCGACCGACGCCGCAGGCGCGAAGGTTGCGATGATTACTGCCGCGGAGGAGAGCTGTCTTGTGACTGCTGCCGACGGGCAAAGGGTGGCTCAAGGCCGTAGGTTGATGCTCGACGGAGGCACGTATGAGGGGTTAGCGGCTACCTTCCATGCTCTGGCGGATACCAGCAGGGCCAAAGTGGTCTACAGCCTGCTGTGGCAGGAGCTATGTACCTGCGACCTCGCGGCTATTGTCGGCATCTCGGAATCGAGCGTGTCGCAACACCTGCGAGTGCTGAGGGAGCTGCGGCTGGTGAAGAGCCGCCGCCAGGGTAAAATGGTTTTTTACAGCCTTGACGATGACCACATTCGGGTGCTTCTTGCAGTGTGCCTTAGCCACATCAGGGACGGGAGACGAGAGCCTGACGAAATAGGCCAGGTACTCGAGCTTCTGGAAAGTAGGAGCTAGTTCTCATGCAAGTGCATGCTATGTCGGCAACCGGTAAAGGAAAGCTACAGGAGGTAAGCAAGCGTTATGTCTCATGATCACAGCGGCGGGCAGGGGCACAGCCACGCCCCGGCGAGCTTTGGGCGCGCTTTCGCTATCGGTATCCTGCTCAACACTGCTTTCGTTGTCATAGAAGGGGGATTCGGCTTTCTAGCTAACTCCCTCGCGCTCGTCGCTGATGCCGGCCACAACCTGAGCGATGTGCTGGGCCTGCTGATCGCATGGGGGGCAAGCGTACTCGTAAAGCGCCAGTCAACTGAGCGGCGCACATATGGGATGCGTCGCTCTTCCATTCTTGCCGCGCTCGTCAACGCCGTCTTCTTGCTGGTAGCTATAGGCGCAATTGCCTGGGAAGCGATAAAACGCTTTGCTGACCCCGCTCCGGTAGCCGGAGGGACTGTAATAGTGGTGGCCCTGGTCGGTGTTGTTATTAATACAGCCACCGCCCTGATGTTCCTCTCAGGGCGTAAGCACGACCTCAACATCAGGGGGGCATACTTGCACATGGCGGCGGACGCAGGCGTCTCTGTGGGCGTGGTGCTCGCCGGTATCACTATCCTCTTTACAGGCTGGCTATGGCTCGACCCAGCGGTAAGTCTTGCGATTGTGGCTGTGATCTTTATCGGCACCTGGGGGCTGTTGCGGGACTCTGTAAACCTGGCGCTTGATGCGGTTCCTGAGAACATTAGTAGCGCCGAAGTGCAGAACTACCTGCAAGGCTTAGCACCGGTTACAGATGTACACGATCTACACATATGGGCGATGAGCACTACCGAGACCGCTCTCACCGCTCACCTGGTTGTATGTGACCCGCAGGAAGTGGACGATGCGCTCCTCAAGCGCGCTGTGGACGACATGCACGAGCGCTTCGGGATCGAGCACTGTACACTACAGGTTGAAAGCGGCGACCCTGCTCACCCTTGCAGTTACTGCGTGCCCGTTCCCAC
>DAHVFG010000127.1:0-7368 GCA_027317125.1 Chloroflexota bacterium | reverse complement strand
GCCTCTCGCCTCGCGATTTTCGGGGTAAGCTGTGTACTTATCGAATGGTTACCAAGAGGCGTCAATCACCGATACGAGATCGACCCGCGAACTGGCGCTACCGCTGTCGATGACGAGAACATTCACTCAGGAGCCACGCCTTTGGCCGTGCCGGCAAGTGCCGGCTCTCCGGGGTTGGGTGGTGCTGTAAGGTAGCGCCATCGCTCTACCAGCATCCTGAAGATGTCCGATTCGGTGATTATGCCAACCGGCCTGTCTTCCTCATCAACCACAGGCAGCCCTCCTATTTTGTGGTCGAGCATGAGGCGGGCGGCCTGTTGCATGGTTGTGGAACGTGTAAGTGTGTAGGGGTTGTGCGTCATAATTTGTGATATTGTCAACCTGGCCAGCAGGTAGTTTAGCTCGTAGATGCTCAGGCTGGTGGCGGGAGATGGACGCGCCTCCCGCAGGTCGCCCAGGGTAACCAAGCCTACAACCCGCCCCTCCCGCACTACCGGCAGCCGTCGTATCCCTTTCTCCATCATGAGATTGTACGCCTCGGCCACGGGTGTAGTGGGGCTAACGACCCAGACCGGCGAAGACATCCACTCATGAACGAGCATATCCTGGTTAGTCATCACTTTGCTTTCCCTTCTCCGCAGCTGCGCCCCTGACAGATGTGTGGTTCACACATTCACGCGCCCCACCGGCCGAACCGAACAGCGAGGCGCGTTTGCTCTTATAGTCTTACAGGTCCATTACTCCACGCGCTCTCCGCTAGCTGACAGGGCGAGGCGTCTGAAGTGACCCACCCGTGGGCAGCTTAGGAGTAGAAGCCTGGTTGCTCGTGCCCTTATCAGGCTGACCCCAACGAAGCAGCTTCTTCAGGTATGGCATCAGGAAGCGGTCGATCCCATAGTAGGTAACACCCGCACCTGCAAAGAGGGCAGCCACCTGGATCGCCATCATCTGAGGGTTCGCGCTGGAGGTACCCGCCGCCAGGAAGGAGAAGTTCATCACCACGCCCCAGAAGGCAGCAAACCTGGTCAGCACGCCGAAGATGAGAGCTAGCCCTACAAGCAGCTCACCGAGTGCTACAAGCGTGCTGAATAGCACGGCGTTTGGCAGGAAGACGTCATTGATCAGGCCGGCATACCAGCCCTGAACCTCCGGGATTGCACCCGTAGAGGCCTTCTTGAGCGCCCCTTGTAAGAAACCGTCAATGGCGTTACCGCCGATCCATTTGCCCGACGCGACCTTCTCCCAGCCCGAGGTCAGGAACTCATAACCCACGAAGAGCCGCAGCACCAGCCACATCAGGCCCGTGTAAGCCGGTCTTGTGAAGACCGTCTTGAAAGCATTAGTTAAAGTGTTCATTGTTTTATCCTTTCATAGCCATTGCCCCGGATGTGCCTTTGCTCATTTTCACTTCTTGAGCTTGCCGTTCGCATTGAGGCGTTGTCACGTTTACATCTCCATATTAAGAGATGAAGGTGGAATCGCGGGTGCAAATGGGTAAAGGAATGGTAAAAAATGGGGCGAACAAGGGAAGGCCGCACTCCTCGTGCTCCCTCGTCTATCTGATATAATTACTCTGCATCGGGGTTGACGGTAGACAGGGGCCGCTTAGACACAGTAGCAAGCGCAGACAAGTATGAAGTTCCTGATCGTGGATGACGACAAAGCAATAGTAGAGGCTGTCACTATCGGGCTACAGTTCCAGTGGCAGGACGCCGAGGTGCATAGCGCCCAGGATGGTGAAGAAGGGTGGCGCAAGTTCATAGACCTCTCCCCCGATGTTACCCTGCTCGATGTGAACATGCCTTACATGAGCGGGTTCGAGACCTTGCAGCACATCCGCGAAGTGTCAGACGCGCCCGTGCTTATGCTCACGGCCAGGGGCGATGAGATGAGCAAGGTGAAAGGATTGGAGCTTGGCGCGGATGACTACCTAGTGAAGCCTTTCAGCCATCTCGAGCTGTTTGCTCGGATCAAAGCGGTGCTGCGCCGCACCGATATGCCGGCCCCCGTCAGCGCCGCGCCGTCGTTCGTTTCCGGCGACATTGCCGTGAACTTCGACAGCCACGAATTGACGGTCAAAGGCCAGCCGGTCAGGCTCACCCCCACCGAGTACAAGCTGATCTACCAGTTGGTGCGCAATGCCGGGCGCATCGTGCCGTTCGACACCTTGTTGAGCAAGGTCTGGGGCGATGAGTACCGGGGTGACATGGATTACCTCAAGACCTACATCAGCAGGCTGCGCAAGAAGTTGGGCGACGACTCGGAACACCCGCGCTATATACTCACCGAGCGGTCGGTTGGGTACAGATTTGTGCGCCTGCCCACCGGTGCTGGCGAGATTGAGCGCAGCATCGGGGTGGAGAAGGAGTGAGTACGCTGGATACGACCCTCAGTCCGCAGCAGACCGCCGCACAGGACGCGAGCACCGCGCAGTCGAGCGCCGTTAGGGTGCAGCAACTGCTGGCCCTCAACAAGGCGGCCATCGCGATCACCGGCGAGCTGGAGCTTGACAAGCTGTTGCAGCGCATTGTTGACGTGGCTCGCGAACTGGTTGGGTGCAAATACGCCGCGCTAGGTGTGCTGGGAGAGGACGGCTATATAGTCCTCTTCCCCACCTCCGGCATCTCGGAGACCGAGCGCGAGAAGCTTGGTGCGCCCCCGAGGGGACACGGCCTGCTCGGCGTGATGTTGCGCGCTGGCCGCAGCCTGCGCATCCCGGACATGAGCAAGGACGCCCGCCGCGTGGGGTTCCCCCCGCACCACCCCCCCATGACTGCTTTGCTCGGCGTGCCCATCTTCGTCCAGGGTAAACTGGTGGGAGACCTCTACCTCACCGATAAGCACGACAGCATCGAGTTCAGCGAGGAAGACGAATGGCTCGTGCAATTGCTTGCTATCCATGCGGCCACCGCGCTCACCAACTCGGCACTGCACGCTGAGGCGCAGCAGGGCAGGGAAGCAGCGGAACGAGAGCAGGAGCGCCTGCGCGAGCTTGAGCAGATGAAGGACGAGTTCCTCTCCACGGCGGCACACGAGCTACGCACCCCCCTCACCACCATCAGAATGTCGGCGGGCCTGGCGCTGGAGCAGGTGAAGCGCCTGGCTGCCCTGGACGAGCTGGACCCGCGCATCGTTGACCTGATCGCACTGGTGGTGGAGGGGAGCGAGCGGATGCACTCCCTTGTGAACGACCTGCTCGATCTCACGCGGCTCGAGCAGGGGCGAACTCCCATGGTGATGGAAGACCTCGACATGCGGGAAGTAGCCAGGGCCTCCGTGCAAGCCACAGCGCCTCTCTTTGAGAGCAAGGCGCAAAACGTCACAATGCGCCTGCCGGAGAGTTATTGCCGAGTACGGGGTGACAGGGCCAGACTGGAGCAGGTGGTTATCAACTTGCTCTCCAACGCCAACAAATATTCCCCTCCCGGCTCACGGGTGGAAGTGAGAGTTGTGCGCTCGGGGCAGGAGTGCCTGACGTTGGTGCGCGACAACGGCCCCGGAGTACCGACCGAGGAGCGCGAGCGCATATTCGAGCGCTTCTACCGCAGCAGCATGCACCGGAGCGACCGCACGGCCAGCACCGGCCTCGGCCTACCCATTGGGGCCAAAATAGCCGAGATACACGGAGGTCGGCTGTGGGTCGAGACTGCAGCGAGAGGCGGGAGCATATTCACCCTCGCCCTGCCGCATTCTGCTCGCTAATTATCCCTGCGTATCTACAGGCTGTTCATCTATCTTACCGACGTGCCAGGGCGGGACCACCGCGCCAAAGCCGACCGACTTGTAGCTCTGGAGGGTGCGGATGTAGTGTGCGCGCTCGAAGGCGGTGGGGTCAGGTACGCGCTTCTGGCTCATCAGGCCCTGCATCTCCTCTACCGACTGAAAGTCGTGCTCCTCCATCCACTTGCCAAGCTCCCGTTCCAGGTAGGATATATGCTTTATGCCCCGCCTGAGGAGGGCCGAGCAAAGCATCGTGACGTTCGCCCCCGCCATGAGCATCTTGACCACGTCCTCCGGCGCGTGAATGCCTCCGCTGGCCGCCAGGTCGCAGTCCACCTGCCCGTGCAGGATGGCGATCCAGCGCAGGGGCAGGCGCATGGCCTGGGGGCCGCTGAGAACGATACGCGGTTTCACCTCCATTAGTGCGAGGTTGATGTCGGGCTGATAGAAGCGATTGAAAAGTACCAGCCCGTCGGCCCCTGCCCGCTCGAAGCGCCCCGCCATGTTCGCCATGTTGCTGAAGTAGGGGCCGAGCTTCACCGCCAGGGGGACCGTTACCGCCGAGCGCACCCACTCCACTATCTCTAGGTAGGTGCGCTCGATCTGCGCTCCCGTGATGTGAGCCTCGGTCGGGACGTAATAGATGTTCAGCTCTATCGCGTCGGCTCCGGCCTGCTGCATCTGCTTTGCGTACTCCGCCCAGCCACCTATAGATGTGCCGTTGAGGCTGGCGATTATTGGGATGTTAACAGCTTCTTTGGCCTTGCGTATGTGCTCAAGATATCCTTCTGGCCCCAGGTTATAGTGTGAGCGCCTCGGAAAGTAGCCCCCGCTGTTGTCCGCGACCAGAGCGGTCTCATCACTGATATATCGAATCTCCCGCGGACCGTTTTGCAACTGCTCCTCAAACAGGGAGTAGAGCACAACTGCCGCCGCTCCCGCCTCTTCAGCACGCTTTATGTTCTCTATACGCTCCGAGATGGGAGAGGCCGAGAGGACAAGTGGAGTTCGCAAGGTCATCCCCAGATAAGTTGTAGATAGGTCCATTTGCTTACTTCCTTTCGGTTAGATTATTAGATCCTATTCAGCCCTGTGGAACTGCCCGAATGCTGAATGGCGCGTATGTAGTAGCCCTTTCAACTCTCACGGCACTTCACCGAGGGTTTATCATAGTAGGCTTACACCGAGGAGACGACCGATGCCGTAGGTTAAAGCTGCCGCTGCAAGGCCCAAAAGGAACTGGCGCATCCCTGAGAGGAATAGGCTTCGTCCTGTCAATACGGTGACACCCGCTCCCAGGCTAAATAGAGCAACCGAGCTTAGTGCCAGGCTTAAGACTATGGCGGCTGCCCCTGCAAGGAACAGGAAGGGAATCACCGGCACGATAGCGCCGAGGGCGAAGAGGACGAACGACGTCGACGCAGCCTCCCAGGCCGAACCACCTAGCTCCCTCGCGTCTATGCCCAGTTCCTCTCGCACGTGGGTCTCGAGCGCACTCTCCTTGTTGAGCATGAGATGCTTCGCGATCTGATGGGCATGACGTGCGGGCATGCCTTTCGCTTGGTAGATTAGGGCCAGCTCCTCTGTCTCTGGGCCGGGATTCCGGTCAAGCTCTTGCGACTCGATATGGATTTGTCTCTGGTAAAGCTCTCTTGAGCTTTGCACCGAGAGCCACTCTCCAAGCGCCATGGAAGAAGCCCCTGCCAGCAGACCGGCAATACCCGTGATCAGAATGGCCCGACCCGACAATTCGGCCCCTGCCACGCCCATGACCAGGCTCAGATTAGAAACCACTCCATCAGTGGCCCCTAACACCCCTGCACGGAGGGCATTGCCTCTAGGGGTCCGATGGTGTCCTTCCGGCTGAACCAACGCGGCTCTCCCGGAGGTATTCTGCTCAGGTACAGTATTCGGTATTGCTAACAAGAGCGTCACTCTCCTCACGTTAGGCTCGCAGTCCGAGCGTCAGTCGGCTGTGAGATCTCGCTTCATTTGCTCGAACTGCTCGCTGGTGATCTCTCCCTGGACATACCTGTGCCTGAGGATCTCCAGCGCCTCGTTGGGGCGACTACCAGTTCCACCGCCGGATGCGCCGACCCGGCTGCGGCGAACGGCCCAGGCGACAAACGCCACGCCCCCGCCGCTGAGTAGGAGCCAGAAGAGGAGCATGAGGAGCCAGCCCCACCACGTATTGCCACCCCAACCAGCCCAGGTCGACGGGTTCCAGCCACCCATCATCCCGCCGAACATCATCATGGGCATGACGAACACGGACAACAGCACCAGTGCGAGCACTGTCACCAGTGCTACCAGTCCCACAGTCAACTCGGACCTCGTATCATTGGGATACATGTGGTTCACCTGCGCCTTCCCCAAGATGGGCGGCCACACGCTCCAAGCGTGCTGTGACCTCATCGGCAACGGGTTGTAGCACGGGGTTGGCGGCCACGCCCAGCATAGCTCGTGGGTCCACGAACACCACCCGTGTGCCTTCTCCCTCCTCATGTACCACCACATTGCATGGGAGGAGCAGCCCCAGATCAGGTTCGACCCTCAATGCCTGGTAGGCCAGCGGCGGGTTGCACGCCCCCAGGATTATGTACCTTTGGAACTCCACGTCCAGTTTCTTCTTCAGCGTGTCGCGCACGTCTATCTCGGTCAGCACCCCGAACCCTTCGGCCTTGAGCGCGTCTACCACCGCCCCTACCGCCTGTTCATACGGTAGGGGCAACGATAGCGCGAACCCATACCTGCCGGTTTCGTTTGTAGTGCCGCGCTTCTCGTCCAGGTCTGCCATCTTATGATCCTCCATTAGCATCTTTTTGCGTCCTCATCGCGTTCAATCGTCCAGTCTTGCCGTGTACCAGAGTTGGTCGCTAATCATGCCGAGCCTCGGAGCTGAAGGTCATTGAGGTATGCGCCTCACTGGCCTTTCATCGTGAGCATGCTGGCGTGAGCATCCCCGGCGGGCAGCCAGATAGGGGTTATGGCGTGCCCGTGCCATACCACTGCTTGTACAGAGTTTGCATCTGCTCGATCTCCGCCCTCTGGCTCGATATGATGGAGCGTGCCAATTCTTTCAATTCCTTCTGCTCGCCGCCCGTGAGTACCATGCTGGACATCATCAGCGCCATCTGGTGGTGCGGGATCATTGCCTCGATAAAGGCTTTGTCGAAGTCCTTCGCATTGGCGAGGTCATCGAGATTCATGCCCATGCCCATGTCGCCATTGCCCATCATGCCGCTCATTATGCCGCCCATCATACCCTGGCCGCTCATCATGCCGCCCATCATACCCTGGTTGCTCATCATGCCATCATTGCTGCCGGATCCCATCATGCCGCTATCATTGCTACCAGCGGTTCCGGTCTGGCCGGCCGGCAAATCCGTACCGTACCACTCCTTGTACCAGCCTCGCATCTGGGCGACCTCAAGGGTCTGAGTGCGTTTGATGTTTTCCGCTAGGGTCTTTATCTCCGGGCGGGTCGCCTTCTGTAGTGCCAGGTCGGCCATGTCTATGGCGTCCTGGTGGTGTGGCACCATCATCTCGATGAAGTGACGGTCCACATTGCTCATCATGTCAGCCATGTTGCCCATTCCGCTCGTAGCCTGACTGCCCGTCCCCATCATCGAACTATTGCCGGTTGTC
>DAHVFG010000126.1:0-7572 GCA_027317125.1 Chloroflexota bacterium | reverse complement strand
AAACCGCCTGACACACAGAGGCTTCATGGGAGGATACCCATGCGGAGAGATACCGCAGGAGCCATGTGTTGGACCAGACCGACCATACTTCAGACCAGGAGCCAACGCCACGAGAGGGCAGCTATCGAAGATAGTGAGCAACACCGCAGGTATACAGGACGACCCAGGGGCACAGATTTACGAAGATGTGCCACCAGGGAACCCTTTCTACGACTACATCAACAGGTTGACCAATCGCCAGGTGATGAGCGGATACGAGTGCGGGAGTGAAGGTGAGCCGTGTGTGCCACCTGACAACCGACCGTACTTCAGACCATTCAACAGTGTGACGAGAGGAGAGACGACCAAGATAGATGCTAATACTTTCTTCCCTGAGTGTGCAGTGCAACCGCAGAACACACCTTCACCTGTGAGTGTAAACAAGTAAGCTCACCGACACCGGGGGATAAAGCTAGGGCTAGCGCTGAGTGAGGCATAGCCAAAAGGGGGTGCATTCGCACCCCCTTTTGGCGGCTCATCTATCGCCGTGCGTAATGTAAATCATGAAACCCCAACGCGCCGTAAACGTATCTGACAATGGATGAAATCGTTGCAAGGGAATAGAAGGAGGAATAAGTGATCCAGGTAAGAGAGTTGAAGAAGTATTACGGCAACGGCACTATCAAAGCGGTAGACGGAGTGAGCTTCGACTGCCCGGATAGTCAGATCACAGGGCTGCTTGGGCCGAACGGGGCGGGCAAAACAACCACCTTGAGGATGATAGCCGGGCTGATAAAGCCGATGGAGGGAACGGTCATTATAGATGGCAAGGATGTGGGGCGTAATCCTCAAGAGGCGCGCCGCCTGCTTGGGGTGCAATCCGACATGACGGGGGTCTACCCGCGCCTCACTTCACGCGAGCAGCTTAGCTATTACGGTCGCTTTTATGGTCTAAAGGGTAAGGAGCTACAAAGCCGAGTGCAGGCCGTTATTGACCTGCTCGGCATGCAGGAGATAGCCGACCGCCGGGCGGAGGGTTTCAGCCGGGGGCAGAGGCAGAAGATAGTCATCGGGCGCGCACTGGTACACAACCCGTGCAACATCATCATGGACGAGCCGACCAATGGGCTGGACGTTATGGCGGTGCGCGAAACACGGCAGACAATCAGGGAGTTCGCGCAGCAAGGCCGTTGTGTCCTCTTTAGCACGCACTACATGGACGAGGCGGAACGCCTCTGCGACCATATCGCCATCATTGTAGGCGGCAAGATAATAGCTTTCGGCACGCCAGCCGCGCTCATGCAGCAAACGGGCAAGCAGACCCTTGAGGACGCTTTTGTGGAGCTTGCGGGCGGTGCGGAAGGAATGCAGCAGAGCGAGTACAGCAGACAATTACAGGAGGCATAAGATGTGGGGGCGCATTACAAATATATGGGGCAAAGAGCTAACTGATAGCCTTCGAGACAAAAAGGCGCTCCGGCAGGCCTTGCTCATACCACTCATCATCGGGATTTTTTACGCCGCTTTCAATCCCTGGATCAACTCGATAGTCACTGCCAAAGCCAAAGAGCCACTCGTTATTCCTGCCCAGGGGATAGAGTACGCAAGCCAGGGTCTGCTCGACGCCTTGAAACAGCAGCAGATAACGCTGCAACCCTATACGGGCGACTTGCAAGGGGCAATCTCCAGGGGCGACAAAGGCGCGGGGCTGATTATCCCCGCAGGCTTCAGCGACAACCTCTCTCAAGAGAAGTCTGCTACCCTTATGCTCTTTACAAATCGCACCTCAGGCGGCATCTTCGGAGGGGGTTTTTCCGCCGACCGGCTGAACCTGGCGCTTAACAGCTACAGCCAGGCTGTTTCAAGCAGCCGCGTGCAGGCTCGCAATATAGATCCAACTGTGCTGTCGCCCATCAACCTGAAAACGCAAGACCTTGCCACCCCTGAGCAGCTCGCCGGGGTATTCGCCAGCTTCACCCTGCCTCTAATCATTGGCACCATCGTGGCGCAGGGCGGGTTGTTTATAGCTATAGACACCACAGCAGGCGAGAAAGAGCGCGGGACTCTCGAATCGCTCCTTATCACCCCTGCCAGCGATGTGGAAGTGCTCACAGGCAAGCTGGCGGCTGTCTTCACCATGACGTGCATACCGATAGTGCTCACCTTCGTGGGCTTCTGGATAACCGGCAATATCTTGCCCGAGTCGATCACTAACGGTGCGAGATTGCCGATAACGGTGCCTATCGGCGCTATCCTGATGAGCCTGCCGCTGGCCCTCTTTGTGGATGTAGTATTGATGATCATGAGTATACGCACCAGGTCGTTCAAGGACGCGCAATCGGCGGCTACGCCTGTTGGCCTGGGGGCGACCGTGCCCGCGATGCTGGCGGCCTTCGTAGCGCCGAGCAGCCTGGCGATGTACCTGATACCGGTCTACGGGCCCGCCGCGCTGGTGAGCAGCCTGGCAACAGGCACACAGATTCCTGCGCTTGCTTTCGTCTACGCGGTGGTTGGCAGCCTGGCCGCAGCCGCTGTAGGCTATCTGATAGCGTTGCGCTTCTTCAACCGCGAGCGAATGCTTTACGGGGTGTAAAGTTTACAGCTATCGGGGATCAGGCGTTAGTAGTGGCCCTTAATCCCTGGCCCTTTCCGCGGCACGTAGCCGAGCTTTTTTAGCTGGCGGCGCACGGAGGGCTCCTCGGCTTCGGGGACTAACAAGATCTCCTTGTCACCGATTCTGGCAAGCTGCACAGCGTCGCGGAACTGGCGGTTATAAGCTATTTCGGCCAGCACAAGCGGGTCGCCTTCGAGCAGCAGTATTCGGCCACAGTCACTCAGCGCATCAAGCTTCTTCTCTATGTCGGAGAGGAAGACGCGCACCGTCTGTGGCAGGTCGGCCTCCGCGATGCCGCTCATAGCTATCAGCGCAAGGCGTACGCTGCCGATGGTAGCGCCATTCTCGGCGGCGTCAAGGATCTTCTCCCGGCTCAAGTGGTAAACAGCCTCGCTCTGAGAGAGCGCTATGCGCTCCAGCAGAGCGCGGTCGTTGGGCATTAGCTTTCTGGGGTCGGTGACTACCAGGTCGAGGTTGGGCAGCACGCGCAAGAGCGGCGGACCGCTCGGCCTCTCTTCAACAGGGGGCGTATAGCTTGTGGTTAGGCCAAGCAGATACGCACCCAGGTTAGTAAGGCGAAATGCCATCAGGCCGTCATAGCGGCTCAAGTAATCTGTATCGAGCCCTTCCAGGCCGTATACCTCGCCGAAGCTATGCGGCGTATCTTCGGGCCGTGTATAGGCGATATCCACCATGCCGAGGGTGGCTGCGTATTCCCAGAGAAGGGCGCGCAAGTAAGAGCCGGTTACCACGTCCCAATACCTCACCTCGTTGTAGCCAAGCCAGCCATACTCAAGGTAAGGGCCTAAGTAAAGGGCACTAGGCTCGCTACGCTCGATTTGGGGGAGCAGGCTCTCGGCCATCATGTAGCGCAGCAGGTCGTCAAAGGCAACCCAGCGTCCTACAGGGCAGCTTTTCAAGGCTGTAACCAGGCTTCGGCGGCGCTCGGCAGGCTTGGTGAGGTGTGCATTGCGCGACTGCTGGCCCTTTATAGCTCTGATACGAGAAAGCTCGTCCAGCAGATCACTCTTGACCCACCGCTCCCAGGCGTCGCGCACCTGCACGGCACCCACTGTGCCTGCGACGAGCGCCTGGCCGCTTTTGGTCAACTCCAGCTTGCTCCCCTTCACGCTTGACGGCGTAGCCCAATTTGCTGCCTGCGCCAGCATCACGAGAGCCAGTGGGCGTATCGCCTCATCGGCCTTCTCGTACTCGCCGTCTATGAAGTAATCGGATATGAGCAGACGTCCGCTGAGGAGGCGCAGCGACCCAAGCGTCGGCAGCCGGGTGGCAGCTCCAACGCTTATCTTGCCTGCCTGCACAAGAGAAAGAAGGGCCATCAGGTCGTGGAAGACAGCAGCTTCTGTGTCCAGCACCACAAGGTCGGCGTTGGGTTTTACTTTACGGGCTTGCTCCAGGGTAGGAGGTTCTTCTTTGCTTGGTATCTGAAAGGGAGGAGGTGGAGAGGACAAAGGGCGAAGGAGGGCCGCCACTTCAGGGGCGATGTAGCGCCCCGTATCCGAGACAGAGGCGAAAAAGAGGTCGAAAGGGGTAGCATTTTGCTTCTTGCGCCCATAGAAGGTGCCGTAGGCGTACTGAGGTTTGGCTGGCCTCCTCACGCTTGGAAACCTGGCTTCCATGGCTTCAGGGTTGTAGACTCCGCCTCTATTATGTACTACCTCGGCGATTACCTCCCTCTGCTGCGGCGTCAACTCCAACCAGAGTCGCCGCACCTCTGCTGGGCTGGTAAGGGCGCCGGCTATCACCTCCACCAGTTCCGCTTTGCGGGTGGGAGCTTTGCCGGGCAAGAGGGCAGCATACCACTTCAGGTCATCGTTGTTCAGAACGTAAAGGCTTTGCTGGAGAGTGGGCAGAGCGGATAGAGCGGTTGATACACGTGTGCGTGCCATCTTTTAAATCGAGCCTCCTTACTGAATGCCTGCTTCCGATGAGAAAGTAATCTGAATAGTTGTTGGAGGTAAGAGCTTCGCATCCGCTCCTATCTTCGATTGCAGCACTCTGTGGTTGTTCGTATCGGCTATATAGAGCCGCGCTTCATTGCCTGATGCCCACACTGAGATACCCCCCGGCTCCCACAGCTCGGTGGGGTCGCCGGAGCCGAGAAGGGTGATGCACTCTTTTGTGGATAGCTCCAGCATCTTTATCTTGTTGTTGTAGGTGTCGGCTATGTAGACTTTGCCATTGTAGCAGGCAACACCCAGGCAATGTTGCAGGCGCACTTGCTTGCCTCTGCCATCTTTATCGCCGAAGTCGAAAAGCCCTTCACCAAGGAGGCTCTGGGTGATGCCGTCGGGGCTGAACTCAGAGGCGCGGATTGCGCTCGACTCGCTATCGGCAAAGAAAAGAAGCTGCTCGTCGGTGGTGAGGCCGCTCGGCTGGGCCAGCGCCGCGCTCAGGTTGGGGCCATCTGTTATATCCTCGCGCCCGCTGCCCACAAACGGGCTGACCACGCCGGTAGAAAGCTCCATCCGCCATAGCTGGTGAGCGCCTGCCATCGCGATATAAAGCTGGTTATCGATCTCCAGCAAGTCCCAGGGCGAGTTGAGCGCGGTGGCAGTGCCGATGCCGCCGGTGCGAGAATAACCCTGCTTGCCTGTGCCCGCCACCGTCTTGAGCGTGCCCGCGTCCAGGTCAGCCGCCCTGATAGAGTGGTTCTCCGTGTCGGCTATAAAGAGCGTCTTCTCCTGTAGAGCCATACCTTCGGCATGATTGAGCATAGCCCCGGCGAATGTACCATCGCGGAAGCCCGGCTCGCCACTGCCTATCGTCTGCGTAACATTCGCTGATGTGCCGTCGCCGCTAACCTGGGCGACAAGCAGGCGATTGTGCGCGGTATCGGAGATAAAGAGGCGGCTGCCTGCAGGGTCGGCCAGCACCTTGCCGGGGAAAAGGAGGGGCGAGTCGCTGGGCGGAGTGGGGTCGGGTGGGAAGCGCAAGGGCGTGCGGTCCAGTGCGCCCGACTGAGAATATACCTGCACCATCTGCCCAATGAGCGCATCGAAATCCTCAAAGGCGAACTCGCCTGAGTGTTGGCCTATATACTTGCCGTCGGGGCCGACCAGCACCACTGTGGGCCATGCTTGCACGTTATAAGCTCGCCATGTGCGGAAGGCACGGTCATTGACCACGGGGTGAGTAACCCCAAGCCTGCGAGTGGCGGCTCGGATGTTATCCGTGTCTCGTTCGGCGATAAACTTGCCGGAGTGGACCCCTACCGCCACCAATTGGCTGGCGTATTTCTCTTCAAGCCTGCTCACGGCAGGCAATATATGCACGCAGTTGATTCAGCCATAAGTCCAGAAGTCGAGCAAGAGGATTTTGCCGCGCAGGTCCGCGAGGGTAAGAGACTTGCCGCCGGTGTTTATCCAGTCGAGGCCCTCTGGGAAGCTGGGGGCAGGGTATGCGCCCAAAAGATCGTTTACCATCGTGTAAATAGCCTTTCATCAATCCTCGGTTTCGAGGACAGATAGCAGTTGTGGGAGGGAAACGCTATATCTGTACTGCACAGACATATGCCCATCGTCGAACTCTTCGTAGGTATGAGGCACTTTGAGATTGCCGAGGAGCCGCGACATTATGCGGGCGCTGAATTGCAGGTTAAATTCGTCGCGGCTGCCGCAGTCCATATAGAGGAGGCGCAAGCGGCGCAGGTTATCAGCGTAGCTGGGGGCAAGCACAATGGGGTCGAAGCGCAGCCAGCGCGACCAGACATCCTCTTTTATCTCGCATGTATATGTGTCTAGGGGCAAGTCTATGCCCAGGAAGCTGTCGGGGCCTGGCGAGTAGCAGGCCGACATCGCCAGCATGTTGAGGACATCGAAATCGTCAGATCCTTTTTTGGCTTTGCCCTCAAAGGCGGCCCACCACGCCTCGAGGCCACCAGCGCGGTTGATTACATTGCAGAACTTGGGGAACTCGGGCTTGTAGCAGAGCTCGAAGTACATGTCTCCGCTGTGGCAGGCGAGCGCACCAAAGACGTCAGGGTGGCGCATCCCCAGCATGAAAGCGCCGTAGCCGCCGCTCGATTTGCCGAAGATGCCTCGCGCCTCAGGAGATGGTACAGTGCGGAAGTGGCCATCAACGAAGGAGATAATCTCCTCTACAACGTAGTCCTCGTACCGCCCAACGGCAGCCGAGTTGACATACTGGCTCCCGCCCAGGCGCGTGAAGCAGTCGGGGAGGACCACTATGGCGTGAGGCATGCCGCCGGCATAAAGCTGCTCAAGGCGGCGAGGCATATTAGGCTGCCAGGCGTCCCAGTTGAGCATACCGAGGCCGGAGCCTGTGAAACCCGCAAGGCCGTAAAGCACAGGGTAGCGCCGCGAAGCTGCGGGGTCGTAGCCCGGCGGTAGAATAACGGGGAGCTCGCGCACGGCAGGGTCGCCCAGCGGGTTGCCCTCCAGCACCTTGCCAGGCACCTCCGCCATCTGCACCATAGCACGCTCCCTCATAACGGCTCTCCTGACTGACAGAATATAAGCCATTATAGCGGCCCCACTCGCCGGGGCGCAACCACAGAGAGTTGGCCCTGTAGTGTGAGACTGCTCACCTAGAGAGGATTGTTACAGTTGCCCCGCCAGCATGAGGGTTGACCGGCTAGGGAGTGAGAGTGGGCGAAGGGATAGGAGTGCCATTAGGGTCGAGCCATTGGCGAGTGGCGAGGTCGAATGTGTAGGTGATCGGAGGCGTGTGGTCTCCTGCGACAAGGGTAAAGAGTGTGCCGTCTACAGAGGTGATCATTACGGCTCCCACCTTATCTGGCGTTGGAATGAGCTGCGACTCTTGAGTATTCCTGTTGTAGATCCAAACCAACCCTTGTGTCATATCGCCTGCTCGCCCTTCGCGCCCGCTCGATACATTCACTATATCTCCATTGTATATGCCAACCCAGCAACTGACCATGTATGGTTCAAGAGAGTTGGCATTGGCACAGCCTGGGAGTAACCCCAGCCTCGGAG
>DAHVFG010000125.1:0-7788 GCA_027317125.1 Chloroflexota bacterium | reverse complement strand
TTTGTCTTTCAATTCTACAACCTCTTGCCCGTGCTCTCAGCCGTCGAAAACGTTGAGCTGCCCATGCTCGTCTCCGGCTCATCTTCCGGCGAGGCTCGCAAGCGAGCGCAGGAAGCGCTGGCGCTCGTGGGGTTATCTGACCGTGCGAGCCACCGCCCCGCAGAGCTATCAGGAGGGCAGCAGCAGCGCGTCACCATCGCCCGCGCCCTCGCAACCAGCCCGGCTATTATCTGGGCAGACGAGCCGACAGGCGACCTTGACAGCGAAACCTCGCAGGAGATTATGGACCTGCTTTGCCGCCTCAACAAAGAAAACCGCCAAACTTTCGTAGTAGTCACCCACTCACCCGAAGTAGGCGCACGCGCAGACCGTATTGTCCGTATGCGCGATGGCCTGATTATAGATTACGGCCTCGGCGGTGAGCCTCTCATGCAGGAAGCTATAGCGGCTGTGCGTTAGAGACTCATAGCGCGTAGTGCGTACCGCGTAACGGCTTAGGAGCCAAAGACAATGGAATCACTATTCGGCATACCAATGGACACAGTCATGGTATGGGTCCTCACCCTCAGTATAGTTGTGCTGGTGGCGGTGGGCTTCATGGCGTGGCGCAAGCCTATTCTGGCGCGGCTGGCGCTGCGCAACATTCCTCGCCGCCGCGCACAGACCGCCTTGATCGTCTTTGGGCTGATGCTGGCTACCCTGCTCATAACGGCGGCCTTCGGCACAGGCGACACAATGACCTACTCGATGCGCCAGGCGTTCACCGCGAGCCTCGGCAGTACTGACCTCTCCGTAACCAAGGTCAACCCGCAAATAGCGCTTGATGGCCCACCCGACTTCAACCGCCTGGTGCCTGCTTTCAGCACAACTACGCTGGACGACCTCAAGGCTAAAGTGGGCAACGACGACCGCATAGACGGCTGGTCGGTGCAGATGAAGCAGGTCGGCCCTGTTATAGACACGACCACAAATCAAGGCTCAGGCCAGACCTTCATCACGGGCGTCGGCCCCGACATGAAGAGTACCGTCGGCAACCTGCGCACCACAGCCGGCTCGGAGTTCGATGTTGCCAACCTCAAGCCCGGCGACATCCTCCTCGATCAATCCGCAGCCGACAAGCTTAACGCGCAAGTCGGAAATAGCATCCGCATCGTTGCGGCGGGCAAGGCGTACGACTTCAAGGTGCGCGAGATAGTTGAAAGCGCATCTCCCAGCAACCAGTATCCCGTCACATTCATCAGCCTGCCCCAGATGCAGCAGATTTTTAATGCCCCGGGGCAGATAACCGAGATAGACATCTCACTTAAAGGTGGTCCGCTTGACGGGGTGAAGTACAGCAAAGATGTTGCCGATAAGATCACAGGGCTGTTAGACAAAACATACGCGGTCAACACAGTCAAGCAGAGCGCGCTCGACACCGCAAATTTAATCGGCAACTTGTTTACCACCATTTTCGTGGGCACAGCCCTCTTTTCTATCGCGGCGGGCATACTCCTCATATTCCTCATCTTCTCTATGCTCGCAGCCGAGCGCAAAAGTGAGATGGGGATGGCACGTGCGGTAGGCACGCAGCGCAGCCACCTGACCCAGATGTTCATCTTCGAGGGGTTGGCGTACGACCTTGGAGCAGCTGCTGTCGGCGCGGCGCTCGGTGTGGGCGTCGGCTTCGCGATGGTGAGCATCATATCCTCGGCCATCGGCAGCTACGGCTTCGCCCTGACTCCGCATGTGGAAGCTCGCTCCCTCATCGTAGCCTACTGCATCGGTATGTTGATCACCTTCCTGACTGTGGCTATCTCAGCTATGCGCGTGTCGCGCCTGAATATAGTCTCGGCGATACGGGATATACCTGAGATGCCGAAGCCCGACAAGAAGCTGATGGAGCAAGTTGTCGCGCCCTTCGATATGCTGGCGGCGGGTCAGCCAGGAGGCTGTATAGGCGGGCTTTTTTCGCTGGTCTTCTCGCTCTTCAAGAGCGGACCTGTCACCGGCAGCCTCGGCATTATACTTATTGCGGCCGGCTGGGTCAGCAAAAATGGGTTTGCTTTCAACCTGGGCTCATCCCTCACGATCATAGCTATAGGGCTGACCATCCGATGGCTGCTCGCCCACAGGCACGTACGCCCCACTGTGCGCGACCGGATAGCCTTTACCACATCAGGGCTGGGTTTGATCATCTACTGGGCGCTACCGATAAATGCGCTGCACGACTGGTTTGGCGTGCCCGACTTTGGAGCAGGCATAGACCTCTTCTTCGTCGGGGGGATCATGATGGTGGCGGGCGCTGTCTGGGCTATCATGTATAACTCCGAGCTGCTCCTTGGGGCTTTGAGCTTTCTGTTGGGGGGAGTTGGGCGGATGAGGCCGATACTCAAGACAGCCGTTGCCTACCCGATGGCCTCTATTTTTCGCACAGGTATGGCGATTGCCATGTTCGGGCTGATCATCTTCGTGTTGATCGTAATGTCTGTGCTCACCAACCTCAACAGCCAGGCAGACCCCGCCAGGCCCGGCTTGACTGGCGGCTACCAGATTCAGGCAAGTGCGTCTTATGCTAACCCCATCAAGGATATAAACGCCCGGATAAACGCTGATCCCCTTTTGAAGGGCAAGTTCGCCTCGATCACGGGTGAGACTCTGTTGCCGTTGCAAATGCGCCAGCCGGGCGCGCCTGCTCCCAGCTTTGGCGGGCCTACTGCTGAGGAGTTGAAGAACAACCCCGGTCTTGCCGAAGGGTGGCGCTATTACAACGCCCGGCTCGTAGACCAGCAATTCTTACAGAGCAACCAGTTTGCTTTCAGCATACGCGCCAAAGGCTACACCAGCGACCGGGAGGTATGGGACGCGCTGGCTAAAGACCCCACGTTGGCGGTAATAGACTATATCCCCGTAGCCATAGGCGCGTCAGGAGGTAGAGGTGGTGGTTTCGGCGGCCCGCCTACATTCTACGTGTCAGGCGTCAAGAGCACCGACACTGTAATGGACCCTGTGCAAATCGAGTTGAGAGCGCCCGGCGTGCCAAACGCCCCGGCTGTCAAGGTGAAGATAATAGGCGTGCTGAACCAGGAAGCAAGCTCCTACACAGGTTTATATGTGTCGCGTGTCCTGGCCCAGCAGGTGACACCCGCGCCGCTACCTGTCGGCACCTACTTTTTCCGTCTCAATCCGGGTGTGAACGCCGAGGAGGTTCGGCGCGACCTCGGTTCAGCTTTCATCAATAACGGCCTTGAGCCAACAGTGATAGCTGACGACCTGCGCAAGCAGCAGGCCGTAGGCAACAGCCTGACAGGGCTGTTACAGGGCTTTATGACGCTGGGGCTGATAGTAGGCGTAGCTGCGCTTGGCGTAATTAGCACGCGGGCTGTGGTGGAGCGCCGCCAGCAAATAGGGGTGCTGCGGGCTATAGGCTACCAGCGCGGCATGGTGGCGGCGTCATTCCTCCTGGAGTCCTCTTTTATCGCGCTCCTCGGCATTTTAATAGGAGTGGCGCTGGGCTTCATACTCTCTTATAACCTCGTCACTTTCCTGGCGAAGGACTCGCCAACGATCAGGTTCCAGATACCCTGGCTGCAAATAGGGGGCATAGTGTTGTTGGCCTACATAGTGTCGCTGATAACCACAGTGCTGCCCGCACGCCAGGCAGCCAAGATATACCCCGCTGAAGCTCTGAGATACGAGTGATCCGCCCCACACGCAAGAGGGAGAGCCTATGCATCTAACTCTCAGCCCTTCCTCTTCCACAAAGAGAAAGGGCTGAGAGTTAGGGCCTTGTGCTACCCGGAGCTACACGCTTACGCAGATTAGCGAGTAACAGCTCAACTATTTGCGGGGCTGCTGTAATAAGCTGCTCGAAGCTATCGAGTACGAGGAGCATCTGCTTGTTCTGAAGGGCGGTGCAGAGGCTGTTGAGCAGGGGCTGGCCGATGGCTTCGGGCACACCGAGGGTCTACGCAATGGTGGAGAGCGCCAGATCAGGGTTGCTAACTGGGGCAAGTGGCACGAAGTAGGCGCCATCAGCGAAGTGACCGTGTGACCTTGCAGCCACCTGTAGAGCGAGGCGCGTCTTGCCCACACCTCCCGACCCCGTCAGTGTGAGAAGGCGCACCTGACCGGAGTAGAGAATGCGCTCTATTTCCGCGATCTCGTCTTCGCGTCCAACCATCGAAGTCAGAGGCGATGCGTGGTGCTTTCCTGACCCACTAACACCGCTGGTATTTGACGGCTCGCTTTTCGCGTCTTGCGACTCATACATAGAGCCATTATAGCATAACACGCCGTGACTTCTCTCTGTCGGAGCGCTTTTCAACCTCACTTGCAAAAGGTGGTTGCCTGCCAGCTCGTCAACTTTCTAACAGCTCGTCCGAGTAATTGAGGCCCGCGTCGCTGAGTGCGCGGTCGAGGTCGTCGTAGCGCGCAAATTGCACAACCCGATGACCGGCGACCCTGAAGCGAGACGCAACGTCGGCTTCACCCGTCAGATGGCCTGTATCGGCAGAACGCCACAGGCCATGCTGCGCTAAGACAACCACATCGTCACGGGCGAAGGCCCGGAGGGTCGTAAGCTCTAGACCTGCACGCCCAAGCCAGTCACGCAGCAACTGGTGCCCATAACCCGAGCCGCGTGGGCCTGCTACCTCTATATTTGAGTCTGATAACGCCAGTATACGCTCAACATTCTGGCTGTTGGCGGCATCTTGCCATGCCTGGACAATAGCAAGTGGATTTTCCTGCATCTTGCTTCCTGATCGATTAGAGGTAGAGGAATAAGAACGTGCTGTGCAGGCGGGTCAAGAGGTGGGTGCTAAGCCCCTGCCAATGCCCTGTCCAAATCTTCGATGATATCTTCTACATCTTCAACGCCCACCGAGAGGCGAATCAGCGCGGGAGAGATACCCGCCTGTTCACGCTCCTCGTCCGATTGGTGGCTGTGTATCATCGAAGCGGGGTGGGTGATTAACGTCTCGATGCCGCCGAGGCTCACGGCCAGTATGCACACTTCGGTGCGCCCGATGGCCCTGTACGCGGCGTCGTAGCCGCCCTTCATCTCAAAAGAGAGCATGCCGCCGAAGCCGCCCTTCATCTGCCGCTTCGCGAGCTCGTGCTGTGGGTGCGACGCAAGCCCAGGGTAATAGACGTGCGACACAGCCGGGTGGCTTTCCAGAAATTGCGCTACCTGCAAGGCGTTGCGGTTGTGGACAGCCATTCTCAGGCCATACGTCTGCATGCCTCGCCGCAACAGCCACGCCTCAAAAGGGTGAAGCACCGGGCCGTATACCCGCAAGTACTCCCACGCCTGAGCCAGCAGCTTCTCCGAGCCTAGAATAGCTCCCGCCGTTACATCAGCGTGGCCGTTGAGATACTTGGTCGCGCTGTGCAGCACCAGATCGTAGCCCAGCTCGAGCGGGCGCTGGTTATAAGAAGAAGCAAAAGTATCGTCGGTGATGGCAAGAGCGCCCACCGAGTGCGCGATGTCAGCGGTGGCTCTTAGATCAGTCAGGTCCATTGTAGGATTAGTGGGCGACTCTGTGTAGACAACCTTTGTGTTGTGGCGCAAAGCTCTGGCAAACGCCTCGGCGTCACGCTGGTCAACCTGCGTAACCTCCACGCCGAAGCTGGGAAGGGTATGCTGCAAAAGCCACAAGGCGGAGGTGTAGTGGGTGTTCTGCGCTATCACATGGTCGCCCGCCTTGAGGTTTGACATGAGAGCTATAGTGATCGCAGCCATGCCTGAGCCGACGGCAAGCGCGGCCTCAGCGCCCTCCAATGCTGATAGTAGAAGTTCAGCTTGTTTGGTGTTAGGCGAGCCATAGCGCGTGTAGAAAGTGGCCGGAGCGATCTCCGCAGCCAGCTCCGCGCCTTCCTCGGGGGTGCGCAGCCTGAAGGTGCTGGTCTGAAATATAGGGGGCGAAACCGCAGGCGTGTCGTTCGCTCCTTCAGCCCCATGTATCAGGCGTGTTTGCATACCTTTCCGCCGCCTCTGCTCTGCCATGATAACCTCCCTGTCTATGTTGCGTAGTACGTGGGGGCCAGCTTACGCACTACGAATCCCGTATGACCTCGTTCATCTCCATCTCTGTATGTAGATCAGTTGAAACGTCCCACGTGCGGTCGCCAACGCCTGGGGCAGCTATTTTGTTGTGAGCGTCAAGGAAGACGAGGCGGGGCGTGAAATCTTTTAGCTCGTCCTCCGACAGAGAGGCGGCGCACATGATTATTACTTTATCACCTGTATAGCCGAGGCGAGCAGCAGCGCCATTGAGGGCTATCACGCCTGAGCCTGCTTCAGCCTCAATCGCATACGTTTGGAAGCGAGAGCCTGTGGTCACGTTTACCACGTGCAGCCACTCATAGGGGGCAATATTAGCGGCCTCCATGAGGGCGCGGTCTATGGTGAGGCTGCCCACATAGTGGAGGTTGGCCTCCGTGACGGTAGCGCCATGTATCTTTGACTTGCACACTGTTCTTATCATCTTTTTGCATCTTCTCCATATAAAGGTTTCCTATCTCTAACTATATCATTCAGGAGGGTAGATTGTCACATTTCGTTGGGGCAGTAACTGTTCAGGGTTAGGGTAGAACAAAGTTCAAGAGGTAGCTGTGCGCCCTCACCCCATGCCCCTCTCCCTTCGTGGGAGATATACTCCCCAGCAATAAAGCCCCCTCTCCCATGAAGGGAGAGGGGCATGGGGTGAGGGTAGGTATGCCAGCACAGATACCCCAAGAAGATTGCTCCACCCCAACTCTGAACAGTTACGAAGCGCGCAACTCTTGACAGCTACCTACTTAGGTTATATTATATAAATTAGATACTTTATATTCACAGCTTCGCTGTCGATATATGGGCCATACTTCAGTACCGGCAGGCGGTATCCCCGGCTGACCCTTGCTGAACTCTATGGCCTGCCCGGGCAAAGCTTTAGCCTTGTCTGGCGCAACGATGTACTATCACGTCATCGCGACGTACCTTAAAAACTAAATACGGAGGTGTACCATGCCAGATTGGATAGCGTGGCTCCTTACGGGCGTCTTCGCGATTATCGCGGTCGCCGCAGGAGCTGCGTACTTTTCATCGAGGGGGGCGCTAGCTAAAGAAAGAGAGCTGGCGGAAGAACGGGTCAAGACTGCCGAGGACAAAGCCCAGGTGGCTATCCGGGAGGTTGAGGCCCAGCGTAAAGAGATACTCCTTCAGGCCAAAGATCAATCGCACCAGATAAGGGGCGAAGTCGAGGCCGAATACCGCGAGCGGCGGGCCGAAGTGCAGCGCCAGGAGCGGAGGATGCAGCAAAAAGAGGAGAATCTCGACCGCAAAGTTGAAGCCGTTGAAAAGCGCGAAAAAGCCCTTGGCGCCCAGGAGCGAGAAATCGAAGCGATGCAAGCTCAAATGAACAGCGCACGCGAAGAGCAGCGCGAAGAGCTTGAGCGCATCGCCGGTATGACCGCCGAAGAAGCCAAGTTCGTCTTACTCAGCGAGATCGAGGAGGAAGTCAGAATAGACGCCAACCGCAGGTATCGCGAAGTAGAAGCCGAGGTCAAGGAAGAGGCTGATACTCGCATACGTAAGGTGCTGGCGCTGGCTGCGGCCAGAGCTGCTTCGGAGTTCGTGCCGGAAATCACAGTTTCGATTGTTCCTCTGCCTAATGATGAAATGAAAGGCCGTATCATTGGACGCGAAGGGCGTAACATTCGCGCCATTGAGCAGGCCACAGGAGTTGACCTTATCATAGACGAAACTCCTGAAGCGATAACCCTATCGGCTTTTGACGCGGTTCGCCGTGAGGTGGCCCGTAG
>DAHVFG010000124.1:0-7822 GCA_027317125.1 Chloroflexota bacterium | reverse complement strand
TGTAGGCAAGCTAAACTGGGGAGCTATGGGCGCGCTCATCAAGCAGTGCAATCTCTTCCTGGGGCACGACACGGGAGCTATGCATCTGGCAACCGCCGTGCGCACCCCCGTGGTGGCCGTCTTCGGCCCAAGCGACCCCACCCGATTTGGGCCCTGGGACCCGTCGGGCCATAGCATAGTTGTCGCCCCCAAACGGGTCGCCTCCGATGCCGGGGCATTGCGCCGCGCCGCCCAGGGCAACGCCCTCTACCATGAGGCGGTAACTGCCGAGCAGGTGTGGGCAGCAGTGGATAAACTATATTCCCAGGCTATGGTGAAAGCATGACCGAGCAGTACCATCCAACCGGAGAAACCTCTATCGTGATCGTGCCGCCCCCCGACGTTTGCGGCTACGCCGATCACTATCGCCGCCTCTACATGCCCGACATCATACATCATATAGAGCCGCATGTGACGGTCACCTACCCATTCGTCCCTTATGATAAGCTGGCGGAAGCCGAGCCGCGATTGAGACAGCTACTGGCAAAGTGCCCGCCGAGGCGCTTATCCTTCAGAGGCTTCAGCACCTTCCGCGCTTCGGGTATCCTCTACCTGCGTCTGGCAGATAACGAGCGCATCCACTCTCTTTATCGTGCTATCCTCGATGAGTTCCCCGAATATCCCGCTTACGGGGGCAAGTACGCCGCCGGCTTCGTGCCGCATCTGACAGTTGGCGTCTTCTCGGACCCGCAGGAGCTGGCAGCCGTCTACGACGAGCTATCCGTCCAGCGCCTCTATATAGGCTTCGATGTAGAGCGTGTGCTGGTGAAAGCCAGGATGAGCGATGGCGTTTGGGACACCTGGGCAGAGATACCGCTGGGCGGGAAGGTCGGCTAGCCTTGCTAAGCAGGGGCAAGAGAGAGGCGCGGCATACCCTTGTCCGGGCGATGCACAGCAGGGCGGCGGCTCGCAACGCCATGCGCAGGCGACGAAGGCAAAACGGCATACAACGGATATTAGTGCTGCGCCCTGATCACCTGGGCGACCTACTCTTCGCGACACCTGCCCTGCAACTTGTCAGACAAGCCTTTCCGCAAGCGCAGATCACGGGCGCTGTCGGGCCATGGGGCAGAGCGATGTGGGTGGATAACCCCAACCTTGATAAGGTTGAAGTAATCCCCTTCCCCGGTATAGTGAAAAGCAGCGCCGGACCTCTGCGGCCTTACAATCTCTTAGGCGAGTACGCGCGGAAAGTGGCACACGACCGGTACGACCTCGGCATCGTCCTCAGGTTCGACCACTGGTGGGGGGCGGCCCTCCTCTGGGCAGCGGGCATCCCGCGCCGGTGGGGATACGACACACCAGGCACAGCGCCCTGGCTCACAAACAAAGCGCCCTACATCCCCGGCAGGCACGAAGTAGAGCAAGAGCTGGCGCTCATACTGGCAGTGATCGCAGGGACAAAGCACACAGGTGATGCACGGCTAATGCAGGTGAGCCGCAACGCCGGAGAGCCGCCACTCCGTACACCGCAGGCAGAACCACCGCCTCAGGGCCTGCTTGCAGAATGGCTGGAGGCGCCGCACCGGGCAGTAATACACCCCGGCACAGCCGCCGCTAACAAGCTCTGGACAATACCAGGCTGGGCAGAAGTCGCCCTACAGCTAGCGGAACGAGGCTGGGCGGTAGCCATCACAGGCTCGCCCGACGAGAGGGCGCTGGCAGAGGCTATAATGGCGGAAATAGCCGCACCAGACAAAAGAGAAAGGCACGCGATAATGAATATAGCAGGGCAAACCGCCAACATCGCGCAGCTGATCTGGGTGTTGGGTCATGCGGAGATAGTGCTGGGGGTGGATAGTGGCCCCCTTCATATAGCCGATGCCCTGCGCAAAGCTACCCTGCATCTCTACGGCCCCAGCGACGAGCAGATATGGGGGCCATGGGGCGACCCCCACAAGCACAGAGCGTTCCGCGCCCCCGGCACCCACCCCACCATGCAGCTAGACGTTGGCTCCCTATCCCTCGAAGGCGGCCCGGAAATGCAGGCAATCACGCCCGCGATGGTGCTGCACGAGGTAGAGAAGCTAGTGAGCAACCTGCAAGATTAGCAGAGCAGCAGGAAAGTAGCTAAAAAGTGACCAAGTGACGAACCATACTCACCCACCAACCATAGGTATAGATGCCAGCAGGGCCTTGCTATCGCAGCGTACAGGCACCGAGCACTACTCGTCCAGCTTGCTCCGCGCCCTCACAGAATTGCCAGAGGTAGAGCGTTACCGCTTTGCCCTCTATGTCAACAGCGCTTCCGCGCAGGAAGTCCGCGATAGGCTGGGCTTCGCTTTACCGGGCAACTGGCGAGTCAGGGCTATATCTTTCCCGCGCCTCTGGACGCATATCAGGTTGTCATGGGAGATGGCGACGAGGCCACCCGGCGTGCTCTTCGTCCCCTCGCACGTTGTACCACTGTGGCACCCACGCCGCACCGTAGTCACCATACACGACCTCGGCTATCTCCACTACCCACAGGCGCACACACGCGCATCCCGCTTCTATCTGCACCTCTCGACTATCTTTAGCGCACGCGTAGCCGGCAAAGTAATCGCTATCTCCGAAGCCACCAGGCGCGACTTGATAGATAAGTACAGAATATCGCCCCACAAAATAACGGTCATCTATCATGGTCGCGACCCTATATTCGTGCCTGTCACAAACGAGCGAAAGATCGAAGAAACGGCGGCGCGATACGGCGTGAGCCAACCATACTGCATCCACGTAGGCACGTTGCAGCCGCGCAAGAACCTGGGCATCCTTGTGGAAGCCTGGGGCAAACTAGCCGCTCAAATGGAGAATCCGCCGCAACTTCTGCTGGCGGGCAAACGAGGCTGGCTATACAACACCCTCTTGCAACAAATAGAGGAGGCGCGGCTCGGCAATCTAGTCAAGCTAGCCGACTATGTGGAGCGCGACGACTTGCCCGCCCTCTACTCAGGGGCTATAGCCCTAACTTTCCCCTCCCTCTACGAGGGCTTTGGGCTGCCTGTGCTGGAGGCGATGTCCTGCGGCACAGCTGTGCTGGCATCAACCGCTTCCTCTGTTCCGGAGGTGGTGGACAACGCAGGCATCCTGCTCGACCCTCATGACCCACAAGCCTGGGCAAGCACCGTACAACGCCTGGCTGAGGACCAACCACTTAGAGCAGAGTTATCACGCCGGGGCGTAGAAAGGGCAGCCCAATTTACCTGGGAACGCTGCGCCAGAGAGACACTACAAGTGCTGAACAATGAGGATTGAGGGTTCAGTATTTACGGAAGTAAGCGCTATCGAATAGCTAGCTCAGCGCTGGGGTGGTCTGCCCCGTCAGAATAGACGCGGGCGGCACAGGACGCTCCGCCAGCATGAGGGCTGTTTCCGCTAACCGGGTGGCATAACCCATCTCGTTATCGTACCACGCAGCTATCGAGAGCATCCGACCGCCCATCACCTGCACCAATGGCAAGTCTACATACGATGAGATCGATTCGCCAACGATGCGGCTCGACGCATACTCCTCTTCAAGCGCTCCCATGACCCCCGCGAGCGGCTTCTCAGCAGCGGCCCGGCGGAAAATATCCTTCACTTCATCAACTGAGGTCTCGCGGCCAAGTAGCACGTCCAACTCCACTATACTGCCTGTGCGCACAGGCACACGGTACGCCTTGCCGGTAATCTGCAAATCGGGCCAGATGAAGTTGAGGGCTTTGGCAGCCCCCGACGGAGAGGGGATAATATTCTCGGCTGCCGCCCAGGAGTCGCGCCTGTCACGCATCGGCTGGTCGGTAAGCGATTGGCTGTTCGTGTAAGCGTGTACTGTTGAGAAGAAACCCACTTCGATCCCGAACTTCTCCAGTAGCACCTTCACCATAGGCGCGAGGGCGTTGGTGGTGCAGCTTGCCATACTGATAATGTGATCCCTTTCGGGGTTGTACGCGTCGAGGTTGATGCCAGGCAGCAGCACCGCATCGCAGTCCTGCAACGTCTTGCTTGGAGCGCTCACCAGCACCTTTTTAGCGCCATGCCTCAAATGCTCCCCTGCTCCTGTGCGGGTGACAGCCCTGCCTGTGCAATCAACTACCACATCCACCCCCAGGTCTCCCCAGTTGGGCAGACCCTCGGAGGTGTTGAAGAAGACGATTTCTTTGTCGCCGATAATCAGCTTGCCATTCTCCACACCAACAGGCTCAGGCCAACGCCCATAGTTGGTGTCGTACGCAAAAAGAGCGGCCAATGTAGAGAGGTCGCTGATATCTGAGACGGAGAAAGGCGCGAAGAGCTTATTGTTGATAGCAGCCTTGGTTGCTGACCTGCCGATCCTGCCGAAGCCGTGAATAGCGATAGCGCTCACTGTGTTACCTCTCTATTATCACGCTTCACGCCTACGCTATCTGTACCCCTGCCCAATCGGGCACGAGCACACCGGGGGCGGGGTAACTGTAGGGGCGTGGGGTAAAAGTTCGGGGTGCCTGCAACAGCTTCAGGCAGGCTTGTAATACCTCGGCTTCCTGGAGGTGTCCCATGCACGAGCCGTGCTTGAGAGTACGACATGTGTCATCTTCGTACTTAAAGTGCTTCCAGCACCCGCCACAGGAAGCTACTTTATCAAAAGGCGCTACCAACCCGATACCGCCATGCGGGTCGTACGGCCCTGTCACCTGCGGGTTAGTAGGCCCGAAGAGGCCCACCCAGGGTACATCCAGCGCGCCCGCCATATGAAGCAGCCCGGTATCTACCCCCACAACAAGGTCGCACTTTGCCAGCAATCCGGCAACATTGTCAAGCGAGGTGAAAACAGGAATAGCTGAAGACTCGGCAAAAGCACGGCTTATAGGGCTATCAGGCTGCTCGCAAAATAAAAGCGTACGATAACCTAGCTCACTGAGATGCGCCCCCAGCTTGCGCCATGAGGAGAGAGGCCAGCGCTTTATCGCCATATTGGACGACGGCACGAGGGCAACCACCCTTTCTTCTTCAAGCTCTTTTTCAAACCAGAAGCGTGAGGCCCAGCGCGTGGCGGAAGGGCGCAGCACCAGGCGCGGCTTACGCTGCTCCTGGGTGACAACCAGGTCAAGCTCGCGCTCGATCTCGTTGGCAAGATAGTCTAGAGAATGCACCGCGCCGGGCACAAGGGGCAGTTGAGGCGTCCAGTAGGTGCGAAAATCCATGCCCCGCTCCCAGGCATAGAAGAAGTTGATAACCAGGTCAAAAGGCCCAAGCTCATGGTCGAACATAGGCCCCGCCATCCACGCCAGCAGCTTCTGTGGTAAAAGAGGCCGCAGCGCGACAGCCATGCGCCCCGGCTCATAGTTGAAGCCCGCAGGCTTCAGCACCTCTACTGTCGGGTCGTTGATAAGCTGGTTGCCATGCTCAGAGGCGGCGACAGTAAAGTCGGCCTCCGGGAAACGGCGCTTGAGTGCCGCCAGCAGAGGTTGTACATTAATGAAATCGCCAATGCCGTCAGCGAAGGGTATAACCAGTATTGTGTCTGCCCGCATCCTGATGCTCCAATGCTCCCAACGTGCCTATGCACCAGAGGATTTTACCAAATCCTACTTGTATTCGCAATGAACCGGCGAAATTGGAAATGTTAAGGTTTAGAGTAGAACAAAGTCCAAGTCGTGCCTGTGCGGGTGGCGGCGCCGCCCTCACCTCCCCTCACCTGCCCTCACCCCATGCCCCTCTCCCATGAAGGGAGAGGGGGCTTTACTCCTGGCTCTTCCCACAAGGGGATAGGGGCTTTGTGCATGGCTAGTGCCGGGGGATATAGCTCTTAATCCGATGTATAATATAGCCATGCCCTATCAACCTTCGGCCTCAGCTGTTAGCATGCACTTCAAGCACATACTGGCTATTAAGCTCGCTGACCTCGGCGACCTCCTGGCCGTCACGCCAGCTTTGCAGGCTTTGAGGGCAGCCCAACCCCGCGCTCGCATAGATTTACTTGTGCCCCCAGGCTCTGCTAAGCTGCTGCACGGGGCACGCTTCGTAGACAAGATTATCACTTTCGACAAGTTCACCTTCGACACCCTCGGCGGCCTACTCGACCTTCCCAGCCTGATGCGCACCGCCCGCTTCCTCATCAGCCTCAGACGTGCCAGGTACGATGCTGTTGTTATATTTCACCACTTCACCCTGCGCTTCGGTATAATCAAGTTTCATACCCTCTCGTTCGCCACAGGCGCGGACATGGTGGCTGGCCTCGATAACGGGCAGGTGCGCTTCCTCACCAGGCATGTGCCGGATCGCGGCTTCGGCGCTATGCACGAAGCTGACTACTGGCTTCAGGTTGCCGCTCTGCTGGGCGCGGACGTTTCAGGGGGCTGGCGACCGTGCATACCTCTATGCGATGAGGAGAGAGAAAGGGCCGCGCAGCTAATATCAGCATCAGGCATAACCCCCGGTGGGCCATTGGTAGCCATACACCCCGGAGCAGGGGCTTACAGCCTGGCGCGCATCTGGCCCGCGGAGGGCTTTGCCCGGGTTGCAAAAGGGCTGATAGAGTCGCACAACGCAACTATTGCAATCCTCGGCGGTCCTGACGAAATCGCCCTTGCTTCAGAGCTAGAAAGGCTCATTGGCTGCGGCAAGCATGTATATAATCTGGCAGGGCGCACCGGCATACATGAGACAGCAGCCTTTATTGAGAGATGTGATCTCTTCCTCGGCAACGATAGCGGGCCGATGCACATAGCCGCCGCGATGCAGACGCCCGTTGTAGCAGTCTTTGGCCCATCAAACCAGCAGGCCTGGGGACCCTACACGCCCCCCGGAGAAGCAAACCCCCACACAATTGTGGCGCGAGAGTTGCCATGTATGCCATGCTTCTACAGAGGCCATACGCTGGGCCTGCGAGAAGGCTGCGGCCCGCGCCCCTGCCTCACTGATCTTTCCGCTCAGCCCGTGCTTCAAGCATGCAGGCAAACACTGGACCGAGGAATTAGAGATTAGGGGCTAGTGAGGACTTACAAATGGGACGGAAACTATTTATCACAACTATAGTGCTGCTCCTGGTTGGGCTGTTCGGCGTTGCATGCACAAATGATGCTGCAACCACTACTCCTGCCACTATCACTACCCCTGTCACTACTGTTGGCAACCAGTCGGGTATATCGCCTGCCTCAGGCAAGCCTCAGCCCATAGACCGGACTTTTCAGGGCTGCCCGCCTTCGGGCGATGGGGGCGACCCGATCCTTAATACGTTGAAGAACCGCATAGACGAGGGCCAATGGCAGCCTACTACAGTTGCATCTATACTTGCCCTTACCTGGCCCAAATCCATAGAGCAACAGCCGAGAGCCAAATGGTCGCCCCAGGACCAGGCAGCTATTGCTCAGTACGAAGGCACACCCTTACAAGTAGAAGGTTACCTGGCGCTGGCCCGCAAGGAAAGCCCTGAGTCGGTTAACTGCCACTCGGTGAAACTGGTGGACTATCACATCTGGCTGGTAGACGACCCCACCAAGGCGCGCGACCAATCGGTGATAGTCGAGACCACGCCCAGAGTGCTGGCTGTACACCCGGCATGGACTATCACACGCATCTCGCAAATAGCCTCCAGCAAGACCAGGGTGCGCATAAGCGGCTGGCTAATGATGGACCCTGAGCACCCCGACCAGATAGCCAAGACCCGGGGCACCATCTGGGAAGTACACCCTATCATGCAAATCGAAACGCTGGAGGGTAACTCCTGGCGGCCTCTCGACAACGGCTCAACGGGCGTAGGCTCTGCCCCAGCCCAGGCGCAAATCATGCCTCCCGTAACCCCAGCAGCTACGGCTACACAACCCCTCACCGGCAATAGCAATGT
>DAHVFG010000123.1:0-8026 GCA_027317125.1 Chloroflexota bacterium | reverse complement strand
ATCACCATGTCTAGATTGCCAGCAGATTGCCCGTTCTTATCTCTTAGACGAACCTCAGTAAGCGCAGTCCACGAGCGGTGGTTAGGAAAGAAGAAAGCTGCGGCATTAACAGCAATAATCCAGTCTTGGCGGAAACGCACAGGACATGTAATCGTTGTGACATTCCCTTCTGTTACACTACAAACCCCAAGTGGGTCAACGATGCTATCTTTCGTGCACTTCGGCCCTTTGTTGTTGAATGGGCAAAGACTATTGCTTCGCATATACATGGCCTGGGCCGATAGATTGTTTACAGGAAAGCCGTAAACCTCTCCGAGCGGATGCTGCGGCACTAGCTGTCTCCTCTTCAAGCAAGCGGATGTACCGCTCTGTGCGGAACTTTGCCTGGGCTGTGTAGCTGCGAGTATATGGTCGCTTGTCAATGTGTCAAGGGTTGTACCTTGACCCCGCCGCCTCGAAAGCGTATAGTTATTCAAGAGAGTAGCGTCCTGCATGGGCGCATCAGGCGCGAGATCCCCTGCGCCTTTTTCTTATTCGCCGCCGGGCACCTAATCACGAGCTTAGTTATAGAAGCTAGAGAAGGATAGAGTTTTCATGGCACAGAGACCAGCCAAACCGCGTACTCTGGGCGAGCTTCGCCAGAGCGAGTACCAGGTGCTTCCCGTGAAGGAAGAGATGCGCAAGAACCTCATTCGCAAGCTGCGCGACAACCAGCCTATATTTCCTGGCATCATCGGCTACGAAGATACAGTTATCCCACAGGTAGAGAACGCGATTCTCTCCGGGCAGGATATAATATTCCTTGGCGAGCGCGGGCAGGCCAAGACCCGCCTGGCCCGCGCCATGATCAACCTGCTCGACGAAGAAATCCCTATCATCAAAGGGAGTGAGGTCAACGACGACCCGTATGACCCTATCAGCGCGGAGGGCAAGGCGCTCGTCGCCGAGCACGACGACCTCGTTGAGATCGAGTGGATACCCCGCGACATGCGCTACGGCGAAAAGCTCGCCACCCCCGACATCACGATAGCAGACCTCATAGGCGAGATAGACCCTATCAAAGTGGCGGAAGGCCGCTATCTCTCTGATGAAATGACCATCCATTACGGCTTACTACCCCGCACCAATCGCGGCATCTTCTGCATAAATGAGCTACCCGACCTTGCCGAAAGAATACAGGTGGGCTTGCTCAATATCCTCGAAGAGCGCGATGTGCAGATCAGAGGCTACAAGGTGCGCTTGCCCCTCGACATCTATCTGGTGGCCTCCGCCAACCCTGAAGATTACACCAATCGTGGGCGCATTATCACACCCCTCAAGGACCGCGCAGGCTCGCAGATACGCACTCACTACCCGACAACGCTCGACCAGGAAATGGACATCATGGAGCAAGAGCGGCAGAATTTCTCCACGAGCGGTTATGAAGTGGAAGTGCCTCAGTACATGAAAGAGGTAATCGCCGAGATAACACATCTGGCCCGCCGCCACCCCGATATCTCGCAGAGATCAGGCGTGTCGGTGCGCGTCTCTATCGCCAACTACGAGAACCTTATCAGCAACGCCCTCAAACGCTCTATCAAGCTCAACGAGAACCGCGTAGTGCCTCGCATCTCCGACCTATCATCGCTCGCCGCCTCAACTGCCGGTAAGATTGAGATCGAGTCGGTAGGCGACGTACGCGAGGACAAAGTTATTGATAAGTTGATACAGGGCGCTGTGCTGGCCGCCTGGAATCGTCGCTTCTCTGTGGGCGATTTTGATGATGTAGTAACCCGCTTCCACAATGGCATGACCATCGAGATCAGCGACACAATGCCCTCTATGGAGTATGTACACCAGGCTTCCGACTTGAAAGGGATGAAGAGCGCTATCACCAAGCTGGAGGCGCAAGGCAAGCCTACCTCAGCCGCTGCTGCCGTAGAGTTTGTGCTCGAAGGTTTGCACCTCAACCGCCGCCTGAACAAAGACAAGTCCTCCGGCACAGTGAGATACCGACGGTAATTGTGAATGACCAATTACGAGTGATAGGTATTCAATTCATAATTCATAATTTCCCATGTACTGCCAGCACCTGACTCTCGATGAGTTTCGCAACTACCGTCATCTGCAACTTGATCTGTCGCAGGGGGTCACGGTGCTTCAGGGGGACAACGCATCAGGCAAGACCTCGCTCCTTGAGGCTCTCTATCTCCTCGCCACCACGCGCTCACCACGCGCCGTTTCCGACCTTGAGTTGATCAATTTCGCCGCGCCCAACGACCTGGGGTCGCCGCCCTTTGCCCGTGTGACGGCCCAGGTGGGAAGGGCGCACGGCCCTCTCGCTGTTGAGATCCTTGTGGTGCGCGAGGAGGAGCCTGCGGGGCCTGGCGGTCTGGCAGCTTCGGCTCAAGCGCGCAAGCGGATCAAGGTAAACGGCGTGGCGCGCCGCGCCATAGACCTTGTGGGGCAGGCGAACGTAGTCCTCTTCACCCCACAGGATGTAGACCTGGTCACAGGACCGCCTACCTTGCGCCGCCGCTATATGGACGTTACCATCTCGCAGATGGATCACCGCTATGTGCGCCTTCTGTCGCAGTATATGAAGGTGCTAGCGCAGCGTAATTCGCTCCTCAAAGGGCTGCGTGAGCAGGGGCGTGGCTCAGGCTCGCGGGACGTGGCGGAAGAGCTTGCCTACTGGGACGACGAGCTTGTGCGGCATGGCTCCTACATAGTGCTACGCCGAGAGTTATTTGTGACTCGCCTGTCGAGCCGCGCTGAGGCTATACACCACTTACTGGCGGGCACCGAGGCGGGCAACGGTCACGCCGATACACGCAAGATGCTGCGCGAGCGGCGACCCACCGCCGAGCTTGGCTTAAAGTTGAGCTACCCTTCCATTGTAGCTCCCGAGGCTCGCAAGGCGCTGGTGCCCGATCTTTTATCGCAGATCGAGGCTGAAAGCGCGCTGGCAACACTGGGGGCCGACGAATACACCGCAGCCCCCGATGTAGCGGCTATCAGAGGCCGCATTCCTCATCTTGAACTACATCTGGAAACGATAGCGGCGGAGTTCAAAAAGCAGCTTGAAGATTTGCGCCCGCAGGAGGTGCGCCGAGGAGTGTCGCTGCTTGGCCCTCACCGTGACGACCTGCTATTCCAACTGGGCGATTTGCCGTTGAGCGCTTACGGCTCACGCGGCCAGCAGCGCACCGCCGTGTTAGCTCTGAAGCTGGCAGAAGTAGACCTCATGACCGCCGAGACGGGCGACACACCCATCCTCCTCCTGGATGACATCCTATCTGAGCTAGATGCCAGCAGGCGCGGCTATTTGCTCAACACGATAGGGAGCCAGCAATACCAGGCGCTAATCACCACCGCCGACCTCTCAGGCTTCGACCCCGCCTTCCTGGAACGCGCCACCCTGCTGGCGGTGCGGCAGGGTGAGGTGGGGTCGTGAAACGTGAGGAGTATTGCGTACTGTGTAGGAATAAAGATGTGCCTTTTCTGTTGCCTTGCCTTTAGCGCTTCGGGAGCGAATCGGCCTCTTGTGCCCTGGATACGCCTGCACGATGAGATTGACTTGCAACCCACTGCCCCCTATAATCCCATTGCAACTGACTATCCTTAGCCCTCGAGAGCTACTCGAAGTACGGATCACCCGGACCAGGGGAAGTGCCGCCTCGATCCTGAAAGGAAAAGAGATGGAAGTCTACGATAGCATTCTCGATACGATTGGCGAGACGCCGATCGTGCGTATGTCGCGGCTTGGCAAGGGCCTCAAGCCCTCCCTCTTTGCCAAGCTGGAGATGTTCAACCCCGGTAATTCGGTGAAAGATCGCATCGGCATAACGATGATACGCGCCGCCGAAGAGCGCGGCCTGCTCAAGCCTCATGGCACCATAGTTGAGCCTACCTCCGGCAATACAGGCACGGGGCTGGCAATCGCCGCTGCTATCCTGGGCTACAAGACCCTCTTTGTGATGCCTGATAAGGTGTCGCAGGAGAAGATAGCCCTTCTCAAGGCATACGGCGCGGAGGTCGTGACTACCCCCACTTCGGTGCCGCGAGAAAGTCCCGAAAGCTATTATAGTGTGGCCGACCGCCTCACCCGCGAGATACCGGGTGCATTCCAACCCAACCAGTATTTCAACCCGGCTAATCCCCGCACCCACTACGAAACAACTGGGCCCGAGATATGGCGGCAGATGGACGGCAAGGTGGACGTGCTGGTCTGCGGCGTAGGCACAGGGGGCACCATCTCAGGCATCGGCAACTTCCTCAAGGCGCAAAACCCCGGCGTGTGGGTGGTGGGCGCCGACCCCGAAGGCTCAATCTACACAGGTGATCGCGCGCGTCCGTATAAAGTAGAAGGCATCGGCGAAGACTTCATGCCCGGCACCTTCGATAGCAATGTCGTGGACGAGTGGCTCATGGTCACCGACCGCGACTCGTTTGACACCGCCCGCCGCGTGACCCGCGAGGAGGGCATCCTCATCGGAGGCTCAGGTGGCACTGCTGTGTGGGCAGCCTTGAAGGTGGCCGAGCGCATGGGTGAAAGCAAAAACATCGTGGTGCTGCTTCCCGACACCGGGCGCGGCTATCTCTCCAAACTCTACAACGACGCCTGGATGCGCGACAACGGCTTCCTCGATAGGTTGCCCACTCATGCCCGCGTGCGCGACCTTGTAGCCAAGCGGGGCCGAGAACTTCCCACGCTTGTGACTGTACCCGCCGATAAGACCGTGCGCGAAGCCATAGAGCTGCTGCACCAGTATGGCATCTCGCAGCTTCCTGTGACCCGCGCAGGGGTGGGTAACGGCAACGGGCAGGGGCCTTTCAACGATGTTCATTCAATGATCGGCTCAATACAGGAGCGCAACCTGCTGGAGCGCGTCTTTCGCGATTCGAGCCTGGTAGATGAAAGTGTAGAGGGCGTGATGGACCCTCCATTCCCGCTAGTAGACGTAGCGGAAGAGGTAGAGCGAGTGGTGCCCGCACTGCTCGCGAATAACTCGGCTGTGCTGGTTGAAGAAGCAGGCCAACCGCTAGGGCTGATCACCCGCAGCGATCTGCTGGAGTTTGTAGCTCACAGCAGCAGGCGGTAATCAAATACACGAAGACCCAACACTTCAGCCACAGCCTGTTGAGCACACCTACTGCTGTAGGAAAATAACTGTGAAGTAGTGATAGCCTTTACTGTCTGTGGCTTCACCTACGCCCACCTGTGTGAAGCGCGGGTCCATGATGATCTCACGGTGCGGTGGGGAGTTCATGAAGGCGTTGTAGGCTTGCAAAGAGCTTGTGGCCTGGCTGTAGTTGTTGTTGTGGATTATCTCGCCTGCGGTCTTAAAGCCGATGTTACTACTCTTGAGCATCGTCAGGAAGTTAGCACCTGCCGGCGTTGTATGCGAGAAATACTGGTTGTTTGCCATGTCCTGCGAGCGGCTGAGCGCGATTGTGGCTAATCTGCTGTCGAGAGTTACAGGCACGAAGCCCGCTGCCTTACGTGCCCCGTTGATGCGGACCATGAGGTCGTTCTCGGCGCTGCTAAGCGCTCGTTGGCCTGCAACCTGTTGTGTGCCGCCCTGGCCACTGCTTGAAGAGGGTGCAGGGCGCGGTGCGGTCTGCGTTATGGCTTGCTCCAGGCTCATCGCCTGTGTTTGGGCAGCGCGTGCCACGTCGGAGTGCTGATTCAGGTAGTCTTTGCCAAGCAAGCCTAGCTCCACCGAATAGCCTGCGCTAGCCGTTTCCGGGTGGTATTCCATGCGGGCACGCTCGAAATACTGCACCAGCAGGCCATTCTGGTATGTAGCCTCGGAAACCGGATAACCGAATACCCTTACATCGCCGTTTGCTTTCCAGTAGTCGAGGAAAGGGTTTGCTACCGAGTGCTGGGTTTCTTTGAAGAGGACGATGTTGTACCCAGGGTTGCTTGCTGGTGTAGTTGAGAGCATGTTGCCGGGGGCGGCATTTTTGCCAAGCAAAGTTAGCTGCACTTCATAGGGTGTGCCTGCTGCTTCCTGGTGGTATTCAAAGCGCTGCCGCTCGAAATACTGCACCGGCCTGTTATTTTCTATTAGCACGTCGCTTATTGGATAGCCAAAGATGTTGACCCCTCCATAGCTGTCATAAAAGTTGAGGAAAGCGCCACTGACTGCGTGGCCCACGTTAGCATAGTAACGCGTATTTGGCGCTGTAGGCGATGGTGCGGCGGCTGATGCTATATCTAAATTACTAAGGAGGGAAGTCGAAAGGATAAGTCCGGCCAGGGTAACAGTAGCTGCTAGGTGTCTTGCGGAGGCGGCAAGGCGATGAGGTGACATGGTCAAGGTTTGCTCCTTCTGCCATAGAACATGCGAGGCTTTCGGATGATAACCCCTTTACTCTGGTGTGTCCATACGGAATCTGCATCAAAAAAAATAGGAAATAAGTACTTGCAAGGCAAGTTGGTGACGCTTATGTGGTAGGCGTTCAGCGGTCGAAAGCGGTTAGGATTGGAGCGGACTCGTGGAACGTAAAGCGTTGAGAATAGGGGTACAAGGGCTATGCCCTGACGGGGTTACACGGGTGTCCCCTCCCTGATATTCAGCATGCGTAAAGCCCCTTCCCTTCATGGGAGAGGGGCATAGGGTGAGGGCATGTGGCGCACAGATACCTCTTGAACTTTGCTCTGCCCCAAACCTGAACACTTACCGCTTCACTTGTCTTTGCACGCTCATGTAAATTGTGTATAAGAGGTAACATTCCTGTAAAGCGAGGTTCTATCTGGCATATGCATCCTCTTGAAGGCTGGGTTATGCTGATTTGCAATCCTGTGTCGGGTGTGGGGCGCGGCACCGCGCTCTTGTCTCTCGTAGAGGGTGCCCTGGGCGCTGCCGGTCTGCGCTACAAAAGCGCGGTGACAAGTAGGCGGGGCGACGCGGTGTGGCTGGCGCGTTCAGCGGCTGTATCAGGGTGTAGCGCGGTAGTGGTCATAGGGGGTGACGGTACCCTGTTTGAGGCGGTGAACGGGATAAAGAATCCTGCCGAGGCTGAAAGCTCTCAAGGGAGCAATATAGCGATAGGTCTGATACAGGCAGGTAGAGGCAGCGACTTTGGACGCTCCGCAGGCATCCCGTCAGACGTTGGGGCAGCCTGTGCACGCCTGCTGACGGGGCGCACCGAGCAGGTAGACCTGGGCCATGTAAGCTATTGCGCCTTTGGAGGGGAAGAACGTGCGCGCTTTTTTGCTAATGCGGCGGGGATGGGCTTTGATGCCGAAGTGACCGTGCGCGCCAACACTGGCTCTCACATCCTCGGGGGCAACATCCCATATCTCAGTAGTTTGCTTTTTACTCTCGGCACCTACCGCAACAAGCGCATATTGGCGCGGCTGGACGACGGTGCGGCCTGGCACGCTCGGCTAAATAGCATAGTAGTGGCGAATGGCCAGTACTTCGGCGGCGGAATGAAGATCGCCCCTGACGCTCGCATCTCAGATGGCCTCTTCGATGTTGTTGTGCTGGGCGACCTGAGTAAGCTGGAGCTGCTACGCAACGTGCCTCGTGTTTATGACGGCAGCCATATCACCCACCCAAAGGTAAAGGTAAGCCGCGCCCGCCAGATAGGGATCACTTCGCCTGGCCGACTGCTCCTACAAGCTGACGGAGAAGTGCTGGGCACAGCTCCTGCCTTCTTCCGGTCAATCCCACTAGTACCTTGCCAGCTAAATAGTGACGGTTGGGTAGAGATGACGTAGTTTGATGCGGGCATCGGCGGTAGTGAATTGCCAGTTAATTGTGACTTGCTGATTGTTGCGCTGTTGCTCCCAGGCTGCTGTTTGTTGGGCTAAGGTCTCTATGTCTGGAATGCGTCGGTCAAGACACTGCTGCCCTAACGCTGATAGCTCTATCTCCGCCATGTTGAGCCAACTTCCATGTTCTGGTGTGTAGTGCCACTCGATCCGCTCCGAGATACGCCTGGCCTCCTGTGGTGAGAAGCACTCATACAGCACCCATGGCCCATGGGTGTTGAGGTTGTCTGTTACCAGCACTACCATCTCTACCTC